>NZ_LIPQ01000074.1 GCF_001418135.1 Streptomyces aureus
AGCGGAAGGTGTGGTCCCGCCGAACAGGTCATGGACGTGTTCCGGTGAGCGGGCCCCGGCGCCCGGCCCACACCTCGGACGGCGCTCAGAAGGGCGACAAGGACACGCCGAACGGCGCCGCCCGTCCCGGCGACACCACCGGGACGTCCGCCCCCGAAACGTCGGGCACCCGGACCCGCACCCGGCCCTCCCCGACCCGGAACCGGCCCTCCCCGCCCCGCTCCCGGTCCGACGTCGTCCGCGTCTGGGCGGCACGCGTGATCCTGCCCCTCTCGATCACGCTCTGGCTGCTGTCGCTGCGCTCGGTCCCGCTCGAACGGATGCGCGACCTCGGACTGCTCCAGGTCCTGCCCCCGCTCTTCTGGGTGGCGGCCGCCGTCCTCACGCTGGGTTTCTGCCTGGCCCTGAGCGACCGCCGCACCCACGGCGCCTGGCTGACCGGCTACGTCCTCACGCTGATCGCCCTGCTCCACGCCACCCCCACCCTGCTGTACCCGACCCTGCGCTACTCCTGGGCCTGGAAACACCTGGCGGTCATCGACGCGATGATCCGGCACGGCGGCGAGGTGCCGAACGCGGGCAAGTTCTCCGTCTACAACGACTGGCCGGGCTTCTTCCAGCTCCACGCGCTGTTCCTCCGGACCACCGGCCTGGACTCGTCCGTCGGGTACGCCGCCTGGACGCCCCCGTTCGCCAACGCCCTGCTGCTCGCCCCGCTGCTCCTGCTGTACCGGTCCGTGACCCGCGACCGGCGGCTCGTGTGGGGCGCGGTCTGGATCTACTACAGCTGCTCCTGGGTGGGTCAGGACTACTTCGCGCCGCAGTCCTTCGCCTTCCTGCTCTTCATGACGGTGATCGCCCTCCTCTTCCGGCAGCTGCGGTCGTCGGCGCTCCCCCGCCCCGATCCGCGCCGGCGGGACGGCTGGCCCGCCGGGCTCCTCGTGGCGGTCGTGGTGCTCGTGGCCGCGATCGTGGTCTCCCACCCGCTCACACCACTGATGCTGATCAGCGCCCTGGCGCTGCTGTCCCTGCCCCGCCGCAGCCGACGTCTCGCGCTGCCGGTGCTGATCGCCACGGTCGTCCTCACCGCCGTCTGGGACGCCACCGTGGCCCGGTCGTACATCTCCGTCAACATCACCTACCTGGTGGACTCCCTCACCCAGCCCGACCAGAACGTCTCGTCCGGCCTCGCCGCCCTGGGCGACGCCGCCCCGGGGCAGATCCTGCTGTCCTGGGTCGACCGCGGACTGTCGGCGGCGGTCGCCGTCCTGGCGCTCGCCGGCCTCCTGGTCCGCCGGTGGACCCGGCGCACCGGCCTCCCCCTGCTGGCCGCGGCCCCGCTGCCGCTGCTCGCCGTCAACGCCTACGGCGGCGAAATGCTCTTCCGGGCCTATCTCTTCGCGCTGCCCGCCGCCGCGTTCCTGGTCGCGGCTCTCCTCCTGCCGTCGGGTGACCGGCGCGTCGCGCGCACGCTCGCCGTCTACCCCGTGCTCCTCGCCATGTTCGGCGCGCTGGTCTTCGGCTACTACGGCAAGGAGGCCCTGAACCAGTACACCCTCAAGGAGGTCGCCGCCGCCCGTTACGTGATCGAGCACGCCCCGCCGGGCTCGACGATCGTCACGCTCACCGCCGACGTGCCCGACCTCGACCTGGACTACGAGAAACACCGCCGGGTCCAGCTGGCCTACCAGGAGACGGACGAGCTGCGGCTGCTGGTGCGCGACCCGCTGGAGGGGGTGGAGGGCTTCGTCTTCGGCGCCACCGAGCAGAGGCCCGCGTACGTCGTGCTCTCCCGGGCCCAGGACATGAACCTCTACGTCACCGGAGCACTGCCGGCCGACGTCCCGGAGCGGCTCCAGGCCGCGCTGTCGAACGCGCCGGGCTTCACGCGCGTCTACGACAACGGCGACGCGATCGTCTACCGCTATGTGACGCCCCCACCGGACTGAGGAGGCACCTCATGACACTCCTGCGCGTGGGACTCGCCGCCTCCGGCTGGCTCGCGCTCCTCGCCACGGCGCTGCCGGACGCCGCCCCGGTGCGGGTGGCCGCCGTCACCGTGTTCCTGCTGGTCTGCCCGGGTCTCGCGGCCCAGCTCGCGCTGCGGCCCTCCGGCCTGCTGCGACGGGCCGGGCACCCGGCCGCGGTCCTGGAGGCCGCCCTCCTCACCCTCGTGCTCGGGCTCGCCCTGACCACCCTCGTGGCCGTCGCGCTCTTCCTCGGCGGCGTCTTCACCCCCACCCGGTCCCTGCTCGTGCTCGCCGCCCTGACCGCGGTCCTCGCCCTGCTGCCGCGCCGCTCCCGCGCGCGGAACCCGGGCCCTCAGGTGCACGCTGGTTGAGAGGAGAGGAGACGTGCGATGGCCCAGGGCTCACTCCCACGGCCCGGAACCACCGCCCGCCGACGACTTCCCGTCGTGGTCGTCGGAGCCGGTCCGTTCGGACTCGCCACCGCCGCCTGGCTGACCGCGACGGGCGCGTCCCTCCGAGTGTTCGGCGAACCGATGGAGACGTGGCGGACCCATATGCCCGACGGCATGTTCCTCAAATCGGTCCCGGCCGCGTCCTCGATCTCCGCGCCCGAGGACGGGCACCGGTTCGCGGACTTCCGTGCCGCCCGCGGACGGGCGCCGGTGGGCGACACCTATCCGATCCCGGTCGACGAGTTCATCGCGTACGGCCACTGGTTCCAGGAGCGCCTGGTGCCCGACGTGGAGCGTACGGCGGTGCGCGACGTACGGCGGGCCGACGGCGGGTTCGGCGTGACCCTCGACTCCGGCGAGGAGATCGAGGCGAGGGCCGTGGTGGTGGCCACCGGACTGGTGGCCCACGCCTTCCGGCCGGCCGGCCTGGCGCCGCTCGTCGCGGCCGGCCGCGCGTCCCACTCGTGCGACCACCCGGACCTGTCCGGATTCGCCGGCCGGCGCGTCGCGGTCGTCGGCGCCGGGCAGTCCGCCCTGGAGAGCGCCGCGCTGCTGCACGAGGCGGGTGCCCGGCCCGTCGTGATCGCCCGGACCCGTTCCCTGCTCTTCGGCGACCCGCCCCCGACGGACCGGCCGTCCGCCCGGCCCGGGGCCACCCGGCTGCGCAAACCCGGCTCGGCGCTGGGCCCCGGCTGGTCGCTGTTCGCGGTCAGCCGCGGCCCCGCCGCCTACCGCCATCTGCCGCTCCCGGTGCGCACCCGCCTCCTGCGTACCGTGCTCGGGCCGTCCGGCGCGTGGTGGCTGCGCGACCGGGTGAACGGACAGGTGCCGGTGCTGTGCGGCCGCCGGCTCGTCTCGGCCCGGCTCCAGGACGGCGCGGACGGTGCCGTACGCCTGGAGACGGAGGACACGGCGGGCCGGAAGGACGTCCTCGACACCGACCACGTCCTCGCGGCCACCGGCTACCGGGTGGACGTCGAGAGGATCCCCGTCCTGGCGCCGGCCCTGCGCACGGCGGTACGCACCTGGCCCGGTGGCCCGCCCGTGCTGTCGGCGGGATGCGAGTCCTCGGTCCCCGGCCTGTACTTCACCGGGCTGGCCGCCGCCCCCACGTTCGGCCCCCTCCTGCGGTTCGTCCACGGCACGACGTTCGCCGCCCGCCGGGTCGCGGCCTCGGTCGCGGGCCGGGACCGGTGAACGCGCGGGACGCCCGCCGGTCCCTTCGGCGGGCGGCACTGGCACTGTCGTCCGCCCTGCTGATGGCGGCGACCGCCTGCGTCGGACCGGCCGACGGCTCACGGGTGGCCGAGGAGAGTCCGTCCGCCCTCATGCCGACGCCGTCCGACGCGTGGCGGCTCGTCCTGAGCGACGACTTCGACGGGACAGAGCTCGACGGCCGGACATGGACCACCTGCTACGACTGGAACGAGGACGGCTGCACCAACAGCGGCAACGACGAACTGCAGTGGTACCTGCCCGAGCAGGTCTCGGTGGCGAACGGCGAGCTGACCCTCACCGCCGAGCGGCGCGAGACCCGCGGCAGCGACGACCGGACCTATCCGTGGACCTCCGGAATGATCTCCACCGGCCGGGACGACTGGTACGCCGAGCCGCGGCGCACGTTCACGTACGGCTACTTCGAGGCGGCGATCAGGATCCCGCCGGAGGCGGGCATGTTCCCCGCGTTCTGGATGATGCCCGAATCGCGCTACACACCGCCGGAGATCGACATCATGGAATTCCTGGAAACCACCCAGGAGGTCAGCTTCTACGTGCACTGGCGCGAGCCCGACGGCGACGAGGAGCGGCAGAAGGGCACGTACGGCCCGGTCGACTTCCCCGCCGAGTACCACGTGTTCGGCCTGCTGTGGGAGCCCGACAAGCTGGTCTGGTACGTGGACGACGTCGAACGGCTCCGGGTGACGGACACCGAACGGATCCCGGACGTTCCCATGGAGGTGCTGATCAACCTGGCGGTCGGGGTGCCGAAGGAGCCTCCGGACTCGGTCGACTCGGCCCGGATGCGCGTGGACTGGGTACGGGTGTGGGAGCAGCGGTGAGCGTCTCCGGGCGGCTCCCACGCCTCGGGAGACGCCCCGCGCACCTCAGGAGACCGCCCTGTACGGCACGTTCAGCCGGGCCCTCATCCGGCGGTAGGCGCGCCAGCCCTTGGTCCGGGCCCCTTCGGGGAACGGCGCGACCGGCGCCGCGGCCCCGGTGGTCCACTGCCGGAACCGGTCCCGGTCCGTGTCGGCGCGCACCATCAGCCGCGCGATGCGCAGCGGATCGTCACCCGCCGAGCTGAACGCGTCCCGCACCGCCGTGGCCGACGTCCACCCCGCCGCACTGACCTGGTCGCGCACCGCCGCACTGGAGTACCCGTGCGGATAGGCGAACGAGGTGACCCGGTGACCGAGGAAGTCCTCCAACTCACCGGCGCACCCCGCCACTTCGTCCCACACCCGGTGGGCGGGCAGGGTGTCGAGCTGCGGATGCGTCCTCGTGTGGCCGCCGATCTCGACACCGGAGGCGCCGTCCAGCGAGCCGAGCTGGCGCCAGCTCAGCATCCGCGACTCCGGCGGGAAGACGGGGTCCACCGGAGCGCCGGCCCGGCCGCGCAGCGCGCCGGTGGTGACGAACAGGGTGGCGGGCAGGCCCAGGCGCGCGAGCAGGGGCAGCACGATCGAGTGGAAGTCCGCGAAACCGTCGTCGAAGGTGAGGACCGCGGACCGGGCGGGGAGCGGCGGGCCGCCGCGCTGGGCCGCCACCAGCCGATGCAGCGGCACGAGCCGGAGACCGCTGTCGGCGATCGTCTCCAGCTGCTCGGCGAAGACCCGCGGTCCGACCGTGAACGGCGCGATCCAGGACGGCGGATCGTACGACACCGAGTGGTACAGGAAGACGGGCACGGCTGTCATGACAGGCCCCCGCCCGCTCCTCCGGCCCGCCCCGCGGCGGGTGCGGCAGCTGGGGCCCCGGCGGCGGACCGGTCGGCGCCGGACGCCGGCGCGGGACGCCGGACCCGGCCCACGACATAGCCCGCGACGGTCACCCCGACCCCTCCCACCAGCGCCGAGGCCGTACGCAGCCCGCCGGGACGGCCGGACGTCAGCGCCCGTACGAACGCCCGCGGGACGGTCGACCGCACATAGGCGCGCTCGCTGGACAGGGCCGTACGGGTGCTGCCGAGCCGGGCGACATGGGCCTTGGACAGTCCCTCGGCGTAGCACCGCGCGACGAAGTACGCCCAGGTGGTGCGGGCCGCGGGCACCCGGTGCCGGACCGCCGCCGCGGGCTCGTGGAGCAGGACGGCGTCCGGGCTGCGGGCCGCGATGCGCAGACACAACTCGGTCTCCTCGCAGCCGAGCGGCCGCTTCCCCACCCGCCCGAGGTCGTTGCGGAAACCTCCGGCGGCGATCACCTCGGACAGCCGGAAGGACATGTTGGCGCCGATGAAGTTCCGTACCGGGGCCGGTTGTTCGGGCAGCCCCCGGTAGGAGCAGCCGACGACCCAGTCGAACTCTCGCGGGAACCACACCGGACGCCGGGTGACCCACCACGGCCGGACCAGGCCCCCGACGCCCACGACGGCGCGGTCGGCATAGCGGGCGAGGAGCCGGGCGGACCAGTCCGGATCGGCCGCCGCGTCGTCGTCGAGGAAGGCCACGACCTCGCAACGGGCGGCCGCCACCCCGGTGTTGCGGGCACCCGAAAGCCCCTGGCGCTCACTGTTCTCGAGCACCCGCACACCGGGGAACGCGGTGCGCGACCGCTCGTACAGCTCACGGCAGTGGTCGACGACGAGGACGGTCTCCGTCACGGGGCTCCGCTGGGCGCGCAGCGACCCGATGGCCGCCCGCACGTCGTCCCAGCGGTCGAGGGTGTAGGCGCAGACGACGACGGTCAGGGTGGGTACGGGGCGGGAGCCGGGGCCGGTATCGGTCCCGGTCGCAGTCCCGGGCCCGGCCCCTGCCCCGGTCTCGGCAGCCGTCGAGGTGTCGGCGGCCTTCTCGGTCTCGGTGTTCACGGGGACCTCCTGGGATCCGGTCGTGAGCCAGCGCGAACGCCAGATCAGCAGCGGCGCGGCGAGCAGGCACATGGTCACCAGCCAGGCGACGCCCGCCCCGGTGATCCCCAGCGTCGGCAGCAGCACCTTGGTGAGCCCCAGGACCATCACGCACATCACGATCTGCACCCCGACCGCCCACCGCAGCCGCCGTCGCGCCCGCCACACGTCGATGGCCATGCTGACCAGGATGTTCGGCAGGGCGGACAGGGCGAGGAGCCGCAGCAGGGTGCTTCCGTGCTCGGCGTACTCGGGGCCGAAGAACTGGAGGATCTGCGGCGCCAGCGCGGCGACGAAGACGATGCCGGCGCCGAGCAGCAGACCCGTGTGGCGCAGCATCCGCAGCGTGTGCTCGACCAGCCGCTCCGGGCTGCGCACGGCCTCCACCACGAGGGAGCTGCCCAGGTTGCGGGCCACCAGGTAGAGCGTGTAGCCGACGATCCAGGCGAGCGAGAAGTAGGCGCTCTGGTCGGCGCCCAGATTGTTCAGGACCATCAGCGGGGGCACGGTGTACGCCGCCATCCGGAACAGCGAGCCGAAGTAGTCGGCGGCCGCGTACCGCAGTGCCCGGTCCGGTCGTTCCGCCTCCTTCGATACCCGTACGTGTTCGGGTACGGCCCGCCGCAGCAGGACGAAGTTGGCGACGACGAGGGAGACCGCGAGCGCCCCGACCCAGGAGAGCAGGATGCCGGAGAACAGCGCCAGGGCCGCGCCCATGCCGAGCAGGCCGATCTTCACGCAGGCGAAGATCACGTTCTCGCCCACCACCCAGCCGGGCCGCCGCACCGCGGTCAGCGCACCGTCCTGCATCACGAAGACGGCGTATCCGGCGGTGGCGGCGACGAAGCAGGCGGCGGTCACCGGGGTCAGCAGGAAGCCGAGGCCGGGGGCGACCGCGGGGACGAGCAGCAGGAAGGCCATGGCCACCAGCGCGCTGACGACGGCGCTCACGGCGTAGCAGAGGAGGATCAGCCGGCGGGTGTGGTGGCCCGCGGAGGGCACGAACCGGACGAGGAAGTCGGACAGGTTGAGCTGGCCGATGCTGGCGAGCAGCAGGGTCATGGAGAGCGCGGAGTAGCTGACGCCCACCACCGCGTCGTCGTACCAGTGCGTGGCCAGGAGCCAGAAGATCGACCCCAGCGCGGCGCTGACGAGGGAGCTGATCGCGAGGAGGTGCCCGTTGCGCAGCAGCGGGTCACGGGGGAAGACGGCGGTGACACCGGAGCGGACCGCCGCGCCGAGTGAGCGCCGGGCGCCGGGGGGAGGCGGGTCCCCCTCGGCCGTGGGGTCGGCCACCAGGGGCGACCGGCCGTGGAATGCCGCCCGCAGCTCGGTCATCGTCGTGTCCGCCGTTCGATCCGGCGGCTGCGGAGGTAGCCGTACGGCCCGTAGAGCAGCCCCCGCAGCTCCAGGCGGGCGAGCGCGGACGCGGTGGTCCCCGCTCCGGCACCCTCTCCCGCTCCGGCGCCCTCTCCGGCACCGGGGCGCGGTCCGGCACGTTCGCGGTTTCTGGCGATCACGTACCGGACGCCGCCGAACAGCCGCCGCAGCAGGGCGGGCAGCATGCGTGGTTCGTGGGCGAGCGCCGCGGCCAGGAAGGCACCGAACCCGGCTCCGTAGCCGTACGCCTGCGCGACGAGCGCCTCGTGGGTGCGCCGGTGCCGGTGCCAGACGATCGCGGCCGGCTCGTAGGCGAGGGAGCGGCCGTGGGCCAGCACCCGGAAGAAGGCGAGCAGGTCGTCGCCGCCGCGCGCGGGGGTCCCGGTTCCGGTGGCGGGGTCGAATCCGCCGAGTCCGTGCAGGAGTTCCGTGCGGAAGGCCATGTTCGCGCCGGAGCCGAACCGGCCGGCGGTGAACGGGAACAGCGGGTCCGCGGGCGGATCCCGCAGTGACCAGGTGAGCGGGGCGTAGCCCTTGCCGAACGCGCCGTGCCGCTCCAGCGCGATCTGCGCCTCGGTGTCCAGCTCGGCGGGGACGATGAGGCCGGTGACGCAGCCCGTCCGGGGGTCGGCCGCGAAGGGCGCGGCGAGCGCGGTCAGCCACCGTGGATCGACCAGGGTGTCGTCGTCGGTGAAGGCGGCGATGTCGCCGCCCGCCACGGCGAGCCCCCGGTTGTGGGCGCGGGCGAGACCGGGCACGGGCTCCCGCAGATAGCGAACGGCGGGGCCGCCGTTCCGCCGGCCGGCGTACTCCCGCCGGACCAGTTCCTCGGTTGAGGTGTCCGCCGGGGCGTTGTCCACGACGATCACCTCGTACCGCGGGTACTCCAGGACGAGCAGCGAGTCCAGGCAGTCGCGCAGCATGCCGGCGCGGTTCCGCGTGGCCACGATCACGCTGATCGCGGGCACCCCGACGGCCCCCCGCCCCCGCGCGGAACGCGCCAGGCGGCCGCTCCCGCCGAGGCCGGGGCTCCCGCCGGAGCCGGAACTCCCGCCCGGGCCAGGACTCCCGCCCGGGCCGGAGCTCCCGCCCGAGCCGGGCCTTCCGCCCGGGCCGGGGCTCTCGTCTCGGGCGGTGCTCTTTTCCGCGGCCGGGAAGTCCCGCCGCGCCGTCTCCGCGAGTGCCTGCCACAGCTCCTCGGGCCCCCGCCCGTACGCCTCGGCCATTCCCAGCGGACGGCCGTGGAGGCGTACGAGACCGAGCGCGCGGCCGGTCGGGCCGGGCCGCGCCCCGCCCCCCGGGCGCCGGAACGCCCCGGGCTCGGCGAGGTCGATGTCCACCACGGGCAGCGGCGCGGACGGCGCGGGCAGGCGGGCGACCGCACCGGGCGGCGACGGCGACGGCACGGTGGCAGGCGGGCCGCCGCCGGTCACGGCGTGCTCCGCTCCTGCGGGGCGGACGCCGGCCGGCCGCCGGGACGCTCGGACAGGAGCGTACGCAGCACCCGGCGCCCGTCGGATATCGCGTGGAGGTTGGACCGTCCGTTGCGGCGGGGCAGTTCGAGGCTGGGGACCTCGGCGATCCGGAGGCCGGAGCGCAGCGCGTGGACGATCATCTCGGCCTCGATCTCGAAGCCGGTGGCGTGCAGGTCCAGCTGGTCGAGGAAGCTGCGCCGGAACGCGCAGAAGCCGTAGCAGAGGTCGGTCAGCGTGGCGTCGTAGAGGCGGTTCACGAGGGCGAGCAGGGCGTGGTTGCCGAGCTTGCGGAAGCGGGTGATGTCGAGGGAGCCGCCGCCCTCCACGAAGCGGGAGCCCTTGACGAAGTCGTAGCCGTTCTCAAGGAAGTGCACGAAGTGCGGGATCTCCGCCGGGGACATGCTGCCGTCGGCGTCCATCATCACCACGTAGTCGCCGCGCGCCTCCAGGAAGCCGGTGCGCAGGGCGTTGCCCTTGCCCTTGCCGCTCTGCCGCAGACTGCGGACCGTCGGCAGGATCCGGGTCGCCACCGGGACCGTGGCGTCGTGGGAGTCGCCGTCGATCAGCAGGACCTCGCCGACGCAGTCCGGGATCTGTTCGAAGACCCAGGGGATGTTGCGTGCCTCGTTGAGGGCCGGGATCACCAGACTCACCGCGGGCCGGGTCGGCGTCCTGTCCCCGGCGCGCCGCATCGGGTGCGGGGGCGGGTCGGTCGAGCGTCGTAGCGGGTGGTCGGCGGGCTCGGATTCGGTGCTGCGCGGGAGAGTCGGGTGCGTGGTCATGATGGCTCCGAGAGGGATTCGGCGCACGGTCGTGTCGTGCTGCGGAGGCCGTCCGCCGGAGAGTGGTGCGCGAGGGGTACACCCCGACGATGCACCATACGTTTACGACGTATATGTACACTTTATCCCTGGATGTCCCACGGTCAAGGCGGGCACATGGCGATCGAGAAGGACCCCAGCGCAGGGCCCACGGCGGAGCGCCGGGCACCCGGCCGGCGCGCGGGCGACCACGGGCGCTACGGCCGCCTGAGCCGCGAGCTCGTGCTCACCGCCGCCCTGGGGCTGGTCGACCGCGAGGGGCTCTCCGCGCTGAGCATGCGCCGGACCGGCGCGGAGCTCGGGGTCGAGGCCATGGCGCTGTACCGGTACGCCGCCGGGAAGGACGCGCTGCTCGACGGACTGGTGGAGGCGCTCTACGCCGAGCTGGAGGAAGAGCTGGCCGCCTCCGAGGAGTCACCCGAATGGCGGGACGAGCTCCACCGGATCGCCGCCGCGACCTACCGGGTCGCCCTCGCCCACCCCCAGGTGGCCCCGCTCCTGGCCACCCGCATGCTGGCGGTCCCGCTCGCGCGCCGTCCGCTCGCCGTCCTCAGGGACCACGAACGCGTCCTGGCGCTCCTGAACCGGGCCGGTCTCGACGAGGAGGCCACCGCGGCGGCCTTCCGGGCCGTCAATGACTGGATCCTGGGCTGCATCCTCGGAGACCTGCGGGCCATGGTCGACAACCCCGACGAGCCCGACCCGGCGTTCCGTCTCGGACTGCACCGCATGCCGGCGCGCGAGCTGCCCCGTCTGCGCGCCGCCGCTCCGGCGCTCGCCCGGCGCGCCGGGCCCGAGGGCATGGCCGTCGGCCTCGACGCGCTCCTGGACCGCTTCGCCCCCGGCGCGGGCGCTACGGAGTGAGCCCGCGGACCAGCAGGTCGAGGAGGGCGCACACGAACAGCGCCATGCCGATGAAACCGTTCACCGTGAAGAACGCGCGGTTGAGGCGCGACAGGTCGTGCGGCTTCACGATCGAGTGCTCGTAACAGAACGCGGCCACCACGATCACGAGGCCGACCCAGAAGAAGACACCGGCGTCGGTGGCGAGGGCGTACCAGACGAGAAGTCCCGTGGTGACGACCGCGGACGCGCGGGCCCCCCAGAGAGCCGCCGGGATCCCGAAGCGCGCCGGTACGGACATGACGCCGTGCGCCCGGTCCGCCTGCACGTCCTGGCAGGCGAAGATCAGGTCGAAGCCGCCGATCCAGACGCCCACCGCGAGGCCCAGGATGACCGCGTCCCAGGACCACTCGCCGGTCACCGCGAGCCAGGCGCCGATGGGCCCTATGGCCTGGGCGAGCCCCAGGATGGCGTGCGGGAAGTTGGTGAACCGCTTGCCGTACGGATAGACGACCATCGGGATGACGGCGAGCGGCGCGAGGGCCAGACAGAGCGGGTTGAGCAGGGCGGCGGCGCCGAGGAAGACGACGACGGCGATCCCGGCCCCGGTCCACGCCGACCGGACCGACACGGCACCGGTCACCAGCTCGCGGTTGGCCGTCCGCGGATTGCGCGCGTCGATCTCGCGGTCGATGATCCGGTTGCAGGCCATGGCGAAGGTCCGCAGACCCACCATGCAGACGGTGACGAGGAAGAGCGTCCACCAGTGGATGTTCTTGTCCACCTGGTACATCGCGGTGAGCGCGGCGGTGTAGGCGAAGGGCAGCGCGAACACCGAGTGCTCGATCATCACGAGGCGCAGGAAGGACTTCACCTTCCCGTCGGAGTCGGGCGCGGGCCCCTGGCCGAGGACGCCTTCGGCGGCCGATGTCATACGAGGGACCTCCGGAACTCTTCGATACGACCGCGCAGCTCGGCCCGGTCCATCGGGGCGATCTCCAGGTCGAGGTGCACGACCGCGTCGTGCCCGTTGGGCGTGAGCCGGACCAGGAAGGCGTGGCAGTCGCCCGCCGGGACCGACTGGAGGCGCAGCGGGTTGCTCCTGCTCGCCGTCACCTCCAGGAGGAACGAGCCGTCGCCGTCGGCCCCGGCCAGCAGCGCGTCCGCGAAGACGGCGACCTCCTCGGCCGAGAGGTGGGCGTCGAAGTCGGCCGTGAAGGCGCTGTCCCAGTCGGCCGTCACCCGCCACCGGTCCGGCCCCTCCTGGTCCGGCGCCAGCTCGACCCAGGCCAGGTCGTCCCCGAGGCGGAGTCCCACGGCCGTGGTCACAGCCCGTACTCCTTCCAGCGGCGGTCCACGAGGGCCGCCGTCGCCGGGTCCGACTCGACCATGTCCGGCCAGCCGCCGTCTCGGGTGTAGCCCTCCTCGGGCAGCTTCTTCGTGGCGTCGATGCCCGCCTTGCCGCCCCAGAACTGCTGGTAGGAGGCGTGGTCGAGGTGGTCGACCGGCCCCTCGACGACCGTGAGGTCGCGGGCGTAGTCGGTGTTGCCGAGGGCCCGCCAGGACACCTCGTGCAGGTCGTGGACGTCGCAGTCCTTGTCGACCACGATGATCAGCTTGGTCAGCGACATCATGTGCGCGCCCCAGATGGCGTGCATGACCTTCTGCGCGTGCTTCGGGTACTTCTTGTCGATCGAGACGATCGCGCAGTTGTGGAAGCCGCCCGACTCCGGCAGGTGGTAGTCGACGATGTCCGGCACGATGATCTTGAGGAGCGGCAGGAAGAAACGCTCCGTCGCACGGCCCAGCGGACCGTCCTCGGTCGGCGGCCGGCCGACGACGATCGACTGGAGCAGGGGACGCTTCCGCATCGTGATGCAGTCGATCTTCAGCGCGGGGAAGGGCTCCTGCGGCGTGTAGAAGCCGGTGTGGTCGCCGAAGGGCCCCTCCGGCAGCATCTCGCCCGGCTCGAGCCAGCCCTCGACGACGACCTCGGCCTGCGCGGGCACCTGGAGCGGAACGGTCTTGCAGTCGACCATCTCGATCCGCTTGCCCTGCACGAAGCCGGCGAAGAGGTACTCGTCGATGTCGCCGGGCAGCGGGGCGGTGGAGGCGTACGTGACGGCCGGCGGGCAGCCGAAGGCGATCGCGACCGGCAGCCGCTCGCCCTTCGCCGCCGCGACGGCGTAGTGGTTGCGGCTGTCCTTGTGGATCTGCCAGTGCATGCCGATGGTGCGCTTGTCGTGCCTCTGGAGCCGGTAGAGGCCGAGGTTCCGGACCCCGGTCTCCGGGTGCTTCGTGTGCGTGAGGCCCAGATTGAAGAAGGAGCCGCCGTCCTTGGGCCAGGTGAAGAGCGCGGGAAGAAGGTCGAGATCGACGTCGTCCCCGGTGAGCACGACCTCCTGCACGGCCGCGGCGTCCGACTTCACCTTCTTCGGCGGCACGTGGACCATCGAGCCGAGCTTGCCGAAGGCCTCGCGGACACCGACGAAACCGTGCGGAAGCTCGGGCTTGAGCAGCCCGCCGATCTTCTCGCTGATCTCGCTGTACGACTTCAGGCCGAGGGCCTTGAGGAGTCGGCGGTCGGTTCCGAAGACGTTCATCGCGAGGGGCATCGAGGAGCCCTTGACGTTCTCGAAGAGAAGCGCCGGACCCCCCGCCTTGTTCACCCGGTCGACGATCTCCCCGACCTCCAGGTACGGGTCGACTTCGGCCTTGATGCGCTTGAGGTCGCCTTCGCGCTCGAGGGCCCTGAGCAGCGAGCGGAGATCGTCGTAAGCCATAGGGGCCAGTATCCGCCACGAGCTACGCTGGGCCTGTCACCGGGGCGGTCGAAACGAGCCCCATCACTGCTTCCAGGGGGCTGTCCCACATGCTCAGGGCGCTCATGTACATCCTGCCGCTGGCACTGACGATCTACGCCTTCATCGACTGCCTGAACACCCCCGAGGACGAGGCCAAGCACCTGCCCAAGGTGGTCTGGGTCATCATCATCCTGCTGTTCTGGATCGTCGGCCCGATCGTCTGGTTCGCCGCGGGCAAGATGCGCAGGGCCCCGGCCGGCGGCCGCACTCCCTCCGAGTGGCACCGCAACCACCGCCAGGAGTGGGTGGCGCCGGACGACAACCCCGAGTTCCTGAAGTCCCTCAAGGAGGAGAACGAGAAGGACGAGGCGGTGCTGAAGGACTGGGAGGCGGACCTCCGCCGCCGCGAGGAGGAGCTGAGGAAGCGCGAGCAGGACGGCGGCGACGCTCCCGAGAAGCCCTGAGATGGAGCTCAGACTCCTCGCCACGTTCGAGAAGGTGGCGACGGTCCTCTCCTTCACGAGGGCCGCGACGGAACTGGGCTACGCCCAGTCGAGCGTGACGGCCCAGATCCGGTCCCTTGAGACGTCCCTCGGGGTGGAACTCTTCGAGCGCCTGGGCAGCCGCATCCGCCTCACCGAGGCCGGCGAGCGCCTGCTGCCGTACGCCCGGGGAATGGCGGAGCTGGCGGAGGAGGCCCGTACGGCGGTGGCGGCCACGGCGGACCCCACGGGCACGATCGCCGTCGGAACGATGGAGTCCCTGACCTCGTACCGGCTGCCGCCGCTCCTGGAGTACTTCCACCACCGCTACCCGGGTGTACGCCTCACCCTGCGCCCCACCCTCGGCGACGAGACCCGGCAGGCCCTGCGGCAGGGCACGTACGACGTCGGCTTCCTGATGGAACCGGAGACGGACCACGAGGGCCTGGAGTCGGAGGTCCTGGCCCCGGAACCGCTGGTCCTGGTGGCGGGCCCGGCCCACCCGCTGGCCGGCCGCTCGGAGCTGACCGCCGCCGAGGTGGCGGGCGCGCAGCTGGTGGGCACGGAACCGGGCTGCCCCTACCGCGACCTGTTCGAGCGCGAGCTCGCGGAGTGGTCCCCGCCGTTCATGGAGTTCGGCACGATCGAGGCGACGAAGCGCGGCGTGGCGGCGGGCCTGGGCGTGGCGCTCCTGCCCCGGGTGGCGGTGGCGGAGGAGCTGACGTCCGGGACCCTCGTGGAGCTCCCCTGGGAGGCCCCGTTCACCCTCTTCACCCAACTCGCGTGGCGACGGGGGAAGCGGCTTCCGGCGCATGTCCGCCTGTTCGTGGAGCAGGCGCGGCGGCTGGTGTCCGAGCAGCGAGGGTGACCTTGAGGCTGGCGAGGACGATCAGCGGAACGCCGAGCGCCTGGACGAGCCCGATGTGATGCCCGTACGCCACCCAGTCGGCGCCCATGGCGACGGCGGGGTAGGTGAAGGCCAGCACGGCGATCTTGGCGGTGGGCAGCTTGGCGTACGCGGCGTACATGAGGACGTACATCAGTCCGGTGTGGATGATCCCGAGCCCGACGAGCCAGCCCCAGCCGGCGCCGAGTTCCGACGCGGCGCCGAAGTCGGCGAACGGGAGCAGCAGCGGGATGCCGACCAGGACCTGGACGAGGGCGATTAGGTGCGGCCGTACGCCGGTGATCCGCTTGGTGACGATCGTCGACAGGGCGTAGAGGACGGCGGCGCCGAGCGCGAGCCCGAGGCCCTTGAGGGAGGCGGTGTCGCCGGGCCGTATCCCGGAGACGAGCACGAGCCCGGCGAACGCGACGGCGAGCCAGCCGAGCTTCGCGGCGGTGATCCGCTCCCGGAACAGCACGGCGCCGAACACCACCAGGAAGAACGGCTGCGTGTGGTAGACGACGGTGGCGAAGGAGATCGAGGTGGCCTCGTACGCCTCGAAGAGCAGCACCCAGTTGAAGACGATGAACACGCCGCCGAGCGCGGCGAGTCCGAGCTTCCTCGGGGTGAGGCCGTGGCCGGTGAAGTATCCGCGGACCAGGCTGTACGCACCGAGGGCGGCGGCCCCGAAGAGGCACCGGAAGAACACCACGTTGAAGGGGGACGCCCCCGACTCCACGACGAAGATGCCGAGGGTGCCGGAGAGCACCATGGCGAGGGTGAGTTCGACGGTTCCCCTGGTCTCGTTTCTCATGACGACGACGCTACGAGCGCCCCGGATCCGGGTCCACGAGCCAGTGGGGGGACCTGCCGATGGGGGCGATCGCCGGAGCCGATGGGGCCTCCCGGACCGCTGCCGCGAGCGGCGGGCGACGGTCCGGGAGGAGGCTCAGTCGTCGGAGCCGACGGTGTTGTCGTGACCGGCGTTGAAGACGTCGTCGTGCGCGAACTGGAGCCAGTCGCCGAAGACGACGGTGTGCGAGGCCTCCGGCTCGAACTCGACGTGGACATCGGCGCTCGCGACGCCGGCGGCGCCGAGGACGAGGGCACCGGTGGCGAGGACGGTCAGCAGGGAACGCATGGAGGACCTCTCGGTAGGACGGTGGAAGCGCCCCGCGCGACGGCGGAGCACCCGCACGCTAAGGCCCACCGCCGCCCCTCCCCCGGTCACCCGGCCGGTGCGGCCCCGGTCCTCAGCCGATCGGCGGCGAAGTGGCCCGTTCCGCTGCCGCACGAAGGGACCAGACCCATGGGACACCTGGTGCCCGCCATGGCCCTGTCGCGTCAGGGCGCGGCGAGCGGCGCCGGATGGCAGGGGCATGCGCACACGAGATGACGGACCCCGTGGACGCCACTGTCGCGGGGCACGTGGTCCCGGCAGCGGTCGTGGCGGCCGACGATGCAGCGCGGCGACGTGAACTCGGGCTCGGGCGCGGCCGTCAGCGCGTGGGTCAGCAGGGACAGACTCACGGCGTCGGCGATCTCCGGCGTCACCCACCAGCCGTCCCCGGCCCGGTCGCGATGGTGACCGTCGTGCCCCACGGCGAGCACACAGACCGAACCGCCCCACACCGCCCGCACCACGTCCGCGACGGCGAACACGGACCGCCGCGCCCCGCAGCGGCTCATCGGGTGCTCCCGGCGTGGATGTTCCGGCGGTCGACGTCCACCCCGACCGTCGCGAGCCACAGCGTCCGCCGTCGGCCGCGCTGGGCGGCTCGCGCCGAGGTGGCCGTGAGGTAGGGGCGTTCCAGGGGCGATCGGGCTCCGTCGAGCGGCAGTGCCTGCTCCCGGGCGTACGGGGACAGCCGGGCCGGGGCGCGGTGGCGTGGCGCGGTGGCCACCCGCGCCGCCGCGCGACGGGGTCGGCGGCGGCCGGCCGGCCGGGGCCGGTGCCTGCCGGTGGGCGGCAGGGTCAGCATGAGAAGCCAGAGGAGGACCGGGATCCAGACCCGGCCCAGTACGCGCGCGATAGGGTTCCGCACGTCATCAACTCCGTTGGTAGTTGGTGGCCATGCCCCGGGGCCGTTCCAGCGGTCGCCGGGGTCTTCCATGTGCGTCACCGTAGCGCGTGCTACACAGTGATGCATCACTGTGTAGCTAGACCCATCCGAACGTGTCTTTGTATGACTATCTAGCATTGCCTCATGAGCCTTGACCCTCAGTCGGGACGCCCGCTGTACATGCAGCTCGCCGACGTGATCGCAGCGAAGATCGATTCCGGGGAGTACGCCCCCGACCGGATGATCCCCACCCCGGCCCGCTTGGCCGACGAATTCGGAATCGCCGTTCTGACCGCACGCAGGGCTATGCGGGAACTCCGCGAGCGCGGACTGATCGTCACCGTGCCCGGCAAGGGCTCCTACGTCACGCCCACCGCTGGAAAGGGCAGCCCCTCCGCCGAGGCGTGAATACGACGCCCCGGCGGGGAAGGCTCCCCGCATGGACCAGGAACAAGCCCGCAGGTGGCTCGCGACCGCCGTCGCCGAGGCCCGCGCCGGGCTCGCCGAGGGCGGGATCCCGATCGGGGCCGCGCTGTACGGGGCGGACGGCGCGCTGCTCGGGCGCGGGCGCAACCGGCGCGTGCAGGACGGGGATCCGTCGACGCACGCGGAGACCGCCGCCTTCCGGGCCGCCGGCCGGCAGCGCTCGTACCGGGGTACGACGATGGTGACGACCCTCTCGCCCTGCTGGTACTGCTCCGGCCTGGTGCGGCAGTTCGGGATCTCACGGCTGGTCGTCGGGGAGGCGGAGACCTTCCACGGCGGGCACGACTGGCTGGCGGAGCACGGGGTCGAGGTCCTCGTCCTCGACGATCCCGAATGCGCCGCGCTGATGCGGGAATTCATCACCGCACATCCGGCTCTCTGGAACGAGGACATCGGCGATGAGTGAACCCGGCCGTGAGGCGCGCCTCCCCGTCATCGACCTCGCTCGCGATCCGGCGCCGCAGCTGCCCGCCGTCGACCGCGCCCTCCGCGAGGCCGGTTTCCTGCTCGTGACGGGGCACGGCGTCGGCACCGGGCTCCGTGACGAGATCCGGGCCGCCGGCCGCCGCTTCTTCCACCTCCCGCCCGCCGTCAAGGAGCGGTACGCCGTGCGGGTCGGCGGCCGGGGCTGGCTCGGGCCCGGCGCGGAGGCCAACGGGTACGCGGAGGGCACGGCGACGCCGCCCGACCTGAAGGAGTCGCTGTCCTTCGCGGCGGACGAGCCGACCGGCGACCCGGCCGTGGACGCCGAGTGGTTCCTGCCGAACACCTGGCCCGCCGAGGTCCCCGAGCTGAAGCCGCTGGTGGAGACGTATCTGGCGCAGATGAAGACGCTCGCGGACCGGGTCCTGGACCTGCTCGGCGTGGCTCTCGGCGAGGAGCGGGACTTCTTCACCCGGCACACCGGACACCCCACCTTCGGCTTCAACATCAACTGGTACCCGGGGCGGGAGCGGACGGGCGAGCCGGAGCCGGGCCAGTTCCGCATCGGGCCGCACACGGACTTCGGCACGGTCACCGTCCTGGACCGGGAGGCCGGCAAGGGCGGGCTGCAGGTCTTCACCGACGCGGGCGGCTGGCAGGACGCCCCGTACGACCCCGCCGCCTTCACCGTCAACATCGGTGACCTGATGGCCGGTTGGACCGGAGGACGCTGGCGTTCGGGACGCCACCGGGTGCTGCCGCCGCCGGCCGACGTCCCCACGGAGGAGCTGATGTCGCTCGTGTACTTCTACGAGTGCACACCCGGGACGACGATCCACGGCATCGAGTCGCACGGATACCTGCGGGCCCAGCTCGACGCGATCGCCACGGACTGACGGTCCCCGGCACCCGGCCGCTCCGGCACACAGCGCCGTCGGCTGGGGCAACACCGCCCTGACCACCGCGCTGGTCGTCTACTGGGCCCCGGCCGTCGGTATCGCGGTCAGGCCCCGCCCCTCCCGGCACCGGACGACGCCGACGCCACCGCGGCACGGCACCCGCCTCGCCCGAGGACACGCCTTCGCAACGACTCGAAAGCAGAGTCGAAAAGCCCACCGCTTTCCCAACACGCCGTCGATATCCTTGAGTTGACTGTGACGGGGGTGACGGTTCGTGGACAGGGAGCTGTACGGCCGCGAGGCGGCCTTGCACGATGCCGGACTGGTCGCGCGCCTCAGCGGCCTCACGAAGCACGGCGCCTCCCGGGTGCCGTTCGAGCACGGTGACGATCCGCCGGTCACCGTCTTCACCGGCGGGCGCGGTACGGGCAAGACCGCCCTGCTCAAGGAGGTCCGCAACCGCTACAAGGGGTACACGCCGCTGGCGCTCCTCGACTGCGCGCACATCGAACCGCCCGCCGACCACGGCCCCGGCTGGACCCCGCTCACCGGGGCCCTCGCCGAGCTCGCCGTACAGCTGTCGCCGAGGGTGCTCGGCGCGCGGCCGGTGAGGTTCCCCCGGGTCTCGCTCGGGCTCGTCGCGGTCGCCTCGATCGGCTGGTCGCAGGAGGACGACGAGCGGGCCCGGCGGGACCTCCAGCGGCTCGGGCCGCTGCTCGCGACCGTCGACCCGACCAGGGGCGCGGCCACCCACTGGGTCGGCAAGGTGCTCGCCAAACTGGCCGCCACGTTCGCCGAGGCCACCGTCCCGCTCGCCGGGCTGCTGGCCGAGGCGACCGTGGAGACCGTCCTGGAGGAGGTGTTCGGCCGCCTCCAGCGCACCTCGGAGAGCTGGTACGGCAGCTATCGCAACGCCGGCGGACGCGGCAAGGCGGGCCTCCAGCAGCTAGCGATCGACTTCGAGCAGGGTGGCCGGCGTCGCGCCGAGGCCGAGGGATTCCTCGTCGGAGCGCTGACCGAGGACCTCCTGCACCCGTACGTGGGGATCCGCCGCGGCGGCCGGATCGGCCGCCCGCTGGTCCTCCTCGACAACGCCCACGAACCCCTCGGCCGACAGCTCGTCGAACCGATCCTGCGCGCCCGCGCCGAAGGCCGCCGCGACCGGGTCGTCGTCCTCGCCACCTCCCGGGTCCGCGAGCACGAGGGGCTGCGCAACGCCACCAGGACCCGGCTGCCGGAGACCGCGCACCGGGCGCCGAGCCCGCGCGACACCCGCGTCGGCTCCGGCATCCTCGCCGTGGAGCTCACCCCGCTCTCCCCCTCCCAGACCCGCTCCGCCTTCGACCACCACGACCCGGCGGGCCGGACACCCACCGAACTCGCCCGAGCCGTCCACCGGTTGACCGGTGGCCGCCCCCTCGGCGTCGCCCTCCTCGGCCGGGCCGCCGGAGAGGCCCCGGAGCATCTGCGGGCCGGCCTCACCCCGGGCGGGCTGCTCGACCTGACCGTGGAACTCCGCGAGGACACGCCGCCGGTGCCCGTCGCCCCCACCCTCCTCGCCGAACTCCTCCCGGTGCGGCGGCCCGGCCCGTACGCCGTGCTCGCCGCCGCCCACGACGAGGAGTCCGCCCGGATGCTCGCCCACGCCCGGCTCCAGGGCGAGTCCCTGGACGGGGACGTCGCGCTGCGCGTCCGCGACCAGCTGCGCTCCGAGGACTGGGCCGCCTCCGAACCGGGCTCGGGCCACTTCGTCGCCGATCCGCTCCTGCGCGCCCTGCTCCTGCACCGCCTCCGCTTCGAGGACGGCGACCATCCCCGGTACACGGCCTGGCACGCCGTCCACGAGACCCTGCACCGGCACTACGGCCCCGAGCCCGGCCCGTACCGCCTCCATCACGACCTGGCGCTCGGCCGCACCGAGGAGGCCGTCACCCAGCTGCGGCTCACCTTCCCGGAGCAGGACGTCCTCGGCTGGCTGGAGCGGCTGCGGTTCATCGGCTCGGCCCCGTACCCCCGCGAGCACGGCCGGACCGGGCCGGACCCGCGCCGGGCGATCGCCCTCGGCCAACGACCGCCGGGCGGAGCGAGCGGCGCGACGGCCGAGGACCTGCCTCCCGGACTCGACCACGACACCACCGAACTCCACCTGTCCGTACGGCGGCTGCTGCACGCCGTATGGCTGCTGACCGATCCGCTCGCACTGCCCGACGACGAGGTGGCCGACCGCCTCGCGCACGAACTGCGCCGGCTCTCCGGCCGTCATCTGACGGGCAGCGGTTCGCTCTGGGACGCGGCCACCCACTGGCCGCGCGACATCCGTGCCTGGCGGGAGCTGTCGCTGCCGCCGGGCCGCGAGGACGGAGTCTGACGCCATGCCCGACCGCCCGACCGCCCCGCGCACCGGCCGCCCGCTCGACCGGCTGCGGCGCCGCGTCCGCACCCCCCGCCAGAAGCTCGTCGCGTCCGTCGTCACCGCCGCCGTCGTCCTCGGCCTGGGCGGGTACGCCGTCGCCCGGCTCACCACCCCGGAGGACCGTTCCTGCGCCGCGGGGGTCGAAAGACCGGAGGGCAGCGGCGAATGCGTCGGCGTCAACGGCGACGGTCACGCCTTCGGCGTACCCGAACTCGCCGAGGTCGCCCGGGCCATCGGCGCCGAGAACGCCGCACTCAAACCCGGCGAGTACGCCACCGTCGCCGTCCTCCTGCCGCTGACCTCGACCGACAGCGGCATGCGGGTCAAGGTGCTGCACGAGGTGCAGGGCGCGTACGCCTACCAGTACCGGGCCAACCACGAGTCCAACAGCGAGACCCCGAAGATCCGCCTCGTCCTCGCCAACACCGGCAAGGGCAACGCCCACTGGCGCGGCACCGTCGACCGGCTGATCGCCATGACCGGCGCCCCCGACCGGCTGCGGGCCGTCTCCGGCGTCGCCACCTCCTCCACCGAGGTACGCGAGTCGGTGACCGCCCTCACCGGCGCCGGAATCGCCGTCGTCGGCACCACCATCACCGCCGACGACATCGCCAACGGCCCGGGCCCCGGACACAACCGCTACCCCGGCCTCGCCCGCGTCTCCCCCACCAACAACGACGAGGCCAAGGCCCTCGCGAACTTCGGCCGCGTCGACGCCGCCAAGGCCCTCCTCGTCCAGGACACCCGCAGCGGCGACCACTACACCGACACCCTCAAGTCCGCCTTCGCCGCGTCCCTCAAGGGCGCGCCCTACGAGCCGCAGCTCTTCACCTCGCCCGCCGACCCCACCGACGAGGGCACCACCGCCAACACCTTCCGCCAGATCACCCATCTGATCTGCGACACCCGCGCCGAGACGGTCTTCTTCGCGGGCCGCCACACCCAGCTGCGCCAGTTCATCAACGCACTCGGCTCGCGCGGCTGCCTCGACCGCGCCTTCACGATCCTGACCGGCGACGAGGGCTCGTACCTGGGCGCGGACGAGAAGCTCGACCGGAACGCCCTGAAGGCGAAGCTGACCGTGCGGTACGCGGCCCTCGCCCACCCGGACGCGTGGAAGCCGGCGGCGGGGCGGAAGGTCCCGGCGACGGGCGGTTCGGTGGTGGCCTACTCGACCTTCGTCACGGACATCGCCCGCGCCTCGAAGGAGCCGGTGCCGCTCGCGGACGGCCAGGCGATCGTCGCGTACGACGCGATGGCGACGGCGGTGCACGCGATCCGCCAGGCGACCCCGCAGGGCTCCCAGTACCCGGAACTCGCCGACGTGGTCACCCAGTGGCCGCAGGTCAAGGGCTCGCTGCGGGTGCAGGGCGCGAGCGGCTGGATCTGCCTGGACAACTACGGGAACCCGTACAACAAGGCGGTCCCGATCGTGGAACTGGCCCAGGACGGCAGCCAGCGCTTCGTCCAGATCGCCTGGCCGGAGGGCAGACCGCCGTCCACGTCCTGCCTGCCCCCGAAGCGGGGGTAGCCGGGCCTACGGGACCCACCTGGGCCAGGGCGCTTCGTCCCGCTCGTACAGCTGCCGCAGGTGCTGCCACCGCTCGGGGCTCCACGAGGCCCAGTCCATGGGACGGCCTTCGAGCGCCGCCACCAGCCGCTCGAAGTGATCGTGCCACCCGGCGAGGCAGTCCAGCCGGTACTCCCGGTCCGCCCGCAGTTCGTTCGTGAAACGCAGCACGGTCGACCCGCCGCCCCCGTCCGCCCCCGGTTCCAGATGGAACCGGATGCGTCCGTGCGTCGGATCGACCGTGTACTCGGCCACGTACTCGGGGTCCCAGGCGGTCACCCGCCCCGCCACCACCGTGTCCCCGTTGAGCCAGCGGAGGGTGACCCGGCCGCCGAGCCGGGGTTCCAGCGGGTCCGCCGCGCAGAGCCAGCCCTCCAGGCCCTCGGGGGTGGCGACTGCCTCCCAGACCTCGGACAGCGGATGGGACAGCTCGACGGCGAACCGCAGCAGGTGCGTGTCACCGTCGTGGGTCTCGCACCTGCCCCGGGGTATCTCGCTCATACCTCAAGCGTCACCCCGGGACAGGCCCGGTGCCAGCTCAGACGCCCGCGTACGAGTGCTTGCTGTTCACGAAGATGTTCACGCCGTAGTAGTTGAACAGGAAGCAGGCGAAGGCGATGAGCGCGATGTACGCGGCCTTCCGCCCCTTCCAGCCGGCCGTCGCGCGCGCGTGCAGGTACGCGGCGTAACCGACCCAGGTGATGAAGGACCAGACCTCCTTGGCGTCCCAGCCCCAGTAGCGGCCCCACGCGTCGCCGGCCCAGATCGCGCCCGCGATGATCGTGAAGGTCCACAGCGGGAAGACGGCCGCGTTGACCCGGTACGAGAACTTGTCGAGCGAGGCCGCCGAGGGCAGCCGCTCCATGACGGAGCGGGCGAAGGCGCCCGGGTTCCCGCCGGTGGCGAGCTTGTTCTCGTACGAGTCGCGGAAGAGGTACAGCAGGGTGGCGGTGGCGCCCAGGTAGAAGACCGCGCCGCAGAAGATCGCGGTGGACACGTGGATCCACAGCCAGTACGAGTCGAGCGCGGGGACCAGCTGGTCACTGGGGGTCTTCAGCCAGGTGGTGGCCATGCCCAGGTCGAGCAGGACCGTGGTGACCAGCGGCAGGCCGAGCCAGCGCACGTTCTTCTTGGCGACGAGGAAGCCGAGGTACGCGCCGACCGCCACCGTCGAGAAGGTGGTGGAGAACTCGTACATGTTGCCCCAGGGGGCCCGCTGCACGGACAGTGCCCGGGTGACCACGCCCGACGCCTCCACCAGGAAGGCGAGGACGGTGAGCGAGACGGCGATACGGCCGTACAGGTCGCCCTTGACGGTGCCGCCGGCGGCACCGGGGCCGTCCGGCACGTCACGGGTGCCGGCCGCGGAACGGGTGACGACCTTCGGCTTCTCCAGGACGGCCGTGCCACCGGCCGCCTGCTTGACCTGGACGGTCACGGCGGAGGTGGCGGCCGAGGCGCGGGAGGTGAGCGCGGCGGCCGTACGGCCGACCTTGCTCCGGCTGCCCAGCACCCACTCGGCGATGTGGGCGAAGAAGGCCAGGGTGTAGACGGCCATCGAGGAGTAGATGAGCAGGTCGCTCATCCGCGCCAGGCTCTCGTTGGTCGTGGCGGCGAGGATCACTTGTCGGCCTCTCCAGAAGGGGCAGGGTCTTCTGCGGGTTCTTCCGCGGGTTCCGGTACGTCTTCCGGATCGGCGTCGGGTACGGCGTCCGGATCGGCCTCCGGCGCCGGCGGCGCGTCCGCCGTGAGCGCGACCGCGAGGTCGCCCAGCTCCTCCGGCAGCTTCGCGGACTCGCTGCGGCCCAGGCCGGCCATCTCGACGACGGTCACGCCGTCCTCACCGCGCACGGCCCGGACCCAGACGCGGCGCCGCTGGATGAAGAGCGAACCGGTCAGACCGGCGATCGCGGCGATCGCGCCCGCGAGGGCGAGCCCGTTGCCGGGCTGCTGCGAGATCTGGAAGCTCGCCCACTCCTTGACGTCCTTCTCGAAGGTGATCGAGCCGGCGCCGTCGGGCAGCGTCATGACCTCGCCGGGCAGCAGCCGCTCGGCGAACCCGGTCCCCTTGTCGATCTTGAACTGGGTCATCTTGGAGGTGTTGAGCTGGTACACGTTCTGCGGCAGACCGGAGTCCACGCCCAGACTGCCGTGGTAGCCGGTGAGCGCGAGGACCGGGTAGTCGAGCCCCGGGAACTGCGAGAACATCGTGCCCTTGCCCTCGCCCGCGAAGGTCGGCACGAAAAGGGCGCTGAAGCCCAGCTGGTCCTTCTCGCCCTTCTTGTCGCGGTACCCGTCCATGACCTTGATGGCGCCGGTGGACGTGATGTTGTTGTCGATGGGGAGCAGCGGCACGGCGCCGTGGAAGACGACCTTGCCGCGGCCGTCCCTGACGGTGACGACGGGCGCGTAGCCGTGCGCGATCAGATAGACCTTGGAGTCGCCCACCTTGAGCGGCTCGTTGACCCGGATGACGGCCTTCTTGTCCGTACCGCCCTGCGAGTAGGAGACCTTCGCCTCGAAGGTGCGGGGCGTGCCGCGCTGGGGGCCGCTCTTCTCGTACGTGCCGTCGAAGGCGTCGAGCTTGAAGCTGAACGGCTCCAGCTCGTCGATGCCGAACTGGGAGCCGGACTTGAAGTCGTCGTACTGGGTGAGCGTGTTGGAGAAGCCGTCGCCCTCGACGACCAGCTTGCCGCCCTCGGACTTGAAGAGCTGGCCCCAGGCGAAGGCGACGAGCATGACGATCAGGGCGACGTGGAAGGCCAGGTTGCCGGCCTCGCGCAGGTAGCCCTTCTCGGCCGCGATCGCGTTCCCTGCCGTATGGGCGCGGAAGCGGTGTCCCTTGAGGAGGGTGAGCGCGGCCGCACGGACCTGCTCGGGATCGGCCCCGGTGCGCCACGTGGTGTACGCGGGGAGCCGGTCGAGGCGCTTGGGGGCGCCCGGCGGGCGGCTGCGGAGCTGGCCGACGAACTGCCAGCTGCGGGGCACGATGCAGCCGATGAGGGAGACGAACAGCAGTATGTAGATCGCGGAGAACCACACGGAGCTGTAGACGTCGAAGAACTGGAGCTTCTCGTACAGCGGCGTCAGCGTCTTGTGGGCGTCCTTGAAGGCCTGCGCCTTCAGCTCGTCCACGCTGGTCTGCGGGACGAGGGAGCCGGGGACGGCGCCGAGGGAGAGCATGAAGAGCAGGATCAGCGCGACCCTCATGGAGGTCAGCTGCCGCCAGAACCAGCGGATCCAGCCGATGACACCGAGGGTGGGGCCGCCGACGACGGGCGTCTCGGCGCGGTCGTCGATGGGGGCGGTGGACAGCTGGGCCCCGGCCTCACCGAGGTTCTCCTGCTGCTCCGTCGTACCGGAGGTGTCCGTCGTACCGGACGTGTCGGTCGTGCTCATGGAACTCAGATCCCCACCGTGAAACCGCTGGACCAGCCCTGCATCGTGGCGACCATGCTGTCCCACGCGCCCGTGAGGAGCAGGACACCGGTGACGAGCATCATGCCGCCGCCGATCCGCATGACCCACACATAGTGCTTCTTGACCCAACCGAACGCCCCGAGGGCCTTGCGGAAGGCTATGGCGGCGAGCACGAACGGCACGCCGAGGCCCAGGCAGTACGCGAACGCGAGCAGCGCGCCGCGGCCGGCGCTGGCCTGCTCCAGGGCGAGCGCGTTGACCGAGGCGAGCGTCGGTCCGATGCACGGGGTCCAGCCGATGCCGAAGAGCGCGCCGAGCAGCGGCGCGCCGACCAGACCGGCGACGGGCTTCCTGTGGAAGCGGAACTCGCGCTGGGTGAACCAGGGCATCAGACCGAGGAAGAACACGCCCATGAGGATCATGAGCACGCCGAGGACCGTGGTGAGCGTCTCGCGGTACTCCTGGAGGGTCGACCCGAAGTAGCCGAAGAGCGCCCCGCCGGACACGAACACGGCGGTGAAGCCGAGGACGAAGAGGACGGCTCCCGCGGTCATCCGGCCGCGGCGGCTCTCGGCGAGGTCGGTGCCGGAGACGCCGGTCACGTACGACAGGTAGCCGGGGACCAGCGGGAGGACGCAGGGCGAGAAGAAGGAGACCAGGCCGGCGAGGAGGGCGACGGGCAGCGCGAGGAGCAGGGCTCCGCTGGTGACGGTCTCGTTCACCGGCTCACTTCTCCTTGAGGAGGGGGTCGATCATCGACCGCAGCTTCTCCTCGTTGAGCGCCATGAGCGAGCGGGCCGCGATCCGGCCCTCCTTGTCGAGGACGACGGTGGAGGGGATGGACTGCGGGGAGAGCGTGCCCTTGGGGAAGCCGAAGAGGATCAGCTTGCCCTGCGGGTCGTAGAGGCTCGGGTAGGTGACCCCGTAGTCCTCCTCGAAGGCGAGGGCGGGCTGCTTGTTGGGGTCACGGGTGTTGAGTCCGACGAACTCGACGCCCTTGCCCTCCAGCTCCTTGGCGACCTTCGCGAAGTGCGGGGCCTCGGCGCGGCACGGGGCGCACCAGGAGCCCCACACGTTGAGGACGACGACCTTGCCCTTGAGGTCCGCGACGTCGAGCTGCTTGCCGTCGAGGGTCTCGCCCGCGAGCTCCCCCGTGGCCGCGCGCTCGCCCTTGGGCGCGGTGGCGATCCCACCCGTGTTGGTCACGAAGTTGGTGTTGCCACCGCCGCCGGACTTGCCGTTGCTGTCGCCGCCGCAGGCCGAGAGCGTGAGGGCGGCGGACAGCACTCCGACGGCGAGCAGGGTGCGTCGAGGGGCACGGCTAAGGCTCATGTGAAAAGTTTCGCATGGGCGTTTGGGGGATCTTGGGCACCCCCCTACGTGCCCGTAAAGCACCTTGTCAAGATCGCCTAAGCGAACACGGCCGACGACTATGCGGACGGGGTCGACGAGGGCGTCGAACCGTTCGGCGCGGGCTTGAGGAAAGTGTTCCAGCCGCCGGCCGGCTTCTGTCCCACCTCCAGCGAGCGAAGCCTCTGGAGGATCTTCGGGTCCTGGACGTCGAGCCAGTCGACGAACTGCCTGAAGGAGACGAGCCGGACGTCCTTCTTGCCGGCCATGCCCTTGAGCGCGTCCTCGACGGCGTCCATGTAGATGCCGCCGTTCCACTGCTCGAAGTGGTTGCCGACGAAGAAGGGAGCGCGGTTCGACTCGTACGCGCGCGTGAAGCCGCCGAGGAGTGCTTCGGTGGCCTGCTTGCGCCAGCCCGGGTAGCGCGAGGGCATGCCCTTCGTCGTGTTCTTCGACTGGTTGGCGAGCATGTTGTAGTCCATCGACAGGACCTCGAAGGAGTGCCCGGGGAAGGGCACCGCCTGCAGCGGGAGGTCCCAGATGCCCTGGCGCTTGGTGGGCCACATCTGCCGGCCGCCGGGCGAGCTGGCGTCGTAGCGCCAGTTGAGCCGCTTGGCGGTGGGCAGCAGGTTGTCCTGGCCGAGGAGGCAGGGCGTACGGCCGCCGACGAGCTCCTTGGAGTAGTCGAAGGGCAGCGGGTCGAGGTCGGTCCAGCCGCTGTTCGTCTTCCACTCGGTGACGAACTTCATGGCCTGGTCGATCTCGCTCTGCCACTGGGCCGGGGTCCAGTTGCCGACGGAGCCGGAGCCGCCGCAGAAGTGCCCGTTGAAGTGGGTGCCGATCTCGTGGCCTTCGAGCCAGGCCTGCCGGACGTACTTCAGGGTGTCCTTGATGTGGTCGTCGGTGAGGTAGCCGATGTCCGAGGCGCCGACGCGGTTGTTCGGCGGGCGGTAGAGGTTCTTCTTCGACTCGGGGAGGAGGTAGATCCCGGAGAGGAAGAAGGTCATCGCCGCGTCGTGGTTCTTGGCGAGCTCGAGGAAGCGCGGGAACAGGCCGTTGCCGACCTCGCCCGCCCCGTCCCAGGAGAAGATCACGAACTGGGGCGGGGTCTGGCCGGGTTCGAGCGGGACGGGGGCGTCGGGCTGGTGCGGCTGCTTTCCGGTGTCGGCGGTGGAACCGTCGCCGATGAGCTTGGCGTGGTCCTTGGTCGGGGTGCTCGTGCTCGGCTCCGCCGAGACGTCGCCCCCCTTGCCCGGTCCGGAACGTCCCGAGTTGTCCTGATTGCCATTACTGCACGCGGCGATGCCCATCGCCGCCGCGGCGCCAACGCCCGCTCCGAGCAGCCCCCTTCGGCTGATCCCATTGATCCCGCGCATGACATCCCCATTCGCGCTGACGTATTAACGAAACGTCATCCAAACCGACAATGAGTGAGATGCCAGGAGGAACACGGAGGTTCCGGAAAATCGCACAAAAATTTTAGGGCGATCGGTTGGCATGAACACCACCCGACCGCCCTGAACTGTGGACCGCGAACTCCCGCACTGTCCAGCGGGGACGTAATCCTTCACCGAAGGACTACACGCGGTTACAGAAGAACCACCGCCGCTCCGGCAGAACCGCGTCCCGCTCCGGGGGGAGAACCACCGCCACGCTTCGGCAGAACCCGTCCCGCTCCGGAAGGAGAACCCCGTCCCGCTCCAGAAGGCTTACGCCCCGAAGGCCTTCGACTTCCCCTTGACCGGCTTCGCCCCGGCGAGCAGATGCGCCGGGACGAGGTCCCGGGCCGGCTCGCTGTACCCGACCGAGACGATCCTGTCGCCCTTGTACGTGAACGAGGTCAGCGAGGCGAGCGTGCACTGGCGCCGCCGCGGATCGTGCCAGAGCCGGCGCTTCTCCACGAAACTGCGGACGATCCAGATCGGCAGCTGGTGACTGACCAGCACCGCCTCGTGCCCCCGGGCCGCGTCCTTCGCCGCGTCGAGCGCACCCATCATGCGGACGACCTGCTCGACGTACGGCTCGCCCCAGGACGGCTGGAACGGGTTCGTCAGGTGCTTCCAGTTCGCCGGCTTGCGCAGCGCCCCGTCACCGACGCCGAACGTCTTGCCCTCGAAGACGTTCGCCGCCTCGATGAGCCGCTCGTCCGTGGCCAGGTCCAGACCGTGCGCCTTGGCGACCGGCGTCGCCGTCTCCTGCGCCCGCTCCAGCGGGGAGGCGACGACGTAGGTGATGTCCCGGTCGGCCAGGCTCTCCGCGACCCGGTCCGCCATCTGCCGGCCGAGCTCGGAGAGGTGGTATCCGGCGCGGCGCCCGTAGAGGACACCGTCGGGGTTGTGCACCTCGCCGTGCCGCATCAGATGGACGACGGTGATGTCCTGGTCGGCGCCGTGGGCGCCGTTGCCGCTCTCGCTCATGCCGTCGCCTCCGCGGCGGCGCGGGCGGCGGCCGGCAGGGCGGCGGCGATCCGCTCGACGGCCCGCTCGTCGTGGGCGGCCGACACGAACCAGGACTCGAACGCGGACGGCGGCAGGTAGACGCCGTCGGCCAGCATCGAGTGGAAGAAGGCATTGAAGCGGAAGGCCTCCTGCCGCTTCGCCTCGTCGTAGTTCCGCACCTCGTCGGTGGTGAAGAAGACCGAGAACATGTTGGACGCGGTCTGCAGCCGGTGCGCCACGCCCTCCTTGGCGAGCGCGTCGGTGACCAGGCCCTGGATCGTCTCCGAGACCGCGTTCACCTTGGCGTACGCCGCGTCGTCGAGCAGCCGCAGCTGCGCCAGCCCGGCGGCCGTCGCGATCGGGTTACCGGAGAGGGTGCCCGCCTGGTAGACCGGCCCGGCCGGGGCGAGGTGCCCCATGACGTCGGCACGGCCACCGAACGCGGCGGCCGGGAAGCCGCCTCCCATGACCTTGCCGAAGGTCAGCAGGTCGGCCTTGACGCCGTCGACGCCGTACCAGCCGGCCTTCGACGTACGGAAACCGGTCATCACCTCGTCGGAGATGTACAGCGCGCCGTTCTCCCGGCACAGGTCCGCGAGGCCCTGGTTGAAGCCCTCGGCCGGCGGCACGACGCCCATGTTGCCGGGCGAGGCCTCGGTGATGACACAGGCGATCTCGCCCGGGTGCGCGGCGAACGCGGCCCGGACGGCCTCCAGGTCGTTGTAGGGGAGCACGATCGTGTCCCCGGCCTGGGCGCCGGTCACGCCGGGCGTGTCGGGAAGCCCCAGGGTGGCGACACCGGAACCGGCCGCGGCGAGCAGCGCGTCCACGTGGCCGTGGTAGCAGCCCGCGAACTTGACGACCTTGGCGCGCCCGGTGAACCCGCGGGCGAGCCGGATCGCCGACATCGTGGCCTCGGTGCCCGAGGAGACGAGCCGTACCTGCTCGACGGGCTCGACGCGCGCCACGATCTCCTCCGCGAGCGCGACCTCGCCCTCGCCCGGCGTACCGAAGGAGGTGCCGCGGGCGACGGCCTGCTGCACCGCGGCGGTGACCTCGGGGTGTGCGTGGCCGAGGATCATCGGCCCCCACGAGCACACCAGGTCGACGTACTCACGACCGTCCGCGTCGGTGAGGTAGGGACCGGAACCGGACACCATGAACCGGGGCGTTCCGCCCACGGCCCGGAAGGCACGCACCGGTGAGTTCACGCCGCCGGGCGTCACGAGGGAAGCGCGGTCGAAAAGCGTCTGTGAGACTGGGGCTTCGTATGAATACGGCACTGTGATCCTGACCTGCGAGAACGACTTCGGGCACGACATCGGGGACGGAGGGAGGGTGTGAACATCCTGAGTATTACGCCGGGGCGTTCGCCCTCCGCGTCTGCGAAACTGGGGCGTCATAGGGATGGCTCACGGAATCCATGGTGTCAGAGGCCACGGCGTTCTTGCGGACAGGTGTTTCACCGTACGAACGCGGGGGAGGTCACTGACACGATGATCGGGTTGCGCGGCGGGGTCGTGTTGCCGAGAAAAAGCAGTCGGGTGGAGATATGCATCGCGGTGGCGGACCGGGCGAGGGGACGGGCGATCTGGGTCCGGAGTCTGCCCGCCGGGGGAGGCACCGGCGCCGGCGGGGCGAGGAATCGGCCTCGGGAACCCCGGGCACTCCAGGCATTCCCGGAATCCCCGACACATCGGGCCCTCCGGGAGATCCGGTCAATGGAAGCGCGAGCGGGAGTGGCCGGTTGGGGGTGACGTACAAGTACTTCGGGGCGCCCGACGGCGCCACGGCGGCCCGCGTCCCGATCTCGATGCGCCCGGAGGAGCTCGGCGGCGACGAGCTCGGCATGGGCGGCATGTTCACCAAGATCAAGCCGGAGACCATAGCGGCCATGGTCCTGACCGGCATCCAGGGCATGCCCCTGAACAAGGTGCCGCCGCTCGAACTGGTGGTCCTCCACCCGGACTACGCCGTGGTGAAGCTGCCGATGACCGTGGTCGACCCGCTGCGGGCGATCGGCGAGGAGTCGGTCGGCGCGGCCGCCTTCATCTGGTCCACGGTCCCGGACCGCGGCGGCCCGCGCGACGCCTTCGACGTCTACCAGCTGCTCCACGAGTGGCAGGACTTCTCGGTCCGCCTCCACGAGGCGGGCCACCAGCCGTACTGCCTGGTGTGGCCGTAGGGATCCGGTAGCACCGGCCGGTAGCCAGGTCCGGTCGGATCAGGTCCGGTCCCGTCCGGTCCGGTCCTCCGCCGCCTTGGCGGCCTTCGCGCGCTCGGCGGCCAGCTCGCGGGCGGAGGCGAGACGGTACGGCACGTCGATGACGACGACGTTCTTCATGAACAGCAGCCGGGTCTTGAGACGCAGCGCGCTCTGGTTGTGGAGCGGCTGCTCCCACCAGTGGCCCACCACGTACTCCGGGATGACCACCGAGATCACCGCGTCCCCCGTCCGCTCGGGCGCCTCCCGGACGTGCCGCAGGACCGGCTGGACGATCGAGCGGTACGGGGAGCTGAGCACCCGCAGCGGTACGTCGATGCCATGGGCCTCCCAGGTCGCGCGGAGCACCTCCGCCTCGGCCGGGTCCTCGGCGACGGTGACCGCCGTGAGGGAGGCGGGGTGCAGGGTCTTCGCGTACGACAGGGCCCGGAGGCTGGGCGCGTTCACCGAGGCCACCAGGACGAGGACGTGGTTCTCGGCGAGCGCGTGGGGCCGCTGCCCGGGGGCGACGGCCACCTCGGCGGCGACGGCCTCGTAGTGCCGCCGCACCCCCTTCATCCCGGCGAAGAGCACCGGCATCGCGACGACGACGATCCAGGCACCGTGGGTGAACTTGGTGATGAGGACGATGACGAGGACGACCGCCGTCAGACAGGCGCCGAAGGCGTTGATCGCGAGACGGCGGTGGATGTTGTGACGGTCGGCGGCGCCCGCGGGTGTGGCGAGTTCTCGCCGCCAGTGCTTGACCATGCCGGCCTGGGAGAGGGTGAAGGAGACGAAGACACCGATGATGTACAGCTGGATGAGGCGGGTCAGCTGCGCGTCGAAGGCGACGATGAGGACGATCGCGGCGAGCGCGAGGAGCACGATGCCGTTGGAGTAGACGAGCCGGTCGCCGCGGTGGAAGAGCTGGCGGGGCGCATAGCGGTCGCGGCCCAGGACGGAGGCGAGCATCGGGAAGCCGTTGAAGGCGGTGTTGGCCGCCAGGATCAGGACGCCCGCGGTGACCGCCTGGAGCACGTAGAAGAGGATGTGCCAGTCACCGAAGGTGGCCCGTCCGATCTGCGCGAGCGCGGTGGACGTCGGGGTGCCGGGCGCGAGCCCGAGTTCGGTGGGGTCCTCGGCGACGTGGACCTCGTAGACCATCGCGAGCACGGTGATCCCGAAGAACATGGTCACGGAAAGACCGCCCATGATCGCGAGTGTCATCGCCGCGTTGCGGCTCTTGGGCTTGGCGAACGCCGGTACGCCGTTGCTGACGGCCTCGACACCGGTCAGCGCGGTACAGCCGGAGGCGAAGGCGCGCAGCGCGAGCAGCACGAGCGCGATCCCCGAGTAGGTGGAGACCGCCTCGACGGGCAGGTCGGCGGACTCGGCCCGGATCGTCGCACCGGTCGCCATCCGTACCGCGGCCACCGCGAACATCAGATAGATGACCGCGATGAAGGCGTACGTCGGGACGGCGAACCAGCGCCCCGACTCCCGCACCCCGCGCAGGTTCAGCCAGGCCAGCACGGCCACGAAGAACACCGACATGGCCACGGCGTGCCCGTCGAGCGAGGGGACGGCCGAGGTGATGGCGGCCACCCCGGAGACCACGGAGACGGCGACGGTCATCACGTAGTCGATCAGCAGCGCGGAGGCGGCGGTGAGCGCGGCGGTCTGCCCGAGGTTCTCGGCGGAGACGACATAGGCCCCGCCGCCGCCCGGATAGGCGTAACAGGTCTGCCGGTAGGAGGCGACGACCACCAGGAGCAGGATCACGATGCCGACCGCCGCGTACCAGGCCAGATGGAGCACCGCGAGGCCGCCGAGGGCCAGGATCAGCAGGATCTCCTCGGTGGCGTACGCGACCGAGGAGAGCGGGTCGCTGCAGAAGATCGGCAGGGCGACCCGCTTCGGCAGCAGGGTCTCCCCGAGCCGGCCGCTGTCCAACGGACGACCTACGAGCAGGCGTTTCGCCGCACTTCCAGCTCTCATAAGTGCTGAAGTTAGGACGAATGGTATGTAATGCGCGGAAGCCGCGCCCTGTGGGGACCCGTACGCCCGGTGGGAGCCCCGTACGAGGAAGGACCTGACGCGTGAGCGGAGTACGAGGAGTGCGTATGGCCGGCGAGCCCATGCAGATCGGCGAGGTCGCCGCACGGACCGAGCTGTCCCTGCGCACGATCCGGCAGTACGAGGACAGCGGCCTGGTCGTCCCGTCCGCGGCCTCGCCGGGCGGCTTCCCGCTCTACACGGACGCGGACGTGTCCCGGCTGATGGTCGTCCGCCGGATGAAGCCGCTCGGCTTCACCCTCGACGAGACCCGCGAGCTGCTGACGGCCGTGGACCAGCTGGCCGCCGAGCGCGCGGGCACGGACACCGAGCTCGACCCGGACGAGCGGGCCGCGCTCGTGGCCCGCGTCCGCGGCTACGAGCGGGCCGCCGCGGAGCGGGTCGCCGAGCTGCGGGCCCAGCTCTCCCGCGCGGAGGAGTTCGCCGACTCGCTCCGCCGGACCCGCCTCACGGCGGCCCCGGCCTGAGCGGCCCCGGCTTCGCGCCGACGCCCGCGCCGGTTCAGCCGGCGAGCGCCCCGGCCAGAGTGCGGAAGAAGCGCGCGTACGCGGCCGGGCTGGGCGGGGTCTCCGGGTTCCACGGCGAGAACCGGACGCCGGACAGGGCCTCGTCCGGCGCCGTGGCGTGCGCCCGGCTGTCGAAGAGGACCAGATCGGGCCGGAGCTCGGAGGCCCGGCCCCAGTCGCCGGTGAGCCAGTTCGCCCCGGGCCCCGGACCCGGGTCGACGAGCCGTACGCCGAGCTCGGCGAGCCTCGCCAGCTCGGGCCAGGCGAGCGGCCGGGCGAGGTGCACCTGGTCGGGACCGGCCCCGGAGAGGGCGAGCACGCCGAGCCGGGTCCGCGCGGCGACCTCCCGGAGCTCGTCCTCGGCGGCCCGGAGATCGGCCGGGGAACCCTCGGCGCTCGTCCCGTCGTCCGGCGCCGCCCCCAGACTCACGGCCAGCGCGCCGAACCGGCCGAGGACGGCCGGCAGGGTGAGCTCGTTGCCGACGGAGAGCGCCACCAGCGGCACCCCCAGCCGTTCGGCGACGGCCTCGTCCAGCGCGTAGGGGCTCTTCCCGTCGTAGGTCACGTCGACGATCACGTCCGGCCGCAGCTCCCGCAGCAGCCCCTCGTCGAGGGCCCGACCCGGCCCGAGGTAGGTCACCGCGGCCGCCGTCAGCCCGCCCTCCTTCGCCGGGTCGAGGACGTCCCCGTCGTGCCCGGAGCCGTACACCGCGACCGGCGTCACGCCCAGGTCGCACAGGGCGGCCCCGGCCCGCACGTACCCGATCACCCGCCGCGGCACGCGGTCCGCCCCCAGCTCCGCACCTCTGTCGTCCGTGAATCCCCATGCCTGCGTCCCGGACATACGGCTGCTCCCTCCCCGGCCGGAAATGTGCCTCTTCCGAGCACCTTGGAGCGGTTCCCCGGCCCGCACAAGAGGGCCTGTCGGCCGCGCGGGCCACCGGGGCGGCCGGTCCGGGACCAAGGTCCCGACACCCCCTGCCGAAAGTCCCCCAGGGTGGTGTTAACTGAACAGGTCGGGAGGAAGCAGTAGGAATCGTCGGGCCCCCGTGCCCACGCGCCACCTGCCGGGGCGCGCGGTGTCGGGCGGCCCTCCCGTCCTGGAGTGAGTCATGTCCTTGCCCGGCCAGTTCTCCGATCCCCGTGTGATCACGCTCTTCGGCCTGCTCGCCGTCTCGACGGCGGTGTGGCTGTCGCTCGGCCTGCGCGCCCGCGCCCGTGACCGCCGCGACCGGGCGCGCACCCCGCTGGAGCGGATCTGGCATCCGCAGGAATCGATACCGCTGACGCCCGCGGAGGAGCACGCCTTCGGCCAGGTCGTCTCCCGGCTCTCCCCGGGATCGGCGGGCCGCCTGCAGTGAGCGGCGGGCCTCCGGCACCCCTCAAGCCTCGGGTACCTCAGGCCTCCCGGGGCTCAGGCCTCCCAGGCGCGCGGATCGCGGCCCGTCGTCGCGAGCAGCCGCTCGAAGGCGGTCGCATCGCCGGGCAGGTCGACGGCCTCCCCGAAGACGCCCATCCTCCGGGCCATGGGCGCCATCCGCTCCACCTCCTCGACGAGCCCGTCGACCACGCCCGGGCCGGGTGTGAAGCTCCGCCCGGTGGCGCGGGCCAGGTCCCAGGCGTGCACGGTGAGGTCGAGCAGCACCATGGACCCGACGGTCCGCGCCGGCATCGCCATGCCCCCGGTGGTGCCCTCCTCGGCACCGGGCGCCGACCAGGCCTCGACGAGCTTCCCCGTCTCGGCCTCGAAGCGGTCCCGCCAGTCGGCGTCGGCGAGCCAGTCCGTGGTGGCGGAGAGATCGGCGGGCTGCTTGGCGGCGAGCGCCTGGAAGTGCACGACGACGCCGAGCAGATGGTTCAGCAGGGCCCGCACGTCGTACTCGGCGCAGGGCGTGGGCGCGCCGAGCGACGTGTCGGCGATGCCCCCGACCAGGGGCGTGGCCTGTGCGGCGGCGCTACGGAGCAGGTCACCGATGCGGGGCGGGGCACCGGTGCGGAGCGGGTCCTCGTTCGTCATGGGGCGACGTTAGGAGAGGCTGCCCACCCCCGTCTTGAAGAAACACGCCAAGGCGCGAACCCGTCCCGGCCTAGCATCGGAGCATGTCCGACTCCGCTCCCCGCCAGGACACCCGCGGCATCGTCGACCCCGCCGAACTGCTCTCCCGCGTCCGCTTCCGCCGCCACACCCCGGCACCGGAGCTGCGGCCCTATCTGGAGCACTACTGGCTGATCGACTGGGAGCTGCCGGAGCCGTACGCGACCCATGTCGTCCCGCACCCGTCGATGAACATCGTCTTCCAGCGGTACGGGGCGCTCGGCGCTCCGGCGGCGGACGCGCGCGCGTCCGCCGAGGTCTCCGGGATCGGGCTCGGCCTGTTCACCCAGAAGCTGACGGAGGCGGGCCGGGTCTGCGGGGTCCAGTTCCGCCCCGGCGGTTTCCGTCCCTTCGCGCCCGCGTGGCCGCTGTCGACCTGGACGGGCCGCCGGGTCCCCCTGGCGGAGGTCTTCCCGGACGCCTCCCCGGAGGCGGGTGCCGGGACGGGCACGGAGGGAAGTCCCGGGACGGGCGCGGAAGCGGACCCCGCGGGTACGGACCCCGGCCTCCTGTCCGCCGTCCTCTCCCCCGGCACCGACCACGCGCGCGTGGCGGCGCTCGACGCCTTCCTGCTCGCCCACGGCCCCGCGCCCGATCCGGCCGCCGACCGGGCGATGGAGCTGGTGGACCTGATCCGAGGGGACCGTACGGTCCGCAAGGTGGCCCAGCTGGTCTCGGCGACGGGCCTGTCGGCGCGCTCGCTCCAGCGCCTCTTCGCGAGCCACGTCGGCGTCGGCCCGAAGTGGGTGATCCTGCGCTACCGCATCCACGAGGCCCTGGAGCGCGCCGAGGCCGCGGGCACGGCGGGCGGCCCGGACTGGGCGGCCCTGGCGGTGGAGCTGGGCTACAGCGACCAGGCCCATCTCGTACGGGAGTTCACGGCGACGATCGGGGTGCCGCCGACGGCGTACGCCCGGGGAGTGTCAGAGCCCTGACCTACCGTACGGAGATGAACACCGACACCACCTCGCCCGTACGGCTCGAACCCTGGTCCGAGGCCGACGCCGGCCTGCTGCGCGCCCTTAACGCCCCGGAGTTGATGGATCACCTCGGCGGCCCGGAGACGGAGGAGCAGCTCGTCCGCCGCCACCGGCGGTACGTGGAGCTGAGCGCCGACGATCCGGGCGCGGGGCGCATGTACCGGATCGTGCTGCTGCCGGAGGAGGCCGTGGTCGGCAGCGTCGGCTTCTGGGTGCGGACCGGCGACGGCGAGCCGGTGTACGAGACCGGGTGGGCCGTGCTGCCGGGCTTCCAGGGCCGGGGCGTGGCGAGCGCCGCCACGCGCGCGGTGGCCGTGGAGGCCCGGTCAGCGGGCCTCCACCGCTTCCTCCACGCGTTCCCGTCGACGGACAACGCCGCGTCGAACGCGGTGTGCCGCAAGGCCGGGTTCGAGCTGCTCGGCGAGCGGGACTTCGAGTACCCGCCGGGGCACCCGATGCGCTGCAACGACTGGCGCCTCGACCTGGGGAAGCCGGTCCGGGAGGCCTGAGCCCTGTCGTCGAACTCCCGTCGTCGCCCGAAGGGCGGCCCCGCGGGGCAGACGGGAGTTCGACGACAGGGCCTGGGGACGTCAGGAGGCGTCTTCGGGTGCGGTGAGCGGCCGGGTGAAGTGGAAGGCCACGATGTCGAAGCGCTCACGCAGGTAGAAGCGGTGGGCTCCGGTGCGATGGGTGCCGGAGTCCAGGTTGAGCTCGTGGCAGCCGGCCGCGCGGGCGTGGCCCTCCAGATGGGCGACGAGCGCGTGGCCGACGCCGGTGGAGCGGGTGGCGGCCGCGGTCACGAGGTCGTCGACGTAGAGCTTGCGCAGGGAGCTGGTGTTGATGACGATCCGCCAGCCGGCCGCGCCGACGCAGCGGCCCTCGTCGGTGTAGGCGGCGCTGAACCGCAGCCCCTGGGAGTGCCCGGTCTCGTACACCTCCCGGAAGAGGTCCGGGGTGAGGTGGGGGCGGAGTTCGGTCAGGACCGGCAGGAGGTCGTTCTCCAGCCGGGGGTCGCCGGGCTCAAGGTCGATGATCTTCATGCCGGGACGGTACCTCAGGGGTTTGTCCGGGTTGACGCGCATGGCGCGACCCTGGATATTTATCTGCGTGACGCAGATGATGCGCCGCGAAGGGAATCGTGCACCGCTCCGGAAGGAACCCCTCATGACCGTCCTCGTCACCGGCAGCCGCGGCCGCGTCGCCTCCACCCTGCTCGGCCTCCTCGACGCCGCCGGCATCAAGGCGAAAGCCGCCTCCAAGAACCCCGCGGACCTCTCACCGCCGCCCGGGGTCGACACCGTGCGCTGCGACCTCACCGACCCGGCCACCTTCGACACCGCCCTGACCGGCGTCGACTCTGTCTTCCTGTACGCCGAGGCCACCCACGCCGAGGCCTTCGCCGACCGGGCCCGCGCCGCCGGCGTCGAGCACGTCGTCCTGCTCTCCTCCAGCTCCGTCCTCGCCCCGGACGCCGCCGAGAACCCGATCGCCGCCTCCCACCTGGCCGCAGAGCGCGCCCTCTCCGCCGCCGCGGACGCCGGGGCCTTCGAGGCCACCCACCTCCAGCCGGGCGCCTTCGCCACCAACGCCCTGCAGTGGGCCGGGGCCCTCCGGAGCGGGCGGGGCCCCGCCCTGCCCCACCCCGACTCGTACGGCGACCCGATCCATGAGCGCGATGTCGCCGAGGCGGCCTTCGCGGTCCTCACCGAGCCCCGGCTGCACGGCTCCTCGTACCTCCTGACGGGCCCCGAGTCGCTGACCTTCGCCGAGCAGCTGGCGATACTCGCCGAGGTGACGGGACGACCCGCGCCCCACACCGTCGTGACCCCCGAGGAGTGGAAGGAGTCGGTCGCCGGCTTCATGCCGGAGCTCTTCGCCGACGCCCTGCTCTCCCACTGGGCCGCGCACGACGGCCGGCCGACACCGCTGACCCGCACGGTCGAGGAACTGACCGGCCGTCCGGCCCGCACGTTCGCCACCTGGGCCGCCGACCACGAGGCGGACTTCCGCCCCTGACGGCGACGAATTCCCTGGCCGCCCGCCCCGCCCCGGTGCGATCCTGTCCCCGTGAACGGACCGGAGATCCACATCAGCTTCGCCCCCGACCTGGGGCTCTTCGTCTCGGCCGACCGCCGCTCGGGCCGCACGCCCGTGACCACGGACGGCGCCTCGTCCCTCGGCCACGTCGTGGAGTCCCTCGGCGTACCGCTCACCGAGGCCGGCCGGCTGCTGGTCGACGGACGGCCCGTCGACGTCTCCTACGTCCCCGCGGCGGGTGAGACCGTCGAGGTGGAGGGCGTCGCCCGTCCGCAGCCGACACGACCGGGCGCGCCCCTCCGGTTCCTGCTCGACGTGCACCTCGGCACGCTGGCCCGGCGGCTTCGGCTGCTCGGGGTGGACGCGGCCTACGAGAGCGAGGACATCGGCGACCCCGCCCTGGCCGCGCTCTCCGCACGCGAGCGGCGCGTGATGCTCTCGCGGGACCGCGGCCTGCTCCGCCGCCGCGAACTGTGGGCGGGGGCCTACGTCTACAGCGACCGCCCTGACGACCAGCTCCGCGACGTCCTGGAGCGCTTCGCACCGCCGCTCGCGCCCTGGACGCGGTGCACGGCGTGCAACGGGCGGCTGAGCGACGCCGACAAGGACACGGTGCGCGAGCGCCTGGAGCAGGGCACGGAGAAGTCGTACGACGTGTTCGCCGAGTGCGTGGAGTGCGGCCGGGTCTACTGGCGCGGCGCCCACCACGCCCGCCTGGAGGCGATCGTCTCCGACGCGGTACGCGAGTTCGGCGGCGCGACGGCCGGCTGACGCCCCCGAGCCCCACCCGCGGCCGACCGCCGCCCTCCGGCGGACGACCGCCGACGGCAGCCGCCGCCCGGCCCCCGGTCAGCCCAGGTCGCCGCGCAGCCGCTCGATCTGCGCGGCGCTGATCTCGACGGTGCGCCGCATATGGGCGATGAGCAGGGCGAGCTCGGCGTCGCTGTAGACGTCGAACATCGTGCCCCAGGTGCTGTTGAGCTTGCGCCACAGGGCGCCGAGTTCGGCGATGCGCTCGGGCACGAGGGCCACCAGGACCCGGCGCCGGTCCTCGGCGTCCCGTTCCCGCGTCACATAGCCGGACCGTTCGAGCCGGTCGACGAGCCGGGTCGCGGAGCCGGTGGTGAGCCCGGTCAGCTCGGCGACCCGCCCGGTGGTCACCGGGCCCTCCTCCAGGCTGAGCAGGTTCAGGCACTGCACATCGGTCGGGTGGAGCCCCAGACGGTCGGCGACGGCCTGGTTGAACAGGGCGTACGCCGCCATGTAGCGGCGGGCCTCCCCGTACAGCTCGGTCATCAGCGCCTCGCGCCGGCCTGAACTCTTCTGCGTCATGCAGAGATTGTACGAACCAGGCACCGGCCCACACCGGCGCGCCGGGCCCGGACCACGGTCACGCTCGGCCCGGACCCGCCACGCAGGCCCGGACCACGGTCACCCTCGGCCCGTACCGGCCACGCAGGCCCGGACCGCGGTCACCCTCAGGGCGCCTCGGCGGTCAGATAGCGCTGCACGGTCGGGCCCAGCCAGGCCACGATCTCCTCGGGCGCCATCTCGGCGACCGGCGGCAGCCGCAGCACATAGCGGGTGAGCGCCATGCCGAGGATCTGGGACGCGACGAGCGCCGCCCGCCGCGGCGCCTCCGCCGGGTCGGGGCAGACGCCCCGGGTGACGGGCCCGAGCTGCTGGGCGAAGACCGCCCGCATCCGTTCCGCCCCGGCCTCGTTGGTGACCCCCACCCGCAGGAGCCCGGTGAGGACGTCGTCCCGCTCCCAGCGCTCCAGGAAGTGGGTGACCAGAACGGCCCCGATGTGCCGCGCGGGCAGGCCGCCGAGCTCGGGCAGGTCCAGCTCGATCTCCGAGGCGGCGGCGAACAGGCCCTCCTTGTTGCCGTAGTAGCGCATGACCATCGACGGATCGATCCCGGCGTCCCGGGCGATGGACCGGATGGTGGCGCGGTCGTATCCGTCGGAGGCGAAGCGCTCGCGGGCGGCCTCCAGGATCGCGGCTCTGGTGGCGTCGGAACGGCGGGCGGTCGTCATACCAACAACTGTAGGCCAACGGGCGTTGACATCCCATCAGGGCCGCCTCTACAGTTGCCAACAAGCGTTGACCAACAGCCGTTGGCAAACGACCGTGGGCACCCCGGAGGCAGCCATGAGCACCGCGGAGACACCGAAGACCACCAAGACCACCGACCCGACGGACACCCAGGTCCTCGTCATCGGCGCCGGCCCCACCGGCCTGCTCCTCGCCGGCGACCTCGCCACCGCCGGCGTGGACGTCACCCTCGTCGAGCGCCGCCCGCACGGCCTCGCCAACATGACCCGCGCCTTCGGCGTCCACGCCCGCACCCTGGAGCAGCTCGACGCCCGCGGCCTCGCGGACGAACTCGTCGCCACCGGCACGACCCTCGCCACCGCACGGCTCTTCGGCCGACTGGACCTCGACCTCACCCGGCTGCCCAGCCGCTTCAACCACCTCCTCGTCACCCCGCAGTACGAGGTCGAGCGCCTCCTGGAGCGCCGGGCGGTCGCCGCCGGAGTCACCTTCCGGTACGAGACGCGGCTGCGCGGACTGCGCCAGGACGCCGACACCGTGACAGCGGAGTTCACCGACCCCGACGGAGCCCCGCTCACCCTCACCGCCCGCCACCTGGTCGGCACGGACGGCGTCCGCAGCGCCGTCCGCACCGCCCTCGGCCTGCCCTTCCCCGGCGGATCCGTGATCCGCTCCCTCGTCCTCGCCGATGTCCGCCTCACGGAGGAGCCCACCGACGCGTTCAGCGTCAGCGGCTCCGGCGACACCTTCGCCTTCCTCGCCCCCTTCGGCGACGGCTGGTACCGAGTGATGGGCTGGAGCCGCACCCGCCAGGTCCCCGACACCGAACCCGTCGACCTGGACGAGGTCCGCGAGATCGCCCGCCGCGCCCTGGGCACCGACCTCGGCATGCACGACCCCCGCTGGATCTCCCGCTTCCACAGCGACGAGCGCCAGGTCCCCTCGTACCGCGTGGGCCGGGTCTTCCTCGCCGGCGACGCCGCCCATGTCCACTCCCCCGCCGGCGGCCAGGGCATGAACACCGGCCTCCAGGACGCCGCCAATCTCTCCTGGAAGCTCGCCGCCGTCCTGCGCGGCGACGCACCCGCCCCCGACACCCTCCTCGACAGCTACCAGTCCGAGCGCCACCCCGTCGGCGCCGCCGTGCTCCGCACCAGCGGCGCACTCGTGCGCCTCGCGATGGCCCACACCCCGCTCACCCGCGCCGCCCGCTCCCTCGCCACCCGACTCCTCAGCACGCTACGGCCCGCCTCCGCCCGCGCCATGGGCATGATCAGCGGACTCGGCATCGCGTACGCGCCCCCGGCGGGCTCCAAACGCCCGGCCGGCCGCCGCGCACCGGATGTCCACCTGCGCGAAGGCCGCCTCCACGAGCTGCTGCGAGCGGGCGAGTTCGTGCTGATCACCCCGGAGGGCGAACTCCCGGCCCTGCCCCCGACCGCCCCGGTCTCCCCCGAGCGCCTCGTACGGGCCACCTGGACGGACCCCACGCGAAGGACCGCGGTACTGGTCCGCCCCGACGGCTACGTCCACTGGACGAGCAACTGAACCCGTCAGAAGACGTAAGGATCACCGGTGGCCAGCACAAGCACCCGATGCCGGTCGTTCCGCGGATTCCGGTCGGCCACCCCGTCCCGCCAGGCAGTGCTGACCTCCACCGTCAGCTCGTCCGGAAGCCCCGCGGTCCGCAGGTCGAGCGCCAGCTCACCGGCACCCCCCGCGGCCGGCAGCTCCCCCGTCCGGCAGGAGACCACCCGGTCACTGCTCCACAGACAGGCCTCCGGCAGCTCCTGACCACCCGCCATCGGCACGGAGAACGCGAGCCGGACCGTCGCCTGGGAGAGATCGGCGGGACCGAAGTTCTCACTGACCAGCCAGACCCCGAGCCGCCCGTCCCAAAGGGAGACATGACCGTGATGGGACAGATCCGCCTCGGGCCCCACCACCGGCCCCACGGCACCGGCACTCGCACCCGCGCCCATTACCACCGCGGCCGCGAGAGCGACCCCGAGCACACCCTTCCGCAATCCACGCATGACGCCAAAATACCCACAGATCATCAGATCCTCTGACAATCCTTCAGTCAGCGTGTCTCCACCCCGCGGACCGCCCCCAGACTCACCGCACTCCGCTGGATCCGCGCCGCCTATCCTGGCCGGGCGATCGACGTAATCGACCACCTGCGCGAGGAGCACGACGTCATGACTGCCCCCGGTACCCCCATCGCCGTCATCACCGGAGCGAGCAGCGGAATCGGCGCCGCCACGGCCAGACAGCTCGCCGCCGCCGGCTACCGCGTGGTCCTCACCGCCCGGCGCAAGGACCGCATCGAGGAACTGGCCGCCGAGATCAACCGGGCCGGCCACCAGGCCACCGCCTACGCCCTCGACGTCACCGACCGCGCCGCCGTCGACGAGTTCGCCACGGCCTTCCAGACCCTCGCCGTCCTCGTCAACAACGCCGGCGGCGCCCTCGGCGCCGACCCCGTCGCCACCGGCGACCCGGCCGACTGGCGCCAGATGTACGAGGTCAACGTCATCGGCACGCTGAACATGACCCAGGCCCTGCTCCCGGCCCTCACCGCGAGCGGCGACGGCACGGTCGTCGTCCTCTCCTCGACCGCCGGCCACTCCACCTACGAAGGCGGCGCCGGCTACGTCGTCGCGAAGAACGGCGCCCGCGTCCTCGCCGAGACCCTCCGCCTGGAGATCGTCGGCACCCCGGTCCGCGTCATCGAGATCGCCCCCGGCATGGTCAAGACGGACGAGTTCGCCACCACCCGCTTCCGCGGCGACACCGAGAAGGCCGCCAAGGTCTACGCCGGCGTCGCCGAACCCCTCACCGCCGACGACGTGGCCGACACCATCACCTGGGCCTGCACCCGCCCCCCGCACGTCAACATCGACCTCCTGGTCGTCCGCCCCCGCGCCCAGGCCTCCAACACCAAGGTCCACCGCGAACTCTGAGCGCGCCCGCGCGCCTCGACAGGAGCGCCCTCACGCCGACCTCGCCGTCCTTCATGGACCTCGAAGGCCCCCGCTGCGCGTGCATGTTCGGCTCCTGCAGGCCGACGGCCACCCGGCGGCGGGGGCGGGCCTCAAGGGGCGACTCGCAGTCGAGCCCACGCACTTCTGGCCCTCGGACAAGTGGGGCCTGGTGCAGAGTCCGCACCAGGCCCCATCAGCCATCCGGCCTCAGCCCTTCACACAGATGACCTGCTTCAGCTTGGCGACGACCTCCACCAGGTCACGCTGCTGGTCGATGACCTTCTCGATCGGCTTGTACGCACCCGGGATCTCGTCCACGACGCCGGAGTCCTTACGGCACTCCACTCCCCGCGTCTGCTCCTCCAGGTCCCGCGTCGAGAAGCGCCGCTTGGCCGCGCTCCGGCTCATCTTCCGGCCCGCACCGTGGGAGGCGGAATTGAAGGACGCCGTGTTCCCCAGGCCCTTCACGATGTACGAACCCGTACCCATCGAGCCCGGGATGATCCCGAACTCCCCGGAGCCGGCCCGGATCGCGCCCTTCCGGGTGACCAGCAGGTCCATGCCCTCGTACCGCTCCTCCGCCACGTAGTTGTGGTGGCAGGAGATCACCTGGTCGAAGGTCACCCGGGCCTTGCGGAACTCCCGGCGAACGACCTCCTGGAAGAGCGCCATCATGATCGCGCGGTTGTACTTCGCGTACTCCTGGGCCCAGAACAGGTCGTGCCGGTAAGCCGCCATCTGCGGGGTGTCCGCGACGAACACCGCCAGATCGCGATCGACGAGCCCCTGATTGTGCGGCAGCTTCTGGGCTTCACCAATGTGAAACTCTGCGAGTTCCTTGCCGATGTTCCGAGAGCCCGAGTGCAGCATAAGCCATACCGAATCGGAGGTATCGACACAGAGCTCCACAAAATGGTTGCCTGACCCAAGCGTTCCCATTTGCAAAGCAGCCCGTTCGCGACGGAACTTGACCGCGTCCGCCACCCCGTCGAACCGCGACCAGAAGTCGCCCCACCCCGACGTCGGGAACTGGTAGAGCCGCCCCGGGTCGACCTCCGACCGATGCAGACCCCGGCCCACCGGAATCGCCTGCTCGATCTTCGAGCGGAGCCTCGACAGGCCACCCGGCAGGTCGTTCGCCGTCAGCGAGGACTTGACCGCCGACATGCCGCAGCCGATGTCCACCCCGACCGCCGCGGGACAGACCGCCCCCTGCATCGCGATCACCGAACCGACCGTCGCGCCCTTGCCGTAATGCACGTCCGGCATCACGGCGAGGCCCTTGATCCACGGCAGCGTCGCCACGTTCTGCAGCTGCTGCATGGCACCGCCCTCCACCGTGGCGGGGTCGGCCCACATCCGGATGGGAACTTTCGCCCCAGGTACCTCTACGTACGACATACTTCCTCGATTCCCCCGAAAAGTCTGATAACGCAAAAACCGGAGCCAAAGCCCGTACAGGTGACAGCGGACCGGCATCAACAGCTGCGTGTGCGATAGACATTGTGTCCATCGGCCGGGTTCGCGCGGCAAACAGTTTTCGGGAAAGACCTTGGGAGAAGGGAGCCTGGGAGCGTGCAGCGAAAGAGGTACACCCCCGGCCGCACCGGGTCCACGGCTCGCACCGCCGTCGTCCTCACACTCGGCCTCGGCCTCGGAATCGGCCTCACGGGCTGCTCGTCCGGCACCCCGGCCGACGACATCGCCGTCGACGCCAAGGCCGGCCCCGCCGCGCCCGTCGCACCCCCGGGCCGCTACCGCACGCTCTTCGAGCCCTGCGGCGCCGTCCCCCAGGCGACGCTCAAGGACCTGCTCCCGGGCGCCGCCGCCCTCGCCGACCCCGAGCGCGACAAGGCGTACCGCGGCGTCGCGTCCGTCACGTACGACACCGACCGGCGGGTCGGCTGCACCTGGAAGGCCGACACCCCGGACATCTCGCACCGGCTGGCGCTCGACATCGAGCGGGTGGTCTCGTACGACACCGCCGTCAGCGACGACGACCGGGCGCAGGAGGTGTTCGTCCGCAAGCAGCTCGCGGCGGGCATCCCGCTCCCCCCGACCGCGCCGCCGACCACCGCGCCGGCGACGACGACGCCCTCGGCCACCGCGACACCCCAGAGCACCTCCGCGGCGGGCGGCCTGCCTCCGGGCGCGACGCAGGGCGCGTCCGCGGGCGCCGCGTCGGCGGGTGCCGGCAAGCCCGGCGAGGGCCCGTCGGGCAAGCCCCCCGCCGGGACCACGCCGCCCTCGTCCGGGGGCACCCCTTCGGACCCCTCGCCCACCGGGCTCGAACCGCGTGTCCTCGAAGGCCTGGGGAACGTCGCGTATCTCGACGACACCCTGAGCACGGTCGGTGCGAACGGCCATCAGCGGGCCGTCAGCGTGGTGTTCCGCACATCCAATGTCATCGTGACCGTCTCCTACCGGGAGCAGACGGACGGTTCGGCGGAGGCTCCCGACAGCACGGAGCTGCAGGAAAAGGCCCGGAACCTGGCCCGGCTGCTTGCCGAACGCCTGGAGGAGTAGCCGCCCGCGTGCGCTCCGTGAGCGGACGGGGACCACGTAACGTGTCGGCGTACCGGCCGGACCGTACGACAAGCGACTGAAGGAACCATGCAGCGAACAGCTCCGCGACTCACCCGCATACTCGCCTGCGCCGCCGTCCCGGTGATGCTCGTCGTCGCAGGCTGCTCCTCGGACTCCGGCGACGGTGGTTCCGGCTCGGCGGGTTCGAAGGACAAGGGGGCCTCGTCGGCCTCCGCCACCCCCTCGCCGTCGCAGACGACGAAGGCGGTCGAGCCGGCGAGGTTCGCGAAGCTGCCGGACGCCTGCAAGGCGATCGTCGCGGGGACGACGTCCTCGCTGGTGCCCAAGGCGAAGACGAAGAACGGTACGCCGGCCGTCTCCAGCGATCTCGGCAGCCGCAGTGGCTGCTCGTGGAACGGTCTGGACGACAAGGGTGTGAAGGGGTCGCAGTACCGCTGGCTCGACGTGTCCTTCTACCGGTACGAGTCGGACGCCGCGCTCGGCAGCGGTCAGGAGCGCGCGCAGGAGAACCTGGCGAAGGAGCTCGCCAAGGTCGAGGCGACCCCGGGTGCGACGAAGCTCCGCACGACCACGGCCACGGGTATCGGCGACGAGGCGAAGTCCGTCGCGTACCAGCTGCGCAAGACGAACGAGGACTTCGTCTACGGCTCCATCGTGGCGCGTACGGGGAATGTGCTGGTGCTGCTGTCGTACAACGGCGCCGGGTACGCCGGTGCGACGACGCCGTCGGACCAGACGATCATGAACGGTGCGGTGAAGGCGGCCAAGGAGGCGGTCGCCGCGGTCGCCGCCGCGAACAAGTAGGCGACTGAAGGCCGACAACCTGTCGCAAACCGTCGCAGAGTGGCACGTCGATGCGGAGCCCGTCCCTCCCCCGGGGGCCGGGCTTCGCGCACATGTGCCAGTCTGTGCGCGCGAGATGTCGATTGACGGGGAGGGGATCGCGGGTGGCCGCGATGCAGCTGACACGCACACACCGGATACTCATCGGCCTCGTCATCGCCGGTGCGCTGATCATCGCGGGGATCGGTTTCGCGGGTTCGTACGCCGCCGTGCGCGAGCTCGCCGTGCAGAAGGGCTTCGGCACCTTCTCGTACTTCTTCCCGATCGGCATCGACGCGGGCATCTGTGTGCTGCTCGCCCTGGATCTGCTGCTGACGTGGCTGCGGATCCCGTTTCCGCTGTTGCGGCAGACCGCGTGGGTCCTGACTGCGGCGACGATCGCGTTCAACGGCGCGGCCGCCTGGCCCGACCCGCTCGGGGTCGGGATGCACGCCGTGATTCCGATCCTGTTCGTCGTGGCCGTCGAGGCCGCGCGGCACGCCGTGGGACGGATCGCGGACATCACCGCGGACAAGCACATGGAGGGCGTCCGGCTGACCCGTTGGCTGCTGTCGCCGGTGCCGACGTTCCGGCTGTGGCGCCGGATGAAGCTGTGGGAGCTCCGCTCGTACGAGCAGGTGATCAAGCTGGAGCAGGAGCGGCTGATCTACCAGGCGCGTCTGCAGGCCCGTTTCGGCCGGAGCTGGCGTCGCAAGGCGCCGGTGGAGGCGTTGATGCCGCTGCGTCTCGCTCGGTACGGAGTGCCGCTCGCGGAGACGGCGGCGGCGGGTCTCGCGGCGGCCGGCATCGAGCCGGCTGTGCTGCCTCCGCAGCCGCAGGGCACGTCGCCGCTGCTGCCCCAGCAGCCTCAGCCGCTGCAGCCGGCTCAGCAGCCTCAGCCGGTGCAGCTCGCGCCCGCGCCGCAGCCGCTTCCCGACGCGCCGGAGGATGCCGAGGGCAGTCCGTGGTTCGCGGGCCAGGCGCGGCCGGACGGCTACCAGGGCTCGTACAACCCGCAGATCGTCGACGGACTGGAGCCGATCCCGGTGCCGGTGCCGCTGGGCCCGGAGGACGTGCCCCCGCCGGGGCCGGAGGAGTTCGTCGAGTATCCCGAGTACGTGGAGGAGCAGCCGGAACCGCAGGAGATCGAGGAGTTCCGGGAGGTCGTCTACAAGCAGACCTGGGCGTACGCCGTGGAGAACGACGCCTTCCCGGAGACCCAGGAGCTGGAGCGGCTGGTGGCTGATGCCTATGGCGTCGAGCAGCTCCGCAACCCCGAGCTGCTTCACCGGATGATCCCCGAGGTCCAGCAGCAGATCCAGCAGGCCATGCGGGAGTACCGCACTCCCTGACCCGCACGGGAGTACGGGAAAGGGCCGCCGCCCGGCATCCGGGCGGCGGCCCCTTCCCGTGTTCAGCTCGTCCGCGCGCTCACGCGCCGAGCAGCTTCCTCACCCGGTCCGCGCCCACGGCGAGCAGCAGCGTGGGCAGTCGCGGCCCGGTCTCGCGGCTGACGAGGAGCTTGTAGAGCAGGGCGAAGAACGCGCGCTGCGCGAGCTTCAGCTCGGGCGTCGGCTTGGCCTCGGCGTCGAGTCCGGCCATGACCTTCGGGACGCCGTAGACGAGGGTGGTGAGCCCGTCGAGCGACCAGTGGCTGTCGAGGCCCTCCAGGAGCAGGCGGAGGGATTCGCGGCCTTCGTCGTCCAGGGAGCCGAGGAGCTCGGTGTCGGGCTCCTCGCGGACGATGGTGCGCTGGTCGGCCGGGACCTGGCTGGTGATCCAGTTCTCGGCGCGGTCGAGCCGCGGCCGGACCTCGTCGAGGGACGCGACCGGGTTCTCGGGGTCGAGCTCGGTCAGGATCCGCAGGGTCTGCTCGTCGTGGCCGGCGGTGATGTCCATGACCGAGGCGAGCGTGCGGTACGGGAGCGGGCGCGGGGTGCGCGGAAGCTCACCTGCGGCCGTACGGGCGGCGCGGGTGTGGGCGGCGGCGTCGGCGGGGAGCACGCTGCCGTCGGCGACCTTGGCCTCCAGCTTGTCCCACTCGTCGTAGAGCCGCTGGATCTCCTGGTCGAAGGCGATCTTGAAGGACTGGTTGGGGCGGCGGCGCGCGTACAGCCAGCGCAGCAGCGGCGCTTCCATGATCTTCAGCGCGTCGGCGGCGGTCGGGACGCCACCGCGCGAGGAGGACATCTTGGCCATGCCGCTGATGCCGACGAAGGCGTACATCGGGCCGATCGGCTGGACGCCGTCGAAGATCTCGCGGACGATCTGGCCGCCGACGACGAAGGACGAGCCGGGCGAGGAGTGGTCGACGCCGGAGGGCTCGAAGATGACGCCTTCGTACGCCCAGCGCATCGGCCAGTCGACCTTCCAGACCAGCTTGCCGCGGTTGAACTCGCTCAGCTTCACGGTCTCGGAGAAGCCGCAGTTGGTGCAGGTGTAGGCGAGTTCGGTGGTGTCGTCGTCGTACGAGGTGACGGTGGTCAGGTCCTTCTCGCACCGGCCGCAGTACGGCTTGTACGGGAAGTAGCCCGAGGAGCCGCCGGAGCCGTCGTCCTCGCTCGCCGCGCCGGAGCCCTCCTCGGCCTCCAGCTCTGCCTCGTCGAGGGGCTTCTGCGACTGCTTCTTCGGCGTCTTCTTCGTCCGGTACTGGTCGAGGATGGCGTCGATGTCGCCGCGGTGCTTCATGGCGTGCAGGATCTGCTCGCGGTAGGTGCCCGCGGTGTACTGCTCGGTCTGGCTGATCGGGTCGTACTCGACGCCGAGCTCGGCCAGCGACTCGACCATGGCGGCCTTGAAGTGCTCGGCCCAGTTGGGGTGGGGCGAGCCGGCGGGGGCCGGGACCGAGGTCAGCGGCTTGCCGATGTGCTCGGCCCAGGACTCGTCGATGCCCTCGATGCCGTTCGGCACCTTGCGGTAGCGGTCGTAGTCGTCCCACGAGATCAGGTGCCTGACCTCGTGTCCGCGGCGGCGGATCTCGTCGGCGACCAGGTGAGGGGTCATGACCTCGCGGAGGTTGCCCAGGTGGATCGGGCCGGACGGGGAGAGACCGGAGGCGACGACGACCGGTTTGCCAGGCGCACGTCGCTCCGACTCGGCGATGACCTCGTCCGCGAAACGGGAGACCCAGTCGGTCTCGGTGCTGCTCTGAGCCACGGTCGGTACGTCCTTCTTCCTGGGTGGGGTGCTGCCTGAGGGGCCCTACGTGAGCCATTCTCCCAGACGGAAGAGCGCTCCCCGAGGTTGTCCACAGGCGGACATGGCGCGCGTCCTGTGCTTGTCCACAGGCGGGGAAATCACGTTGCGCTCCCATGGGACACTTGACAAGCGATTTGGACGCACAGAACTCCCCGAACTCAACAGGAACGGAAGCTCATGGCCTCGGTCCCTTCCCTCGCTTCGACCGTGCAGCAGCACCTCGCGGACGGCCTCTCGGCAGCTCTGCCGGACGCCGCGTCCGCCGACCCGCTGCTGCGACGAAGCGACCGGGCCGACTTCCAGGCCAACGGCATCCTGGCGCTCGCCAAGCAGCTCAAGGGCAACCCGCGTGAGCTGGCCACCCAGGTCGTCGCCGCGATCCCGGAGAACGACGTCCTGAAGGAGATCGAGGTCTCGGGCCCCGGCTTCCTGAACATCACGGTCACGGACGCGGCGATCGTGCGGACTCTCGCGGCCCGCGCCGCCGACGCCCGGCTCGGCGTGCCGTTCAACGAGTCGGCCGGCACGACGGTCATCGACTACGCGCAGCCGAACGTGGCGAAGGAGATGCACGTCGGGCACCTGCGCTCCGCCGTCATCGGCGCCGCGATGGTCGAGATCCTGGAGTTCACCGGCGAGAGCGTGGTCCGCCGCCACCACATCGGCGACTGGGGCACCCAGTTCGGCATGCTCATCCAGTACCTGATCGAGCACCCGCACGAGCTGGACCACAAAGCGGAGGACGGCTCCGAGGTCTCCGGTGAGGAGGCCATGTCGAACCTGAACCGGCTGTACAAGGCCTCGCGCGCGCTCTTCGACTCCGACGAGGAGTTCAAGACGAGGGCCCGCGCGCGCGTCGTCGACCTCCAGGCCGGCGACGAGCAGACCCTCGCCCTCTGGCAGCGGTTCGTCGACGAGTCGAAGATCTACTTCTACTCGGTCTTCGACAAGCTCGACATGGACATCCGGGACGGCGACGTCGTCGGCGAGTCCGGCTACAACGACATGCTGGTGGAGACCTGCCGGATCCTCGAGGAGTCGGGCGTCGCCGTCCGTTCCGAGGGCGCGCTGTGTGTCTTCTTCGACGACGTGAAGGGCCCGGACGGCAACCCGACCCCGCTGATCGTCCAGAAGTCCGACGGCGGCTTCGGTTACGCGGCGACGGACCTGTCCGCGATCCGCGACCGTGTCCAGAACCTGAAGGCGACGACCCTGCTGTACGTGGTCGACGCCCGCCAGTCGCTGCACTTCAAGATGGTCTTCGAGACCGCCCGCCGGGCCGGCTGGCTCAACGAGGACGTGAAGGCGGTCCAGCTGGCCTTCGGCACGGTCCTCGGCAAGGACGGCAAGCCGTTCAAGACCCGTGAGGGCGAGACGGTCAGGCTGGTGGACCTGCTGGACGAGGCCGTGGACCGCGCGACGACGGTCGTGCGCGAGAAGGCCGAGGAGTACGTCGCGAAGACCGGCGAAACGCTCCTGACCGAGTCGGAGATCGTCGAGAACGGTCAGTACGTGGGCATCGGCGCGGTGAAGTACGCCGACCTGTCGACGTCGGCCGCGCGTGACTACAAGTTCGACCTGGACCAGATGGTCTCGCTGAACGGCGACACATCGGTGTACCTGCAGTACGCGTACGCGCGGGTCAGGTCGATCTTCGGGAAGGCCGGCGACCGCACACCGCTGGCCCACCCGGAGCTGGAGCTGGCCCCGGCCGAGCGCGCGCTCGGCCTGCACCTGGACCAGTTCGGCGAGGTGATCGCCGAGACGGCGGCGGAGTACGCCCCGCACAAGCTGGCGGCGTACCTGTACCAGCTGGCGTCGCTGTTCACGACGTTCTACTCGGAGTGCCCCGTCATCAAGCCCGCGCCGGCCCAGGACGTCGCGGAGAACCGCCTCTTCCTGTCCGACCTGACCGCCCGCACCCTGCGGCAGGGCATGGCTCTGCTGGGCATCCGGACGCCCGAGCGCCTCTGACGGTCCGGGAGCGGCATCCGAAGGCGAAGCCCCCGGTACGGATCACCGTGCCGGGGGCTTCGTCGTCAACGGATGCTGTGCGAGGTCCGGCCCGAGACCTCGTCGATCTCCGTGTGGGCCTTCTGGAGCAGCTGGGAGGCGAGATCCATCAGCGCGCGTGCGCCGGCGATCTCCTCGCCCACCCTGAGCTGCTCCGGGTCGGAGGGGTGACGGTTGGCCGTGCCGTGGGCCCGGAACTCGGTGCCGTCGGTGAGCCGCACCATGGCCGCGGCCCGCGTCCGGTCACCCTCCTCCTGGAACTCCATCTCCACATGCCATCCGACAAGCGTGTGCATCATGAGGACCACCTCCAGCGAGGTACCTGTCGGCTACCTCTCCAGGGTGCGCCGACGCGTGCCGCACCACCACTCGCTCCGTTGTCAGTGACGCCCCGTACGTTCTCCGCATGGCGATGATCCCGAACCAGCTGCCCCGGCTCGCAGCCGATCCGACCGGCCGTCCCCTCGGCCTCGACCTGCCGCCCGGCGCCCTCACCGGTCCGGCGGACGCCCCGTACATCTGGTCGGGACACGGCGCGGCGGGCCCCTCCGCCTGGAGCGCGCTGCGGCCGGCGGCCCGCACGGCGGGACTGCTGCCGGTACTGCTGGGCGGTGACTGGAGCCTGGACCGGTGGGAGCTGGAGCCGGAGCGCATGAGCGATCCGGCGGACCACGACGCGGAAGAGGTCCTCGCCGGGTTCTGGGACGCGAACGCGTCCGACGAGATACCCGGAAGCGCCGACTGGCCGGGCCTGGCCCCGGCGCAGCCGTGCGGCACGGATCCCGACGAGGCGGCGGCCGTCGTCGCCGAGATGCTGACGGAGCCGGGCTTCTGGCTCGAGGACGCCCGCCCGGCCCTGGTTCCGGCACGGCGCAGCGCGGACATACCGGCGGTGATCGGCTGGAGCGGGCCGCTGAACCACGAGAACGACGTGGCCCGGCTGTGTGCGGTGCTGCGGTCCTGGGAGGACCGTTTCGGGGCGCGTGTCGTCGCGCTCACCTTCGACCGGCTGGTGGTCTCCGTCGCGGCCCCGCCCCAGACGTTGGAGGAGGCCGAGGCGCTGGCGGCGGAGCACTTCGCGTTCTGCCCGGACAACGTCGACCAGGGCCCCCACGGCGGGCTGCGCCAGTACGCCCGGACGGGGCTGCTGGACAGCCCCGTCTGGACCTTCTGGTGGGACTGAGTCCCGGCTAGACGCGCGCGGCGGACAGCTTCTGGGCGACCTCGGTGGCCCAGTAGGTGAGGATCATCTGCGCGCCGGCCCGCCGGATGCCGGTCAGGGTCTCGAAGATCGCCCTGTCGCGGTCGATCCAGCCCTTCTCGGCGGCGGCCTCGACCATCGCGTACTCACCACTGATCTGGTACGCGGCGACGGGCACGTCGACGGACTCGGCGACCTTGGCGACCACATCGAGGTACGGCCCCGCCGGCTTGACCATCACCATGTCGGCGCCCTCCTCCAGGTCGAGGGCGAGCTCGCGCAGGGACTCCCGCAGGTTGGCGGGGTCCTGCTGGTAGGTCTTGCGGTCGCCCTTGAGGGAGGAGCCGACGGCCTCGCGGAACGGGCCGTAGAAGGCGGAGGAGTACTTCGCGGTGTACGCGAGGATCGACACGTCCTCCTTGCCGATGGTGTCCAGGGCGTCCCGGACGACGCCGACCTGGCCGTCCATCATTCCGGAGGGGCCGACGACGTGGACGCCGGCGTCCGCCTGGACCTGGGCCATCTCGGCGTAACGTTCCAGCGTGGCGTCGTTGTCGACGCGGCCGTCGGCGTCGAGGACGCCGCAGTGGCCGTGGTCGGTGTACTCGTCGAGACAGAGGTCCGACATGATCACGAGCTCGTCGCCGACCTCGGCGCGGACGTCCCGGACGGCGACCTGGAGGATCCCGTCGGGGTCGGTCCCGGCCGTGCCCGCCGCGTCCTTCTTCTCGTCCTCGGGCACGCCGAAGAGCATGATCCCGGAGACCCCGGCCTCCACCGCCTCGGCCGCGGCCTTCCGCAGGGTGTCGCGCGTGTGCTGGACGACACCGGGCATGGCCTGGATCGGCACGGGCTCGGTGATCCCCTCGCGCACGAACGCGGGAAGGATCAGATCGGCGGGATGCAGCCGCGTCTCGGCCACCATCCGCCGCATGGCGGGCGTCGTCCGCAGCCGCCGCGGCCGCGCCCCGGGAAAGGATCCGTACGAGTTCATATGCCCGAGGCTACGCCCGCCCAAAGAGTGCTTTTACCGACACGATGTTGCCTCGCCGACCCACAGCGGCGGGGTGCGGGCCCCGTCGAGGACCCGCGCCACGAGGTCGCGGAACGCAAAGGGTGCGGGCCCCGCCGAGGGACCCGCACCCGAGGAGACCGCTACGTCGTACGACGCCTCCGCGCACCCGGCCGCCGCTCACTCGGCCGAGTCACAGGATCCCCCGCCTCCAGCGCAGCCTCCCGCCGCCGCAGCCCGAAGTCCGCCAGCGCCTCCGCCAGCTTGTGCACCGACGGCTCGGGCGACAGCACGTCCACCCGCAGCCCGTGCTCCTCGGCGGTCTTCGCCGTGGCGGGGCCGATGCACGCGATGACGGTCACGTTGTGCGGCTTCCCGGCGATACCGACCAGGTTCCGCACGGTGGAGGACGACGTGAAGAGCACGGCGTCGAAACCGCCGCCCTTGATCGCCTCACGCGTGTCCGCCGGCGGCGGCGAGGCCCGTACGGTCCGGTACGCGGTGACGTCGTCGACCTCCCACCCGAGCTCGATCAGGCCCGCGACCAGCGTCTCCGTCGCGATGTCGGCCCGCGGCAGGAAGACACGGTCGATCGGGTCGAAGACGGGGTCGTAGGGCGGCCAGTCCTCCAGCAGACCCGCCGCGGACTGCTCCCCGCTGGGCACCAGGTCCGGCTTCACACCGAAGTCGACCAGCGCCGCGGCCGTCTGCTCGCCCACCGCCGCGACCTTGATCCCGGCGAAGGCGCGCGCGTCGAGCCCGTACTCCTCGAACTTCTCCCGTACGGCCTTCACCGCGTTGACCGACGTGAAGGCGATCCACTCGTAGCGCCCGGTCACGAGCCCCTTGACCGCACGCTCCATCTGCTGGGGCGTGCGCGGCGGCTCGACGGCGATGGTCGGCACCTCGTGCGGCACCGCGCCGTACGAACGCAGCTGGTCGGAGAGCGACGCGGCCTGTTCCTTGGTACGCGGTACGAGCACCCGCCAGCCGAACAACGGCTTCGACTCGAACCACGACAGCTGGTCCCGCTGCGCCGGGGCGCTGCGCTCGCCGACCACGGCTATGACCGGCCGGTGGCCCTCGGGCGAGGGGAGGACCTTGCCCTGCTTGAAGACCTGGGCGATGGTGCCGAGCGTGGCGTTCCAGGTCCGCTGCCGGGTGGTCGTACCGGCGATGGTGACGGTGAGCGGGGTGTCCGGCTTACGGCCCGCCGCCACCAGTTCACCGGCGGCCGCGGCCACCGAGTCGAGCGAGGTGGACACGACGACGGTGCCGTCGGAGGCGCCGACCTCGGTCCAGCACCGTTCGTCGGCGGTGCGGGCGTCGACGAAACGCACGTCGGTGCCCTGGGCGTCGCGGAGCGGGACACCGGCGTACGCGGGTACGCCGACGGCCGTGGCGACGCCGGGGACGACCTCGAAGGGGATGCCCTCGGCGGCGCAGGCGAGCATCTCCGCTCCCGCGTTGCCGTCGAGGCCGGGGTCGCCGGTCACCGCACGGACGACCCGCCTGCCGCCCCTGGCGGCCTCCATGACAAGATTGGCCGCGTCCCTCAACACCGGGACACCGGCGGTTGTTGACGCCTCGTCAACAACCGTCAGCTCCGGCGTGCTCACCCCCGCGCGCGCGTGGCCGCGAACGACCTCGAGCACCTCCGGCTCGGCGATCAGGACATCCGCTCCGGCGAGGGCCTCCACGGCCCTGAGGGTCAGGAGTCCGGGGTCACCGGGCCCTGCGCCGAGGAATGTGACGTGTCCATGGCCCGCGAAGGCCGGGGACAGCGGGCTGGTGGTCGGGCTGGTGGGGTTCAAAGTGCTCGCTCCCCCATAAGACCGGCCGCACCCTTGGCGAGCATCTCGTCCGCGAGTTCGCGTCCGAGCGCCATGGCCTCGTCGTGCGAGGTGGGTACGGGTCCGGTGGTGGACAGCTGCACCAGCGTCGAGCCGTCGGTGGTGCCGACGACGCCGCGCAGGCGCATCTCGGTGACAACCTGCCCGTGACCGGGGTCGTCGGCCAGCAGGTCGGCCAGCGCACCCACGGGTGCGGAGCAGCCGGCCTCCAGGGCGGCGAGCAGGGATCGCTCGGCGGTCACGGCGGCCCGGGTGAGCGGGTCGTCGAGCTCGGCGAGCGCGGTGACGAGTTCGGCGTTCGACGCCAGGCACTCGATCGCCAGGGCCCCCTGGCCGGGGGCGGGCAGGACGGAGTCGACCGACAGGTGGTCGAGCGACAGGGAGCCGGTGAGCTCCTCCGTTCCGCCGATGCGGTTGAGGCCTGCCGCGGCGAGAACCACCGCGTCCAGTTCCCCGCTGCGTACGTAGCCGACCCGGGTGTCGATGTTGCCCCGGATCGGGACGCAGGTGATCTCCAGGCCGTGGTTGCGCGCGTACGCGTGGAGCTGGGCCATGCGCCGCGGCGAGCCGGTGCCGACCCGGGCGCCGTCGGGCAGCCGGTCCAGCGTCAGTCCGTCGCGGGCGATCAGCACGTCGCGCGGGTCCTCGCGCTCCGGGATCGCGGCCAGCACCAGGTCCGGGTGCTGCGTGGTCGGCAGGTCCTTCAGGGAGTGGACGGCGAAGTCCACCTCGTCCGCGAGCAGCGCGTCACGCAGGGCGGCGACGAAGACGCCGGTGCCGCCGATCTGCGCGAGGTGCTCCCGGGAGGTGTCCCCGTACGTCGTGATCTCCACGAGCTCGACGGGCCGGCCGGTCAGCCGCCGGACGGCGTCGGCCACATGCCCGGACTGGGCCATGGCGAGCTTGCTGCGCCTGGTCCCGAGCCTCAGTGCCCTCTCGGTCATACTCGCCCTCGGTTCTTGACGTCGGCGTCATTCAGGTCGGCCCGGCTGACAGAAGCCACCGTCTCCGGGTCGAGGTCGAAGAGTGTCCGCAGCGCGTCCGCGTACCCGGCACCGCCGGGCTCGCTCGCCAGCTGCTTGACCCGCACGGTCGGCGCGTGCAGGAGCTTGTCGACCACGCGTCGCACGGTCTGGGTGATCTCGGCGCGCTGCTTGTCGTCGAGGCCGGGCAGCCGGCCCTCGAGCCGGGCGACCTCGCCGGCCACCACGTCGGCGGCCATGGTGCGCAGGGCGACGACGGTGGGGGTGATGTGGGCGGCGCGCTGGGCGGCGCCGAAGGCCGCGACCTCGTCGGAGACGATGCCGCGCACCTGGTCGACGTCGGCGGCCATAGGCGCGTCGGCGGAGGCCTCGGCGAGCGACTCGATGTCGACGAGCCGGACACCGGGGACGCGGTGGGCGGCGGCGTCGATGTCGCGGGGCATGGCGAGGTCGAGCAGGGCGAGCGGGGTGCGTCGGCCCTGGACGGCGGTCTCGATGTCGTCCCCGGTGAGGACGAGCCCGGTGGCGCCGGTGCAGGAGACGACGACGTCGGCACGTGTCAGTTCGTCGCCGACGGCAACCATCTCGACCGCGTGCGCGGCCACTCCCGTGCCGCCGGGCTCGTTCAGGATCTGCGCGAGCCGCTCGGCGCGGGCCAGGGTGCGGTTGGCGATGACGATCTCGGAGACGCCGGAACGCGCGAGCGTGGCGGCGGCGAGCGAGGACATCGAGCCGGCGCCGATGACGAGCGCCTTCTTGCCCTTGGCCCAGGTGTCGACGTCGGTGCCGTCGGCCAGCTGCTCCAGGCCGAAGGTGACGAGCGACTGCCCGGCCCGGTCGATCCCGGTCTCGCTGTGGGCGCGCTTGCCGACCCTCAGGGCCTGCTGGAACAGGTCGTTGAGGAGGCGGCCGGCGGTGTGCAGCTCCTGGCCGAGGGCGAGGGCGTCCTTGATCTGGCCGAGGATCTGCCCCTCGCCGACGACCATCGAGTCGAGCCCGCAGGCCACCGAGAAGAGGTGGTGGACGGCCCGGTCCTCGTAGTGCACATAGAGATAGGGGGTGAGCTCGTCCAGGCCGACGCCGCTGTGCTGCGCGAGCAGCGTGGACAGCTCGGCGACACCGGCGTGGAACTTGTCCACGTCGGCGTAGAGCTCGATGCGGTTGCAGGTGGCCAGGACGGTGCCCTCGGCGGCCGGTTCGGCGGCGAGGGTGTCCTGGAGGAGCTTGGCCTGGGTGTCCGCCGCGAGTGCCGCCCGTTCCAGGATGGAGACGGGGGCGCTGCGGTGGCTGAGGCCGACGACGAGGAGGCTCATGCCGGCATCACGGCGGGGACGTCCCCGTCGGGTCCCTTGCGGCTGCCGCCCGTCGCGCCACGGGGGGCCGGCGGCGCGACGGCCGTGGCGGTCTCCGCGTCGACGGCCGCGTCGGCCTCGGCGTTCGACTCCTCGCCGGCCTTGCGCTGCTCGTGGAAGGCGAGGATCTGCAGCTCGATGGAGAGGTCGACCTTGCGTACGTCCACGCCGTCGGGCACGGAGAGCACGGTCGGGGCGAAGTTCAGGATGGAGGTGACTCCGGCGGCCACGAGCCGGTCGCAGACCTGCTGGGCGACACCGGCCGGGGTCGCGATGACGCCGATGGAGACGCCGTCCTCCTCGATGATCTTCTCGAGGTCGTCGCTGTGCTGGACGGGGATCCCGGCGACCGGCTTGCCGGTCATGGCGGGGTCGGCGTCGATCAGCGCGGCGACGCGGAAGCCGCGGGACGCGAAACCGCCGTAGCCGGCGAGCGCGGCGCCGAGGTTACCGATACCGACGATGACGACCGGCCAGTCCTGGGTGAGCCCCAGCTCACGGGAGATCTGGTAGACGAGGTACTCGACGTCGTAGCCGACCCCGCGGGTGCCGTAGGAGCCCAGGTAGCTGAAGTCCTTGCGCAGCTTCGCGGAGTTGACCCCCGCCGCGGCGGCGAGCTCTTCGGAGGAGACCGTGGGTACGGAGCGCTCCGAGAGCGCGGTGAGTGCGCGCAGATACAGCGGAAGCCGGGCGACGGTGGCCTCGGGAATTCCTCGGCTACGGGTCGCCGGTCGGTGAGTTCGGCCAGTTGCCACGGTGCTCCTGCGGGATGAGCGGGGCTGCAGGCGGCCATATGTCCCAAGACCGCCCCGTCGAATGCAGGCTATGTCTTTGTGAACGCGTGCACAAAGATGGTGTCCGTTTTGTCTGCCCAAAGTGCCCGGGGTCACGCGGCCGGTTCGTATCGTCACGGAACCGCGCGGCAGGTCAGCGCGTTGAGAACCCGAAGGGGGCAAAACCGCACACACTCCTCACGACACCGCCCCCGAAACCCAACAAAACGTCCACGATGGTAGCCGTCTTTCGGTCACGCACCCAGTTCGCGCCGGAGCCTCCCGGCGTCGACACGCCAGAAGGTGTGCTGCTCGCCGTCGACCAGGACGACGGGAATCTGCTCCCAGTACGCCCGGTGGAGCTCCTCGTCCCGGGTGATGTCCTTCTCCTCCCAGCGCGCCCCCGTCTCCGCGCACACGGCTTCGATCACCGCGCGGGCGTCGTCACAGAGATGACAGCCCGGCTTGCCGATCAGCGTCACCGTGCGCGACCCGGCGTCCGTCTTCTTCTTCGTCCGTCCGAACATGACGTCCATTCTGTCCCTGATTAACAGGGGAGCCCCGCAGTGTTCACGCCGCGGCATCGTCACAAGTCGGGAAGTACCGAACAGACTGGCTATGCTCACCGCATGGCCGCTCTGGGATGGCTCACCCCCCGTAGGCGCTCCGCCACCGCGCGCAGCGTGCTCGCAGGCGAGGCCGCTGCCGAGGCAGCGCGCAAGTCCTCGCTCCAGCTGGAACGGGAGCGGGAGGAGGCGGCGGCCCATGAACCCGCGGAGGCCGAGACCCCGCCCGAGCCGGAGTTCCCCGTCGTCGGCGACGTACGGGCGGCCGCGTTCTTCGATCTCGACAACACCGTGATGCAGGGCGCGTCGATCTTCCACTTCGGCCGCGGCCTGTACAAGCGGAAGTTCTTCCAGCGCCGTGAACTCGCCCGCTTCGCCTGGGCGCAGGCCTGGTTCCGGATCGCCGGCGTCGAGGACCCCGAGCACATCCAGGAGGCCCGCGACAGCGCCCTGTCCATCGTCAAGGGCCATCGGGTCTCCGAACTGATGTCGATCGGCGAGGAGATCTACGACGAGTACATGGCCGACCGCATCTGGCCCGGCACCCGCGACCTCGCCCAGGCGCACCTGGACGCGGGCCAGAAGGTCTGGCTGGTCACGGCCGCCCCGGTCGAGACGGCCACGATCATCGCCCGCAGGCTCGGCCTGACCGGCGCGCTCGGCACGGTCGCCGAGTCCATCGACGGCGTCTACACCGGCAAGCTGGTCGGCGAGCCCCTGCACGGCCCGGCGAAGGCCGAGGCGGTACGGGCCCTCGCCGCCGCCGAGGGCCTCGACCTGAGCCGCTGCGCCGCCTACAGCGACTCGCACAACGACATCCCGATGCTCTCGCTCGTCGGCCACCCGTACGCGATCAACCCGGACACCAAGCTCCGCAAGTACGCGAAGGCCCGGGACTGGCGACTGCGCGACTACCGGACCGGCCGCAAGGCCGCCAAGGTCGGCATCCCCGCCGCCGCGGGTCTGGGCGCCCTGGCCGGCGGCACGGCGGCCGCGGTCGCCCTGCACCGCCGCCGCCACTGAGGCCCGGCCCCCGCTTCTCCCCCGGTACGCCGGGGACCGGTCTGCCGATACGTTTCGGCTGCGATCGTCTGCGACAACCCCGGACCAGGCGCCCTCACCCGTCCGTGGTCGAACACCCCCGCACAGGTCGACTCCCAGGCATTCGGGGCTCCTTACCCCGCAGCGGCCCCGATCACTCACCGGTCCCGCACTTGAGCACAACGCAACGCGCGCGCAGTCACACTCGGAAGCAAACCGATCAACAATCGGTCACCAATTGCACCTTGATCCGACTGCAAGCAGTAACAGAACCGACGGAACCGGTGATTTGAGCAACTGGGTGTAGCGCTGCCTGTACGAAGCGTTATTCTCCTGGGACGCACAAAGGACCCCTCACGTCGCCACGACGGGTGAACGGTCCCGCACTGCACGTGATGGAAGCTCTGCCTCTGGGAGTCCCGTGTACCCACACGTCGGGGTTGACACCTCGGGCCTGGCTACGCTGCGCGCAACGGTCCTCGACCGTTTGCGCGGCTTCGTCCCCACCGCGTACGCCGGCCCCGTCCCCGCCTTCGCCTTCGCCGCACCGGCACCCGCCGGCCCTTGCTATGCCCTGGCCGACGGCGGCGCCGCCGTCGGCAGACGCGGCGCCCGGTCCGGAACCTCGACCACCACCCCCCGCCGCCCCACCGCCGACAGCGACAGCGCTCGCATGATGGACCTGGTCGAGCGCGCCCAGGCGGGCGAGGCCGAGGCCTTCGGCCGGCTGTACGACCAGTACAGCGACACCGTCTACCGCTACATCTACTACCGCGTCGGCGGGAAGGCGACGGCGGAGGACCTCACAAGTGAGACGTTCCTGCGCGCCCTGCGCCGGATCTCCACCTTCACCTGGCAGGGCCGCGACTTCGGCGCCTGGCTCGTCACCATCGCCAGGAACCTGGTCGCCGACCACTTCAAGTCCAGCCGCTTCCGCCTGGAAGTGACCACCGGCGAGATGCTCGACGCCAACGAGGTCGAGCGCAGCCCCGAGGACTCCGTCCTGGAGTCCCTCTCCAACGCCGCACTCCTCGACGCGGTCCGCCGCCTCAACCCCCAGCAGCAGGAGTGCGTCACCCTGCGCTTCCTCCAGGGTCTCTCCGTCGCCGAGACCGCCCGGGTCATGGGGAAGAACGAGGGAGCGATCAAGACCCTCCAGTACCGGGCCGTCCGCACCCTGGCCCGCCTTCTCCCGGACGACGCCCGCTGACCGGTCCGCTCCCCCCACACGCGCCCCCGCGGACCGGTCAGCGGGCGTC
>NZ_LIPQ01000075.1 GCF_001418135.1 Streptomyces aureus
CACGATCGCCCCCCGCGCCGGTGGTCCCGAGGACGATCGCTCCGGTGAAACCGAGCGCCGAGACGAACCCGGCGATCACCGGCAACGACAGAAACCCGTCAAGCCCCCCGCCGACCGGGTCGAGGGCCCCCTCCAGCATCCCGTCGAAGACCAGCGAGAGGACGAGCAGCACGAGACCCGCGATGCCGAGACCAAGAAACCAGCCCATGTGCGCCCCCTGCCCCGTGCCTTGCTTCTCCCGTTGTTCCAGGATGGTTCCACGGGGCGGCGGCGTTGTTCACTGCCTGGTTCCGGCAGTTTTTACGCGTTCTTAATGCCGCCTGCGCGCGTCCGCGAACTCGGCTACGAGGGCGGCGAGTCGCTCGGGGGACTCCTCCGGCAGGAGATGCCCGGTGCCGTCGAGACGCGCAGTACCGGTCCGTGCGGTGGCGGCGCGGGCGTTCACCGGCGCTGAGGCCGGGCTGGCCCGGGACGTCGAGGACGATCAGCGGGCCGATCCGCGACAGCGCTTCCGCGAAGCCCAGGGACACGGCCGCGTTCATGTTCGTCGGGTATCAGCACGATCGCCCCCCGCGCCGGCTCCGGGCCGGGCCCGGTCCGGACCACGCTCGTCAGGCCGGCGGACGTCTCGACCTGCCATCGGTCGTGAGGGACCGGCCAGGCGGCCAGGCGCGCCTCGCGCCAGTTCCGTACCCGTCCCGTGCGACCTGGCTGCGGTAGGTCGACGACGGCATGGTCGCATCGTAGGCACCCTGCCGCCCGGGCAGCAGAGGCGCGGGTAGGGGGGCGGCCGTTCTTGGCGTGTCGCTGACGCGTCACCGGCACAAGACGTGGCGTATCCACAGGAGAGGGGCGTCGAACCGTGGCCACCGTCGCAGGGCACCGTGCGCGCTCGTTCTTCTCGGCGCATCCGGCCCGCACCGTGGTCCTCGCCTTCGCCGGCGTCGTAGTGATCGGCACCGTCCTGTTGATGCTGCCGCTCGCCACCGCGACATCGAGGCGAGCATCCTCGTCAGCTCCAACATCCTCGAAGCCGGCGTTCCCAACATCTGGGCCAAGGCCATCAGCCGCCGCCACGGCAAGATCCTCGAACGCCTCGGCGTGCACCACGTCGTGCTTCCCGAGCACGAGGTGGGCGAACGCGTCGCCCACCTCGTCACCGGCCGCATGCTCGACTTCATCGAGTTCGACGACGACTACGCCCTCGTCAAGACCGTCGCCCCCAAGGCCGCCTCCGGACAGCCCCTCGGCCGGTCCAGGGTGCGTAGCGAGTACGGCGTCACCGGCGTCGGCATCAAGCGCCCCGGCGAGGACTTCACCTACGCCACCGCCGACACGGTCGTCGAGGAGGGCGACATCATCGTCGTCACCGGCAAGACCGGTGCCGTGGAGACCTTCACAGATCTGCCCTGACCACTAGGATCAGCCCATAGGTGAGCCGGGAAGCCTGGTCGGCACAGACTTTCGCCTGCCCTTGGAGCTCCGGCCATGCCCCTCACTCTTGTCGTGCTCGCCCTGTGGGCGATCGCTTTCCTCACGTTCGACACGGTCGTCAGCGTCCGGGTCTGGCGGATGAGGACGCTGCCGCGCCGGCGACGGGCCCTTCCCGGGCTTCTGCTGTGCGCCGGGCTCGCGGCCAGTGTCAGCCGGGCCACCGGAACCACCACCGTCGCCGAGACGCTCGCCTTCCCCCTCTTCGTGGCCACGGCGGCGATCGGCCGGTTCGAGCTACGCCGCCACCGGGTGCGTTCCTCCCGCCCCGATGATTCGGGCGCTCTGACGTGAGTACCTGGGCGAGCTGGACACTGCTGATCGGCGGCGCGGCGCTGCTCCTGGTGCCAAGCACCGCCATTCTCCTGGGCTGGAGGCCGAGCCGCCTCGCCCGGACGGGCGCGCCCACCCGCCTGCTGGGTGCCGCCGGCGTCACGCTGTACGGGGCCGTGCTCACCAACGAGGCGGCGCGGTTGGCCGAGGCGTCGAGCGGTGTGCTGGAGGCCTGTTCCTACATCGCGCTGGGCCTCGTCGGGTGCTCCCTCGTTCTTGTGATCGTCTATGACATCCTGGCAGGTCCCGCACGGCGTAGACGCCGCTGATCCGCCGGACGACTGGAGGACACGGAGACGAGGCAGCCCCTCAGCGTGGCGCCTTGCTGGAGGCCGCGACGGCGGCAGCGGACGCGATGCCCAGCGCTGTGATCCCGACAAGCGGAGACTGCAGCTGCGGAACGAGATACATAAAGCCTCCAGCCAGGGTGAGTACCGAACCGCTGGCGAGGAGCGGGGCGGACGGTCCGGGGTGTGGTCGGCGACGCTGGGGCCACGGCTTACGGCTCTCTCCTTCGGGAGAGAGCAAGGGTACAAAACCGTGCGTCCTCGGCCCGTGAACTCGACATGTGTGAACGCCGTGGCCTGGGCGCCCTTGCCCGCGAGGCGCCTTTCCCAGCCGTTCGGTGCCGTGCGTCGTACGGCTCACGCCAGGTGTCGATCAGCATGGCCATCCTCTTCTGTACCAAGGCGTAGAAGTCCTCCATCTCGTCGAGCCGCCGTCCGGCCAACTCGCGTCTCGACCGCGGTTCATATCGACGGCTGTGCGCGCCAACCACCGGGACTGCGTACCGCGGTCCGGTCAGCTTCGAGGGCCGTCCAAGCGAGCTGCCCGGCTGACCGAGGTGGAACGGGCGTTCAGCACCGCCGCTCCGAGCCCGTAGTCGTCGGGGCGCCCGCAGACTGCCTCCAGCCGCTGTCGAAGCGGCTGTGGACGTCCCGCGCGGGTTGGAGTTCGGCTGTCGTCCGGGTTCTCCCGGGACCCAAGGACGCAGTTGGGGCATGGGGGTGAGTACGGCGAAAATGGAACCGACGTGGCTCGAGTGCGCCATGTAGCGCGAGAGAGAGGCTACTGGTGAGGCGGCTCGAAACGGACTTCGGCCTGTATGCGCTGTGCCCGGATTCGTATGTGGCCGACTGGAACGGCACCGAGGCGGACGCGACGGCTGCCGATTCCGTTGGGAAGGTCGTTCTGCCTGGTCATGGCGAGGTCCTGACACTGGGAGGTGAGCCTCTCCCCATCGCTTTCCTCCAGGACATCATGACGTTCGTCCGGTGGGTGGCCGCTGATGACGATCAAGAGGTGGAGCGGGCGGTGGAGGCCGCCGCAGGATCGGTGGACTGGCAGGACCTATTCGAGATCGCCCTGGGTGGCCGGTACACCCTCCTGGATTCCGCGACGAACGGGAGCGAGGTCGAGGAGCCCGAGGTCTTCCACGTCGGTATCCCGGAGGGGCGGTACCGCGTGCAGTCCCTGGAGATCCCCCCGAGCGACGACGCGGGGTTCAAGTTCGACCGACTCGTGTCCGTCTGATTCGGTGCTGGGTGGACCCGGGACGGCCGGCCCCCGAATGCCTACCGGCAGACTGCCACAGCCTCGCCGCCCGCCCGTTCGGGTCACAGCGCCTGGTCGGGCCAGTCCAGGAGGCGGGCGCCGACGACGGCCGTCTGGAGGGTGTAGCGCTGGACCGGGTCGCCGGGGTCGGCTCCGGTGAGGCGGTGGATGCGCTCAAGCCGGTAGGTCATCGCCCGCACGCTGAGGCTGAGGCGACGGGCCGCCTGGGCGGTGACGCAGCCTGCGTCGAAGTACGCGGTGAGGGTGTCGAGGAGGGGCTTCGCGCCGCCGCGGGCCTCCTGGAGCGGGCCGAGGACGGTGCGGACGAGGTCGGCCATGGCCTGCCGGTCGCGGGTGAGGACCGGGTAGACCAGGAGGTCGGCGGCGTACAGGACGGGGTCGGTCAGGTTCATGCGGCCGGCGAGGTCGAGGGCGTTGAGGGCCTCCTCGTAGGAGTGGACGACGCCGCCGGCACCCGGGTGCGCGCGGCCGACGGCCACCTGGCCGCCGTCGGTGGCGGCGTACGCCTGCTTGGCGAAGTGGGCGAGCACGTCGGGCTGGTCGGCAGGGGCGACGCAGATCAGCCTGCCGTCCTTGGTGGTGAGCAGGATGCGGCGGTTGCCGAAGCGGGTGGCGAGGGAGGCTTCGACGGTACGGGTGACCTCGTAGCCGTCGCTGTACGGCTCCCGCCCCTGGGCGACGGCCACGGCGTGCGCGTGGGACAGCAGCAGCCCGAAACGTTCGGCACGTTCCGCCAGTCTGCCCAGATCGCTCCGGCCGTAGAGCAGGTCGTCGATGAACTCGCGCCGTGCGGCCTCCTCCTGCCGCACTGCCAGGCGCTGGGCGCGTTCGTGGCCCTCGGCGAACGCGTCGACGGCCTGCCCGACGGCGCTCAGGAGGTGGTCGGCGGCGGCCCTCGGAAGCCCGGGCCGCACCCGTTCGGCGGCGGAGAGATGCGCCCGGACGAGAGCCCGCAGCCCAAGACCGGCCTCCGCCGCCCGCTCCCCGCGAGAGCGCAGGGCGTCGCGTTCCTCGCGAGACAGGCCGCGGCCGGTCGCGCAGACGTCCGTCAGGATCGCTGCGTACCCGTCCAGGTACTCCTCACTCGGTTCCCTCTCCGTCACGGCCCCTCCCGGCTTCCTGACGCGTCTCTAACGAGTTCTTGACGCGAAGGGACCAAGCCTGGCACGTCCCCCGGGAGGGCTCGCCACCGGCATCAGGGAGACGTCAAAGACTTCCGGGTTACGGCAATGCGAAGGAAGGTGACTCTGCTTCAGGATGGCCGTCGGAAGGGCATGGGCCTTGGTCTGATGCCGGAAGACGGAAGCCGCGACACGTCAGGGGGAGAGCCATGGGGGAGTTCCTAAACGCCGCCGTCGGCTTCCCCTCGTTGTCGTTCAGTGCGGCCGTGGTCGCCGTGGCGGTGTTCTGGCTGCTGGTGTTGTGCGGTGCCGTGGAGCGCGACGGCTTCGACGGCGACGTGGATTCCGAAGCGCTGGGCCTCGGCCGGATGCCTGTCTCTGTGGCAGCTTCCCTGTTCATCGTGGGCGGCTGGATCCTGAGCGTCACCGGCTCCGTGCTCATCGGCCTCGCCGATGTGTCCCGACCCTTCTCTGCTCTCCTCTCGCTCGCCTTGCTGGTGCTCGCTCCCGTCGCCTCGTGGTGGGTGACCCGGCGCCTCGTGCGGCCGCTGGCGAAGCTCTTTCCCGACGAACCCGGGCCCCTCCGGGAGGACTCCGCGGACCCGGCAGAGTCTCCCGAACGGGACCGGACCGCCGCCGCCGGGCGGCACCATCTCCCCGCGCCCGCACGGCGACGCAGGTAGCAGTTCCTCGGGTAGCACCCATCATCCGGTGCTCGCCCTCCTGTCCCGCCGCCCGAGCCTGCGGCTTCCCTATTCCTTCATCGACACGGGGTTTCTCATGGATGCCATCACCGTGGGCGTCGGCGTGCTCGTCGCCGTTGTCCTGCTCGTCACCGTCGTCCTGTTGTTCGTGGTCAGCCGGCTGTTCCGCAAGGTGGAGCAGGGCAAGGCGCTGATCGTCTCGAAGATGCGGAAGGTCGACGTCACCTTCACCGGGCAGGTCGTCCTGCCCGTCCTGCACAAGGCCGAGGTCATGGACATCTCGGTGAAGACCATCGAGATCTCCCGGACCGGGCGCGACGGTCTGATCTGCCGGGACAACATCCGCGCCGACATCCGGATCTCGTTCTTCGTCCGCGTCAACAAGACGGTCGAGGACGTCATCAAGGTCGCCCAGGCCATCGGAACGGCCCGCGCCAGCGACAAGGAGACGCTGCAGGAGTTGTTCAACGCCAAGTTCTCCGAGGCGCTCAAGACCGTCGGCAAGCAGCTCGACTTCACCGACCTCTACACCAAGCGCGAGGAGCTGCGGTTCCGGATCATCGAGATCATCGGCATCGACCTCAACGGCTACAGCCTGGAGGACGCGGCCATCGACTACCTGGAGCAGACCCCGCTGTCCCAGCTCGACCCCGGCAACATCCTCGACGCCCAGGGCATCCGCAAGATCACCGAACTGACCGCGGTGGAGAACGTCCGGACGAACGAGTTCCGCCAGCACGAGCAGAAGGAGATCACCCGGCAGAACGTCGACGCCCGCGAAGCCATCCTGGAGCTGGAGCGGCGCCAGGCCGACGCCGAGATCAAGCAGAAGCGCGAGATCGACACCGTCCGGGCCCGGGAGGAGGCCGAGACCGCGAGGGTGGTGGAGGAGGAGCGGCTGCGGGCCCAGAGCGCCTTCCTGAAGACGGAGGAGCAGCTCGGCATCCAGCGGGAGAATCAGGCCCGCGAGGTGGCGGTGGCGCAGAAGAACCGCGAGCGGGTCATCGCCGTGGAGAACGAGCGGATCGAGAAGGACCGCCTCCTCGAAGTCATCGCCCGCGACCGGGAGACCGAACTGACCCGCATCTCCGCCGAGAAGGAGGTGGAGTCGGAGCGCCGGGACATCGCAGAGGTGATCCGCGAGCGGATCGCGGTGGACCGTACGGTCGCCGAGCAGGAGGAGTCGATCAAGCGGCTGCGGACGGTCGAGGAGGCCGAGCGCACCCGGCAGGCCGTCGTCATTGCCGCCGAGGCGGAAGCGCAGGAGAGGCTGGTCAAGGACATCAAGGCGGCCGAGGCCGCCGAGCAGGCCGCCGTCCACCGGGCCGCCGAACAGCTCACCCTCGCCGAGGCCCGCAACAAGGCCGCCGACATGGACGCCCGCGCCAAGATCCGCCTCGCCGAGGGCATCCAGGCCGAAGCCGCCGCCGAAGGCCTCGCGGCCGCGCAGGTACGGGAGAAAGAGGCCGACGCGATCCAGAAGACCGGCCGCGCCGAGGCCGAGGCGACCGAGGCACGCCTGCGTGCGGAGGCGGAGGGGCTGCGGGCCAAGGCGCTCGCGGAGGCCACCGCGATCGGCGAGAAGCTCAAGTCCGAGGCGGAGGGGCTGAACCAGAAGGCGATCGCCGTCGCCGCGTTCGACGAGGCGTCCCGCACCCACGAGGAGTACCGGCTGCGTCTGGAGGCGGAGAAGGAGATCCGTCTCGCCGGCCTCGACGTGCAGCGGCAGGTCGCGGAGGCGCAGGCCACCGTGCTCGCCACCGGCCTGGAGAACGCCGACATCAACATCGTCGGCGGGGAGTCGGTCTTCCTCGACCGGCTCGTGCAGTCCGTCGCGCTCGGCAAGTCCGTCGACGGCTTCATGGATCACTCGCAGACCGCGCAGGCGCTGGCCGGCCCGTGGCTCAACGGGGAGGGTTCCTTCATCGAGGACCTCACCCGGGTGCTCGGCTCGCTCTCCAGCGCCGACGTGCAGAACCTCAGCGTCTCCGCTCTGCTGGCGAAGGTCATGAAGTCCGGCGTGCTCGACGCGCGCGTCCCCGGCCCGGCCACCGCCGCCCCGGCCGAGACCGCCGCGCTGAACGGCGCGGCCACCAACTGACCGCCCCGGGGGGAGCGGTCACAGCGGGTCCGGTGCCGGCATACGGGGGTTGTCGGCGCCGGACCCGCATCCATCACGGGACAAGGAGCGGATCGACATGAGCACCGGAATCGACCAGGACACGTACGCGGTGCTGCGCGACCGCCTCTCGGCGCAGGCGGCAGAGCTGGCCGGGCGTGCCGAGGCGCTCAACACCGCCCGCACCACCGCCTTCGGTTCCGGTGGGCTGTCTCTCACCGGCACCGCCAGCGTCCGCACCGAGGGCGCCGGGGTACTGCTGGACGTCGCCGCCGTCGGGGACGACGTCCTGTTGTTCGGCTCCCACCCGGCCTCCGCGCAGAGCGCCGAGCCTTCGGTCGCCGACGTCTTCACCCTCCACGACCGGGACCTGAACCCGCTGTCCGAGGACGCGGTGCCCGGCCTCCTCGACGACCCCGGCTTCGTACGGGAGTTCTCGGCGCTGCACCGGTACTTCCGGGGCGCGCGCCTGCTCCGGCTGCGACGCGTGGAGAGCCGGCTCCTCGCCGTCTTCCGGACCGGGCAGAAGGCCGACGACATCCGCGTCCTGCGCTGGTCGGTCGGGCCGTCCGGCGAGACGCGGTTCCTCGACGCCCTGGGAGAACGCGACCACGTCTTTCCGCCCTCGCACGACGTCGATTGGGTGGACACGGCCCGCGACGACCACGTCCAGGGCCGGCGCCCGCACGTCTCACTCGGCGGCCGGCTCTTCGTCTCCACGGTCGGCGGGGCGCTGACGGTCAAGACGGAGAACGACGCCGAGACAGCCGAGGGCGTGTACGCCGAACCGGTCGACGAGCCGCTCCAGGCACTGGCCGACGCCGAGATCGCGTACGCGGTCGTAGGGGCCCTGACCCTGGTGCGTGTCCGCCCGTACAAAGAGGAGGTCGTCCGCCACCTCGTCTTCAACGGCCTCACCGCGAGCGTGGTCAGGCTCGACGGCATCGGTCAGTCGTGTATGCGGCTGCCCGAGGACGAGGGAATCGTCTTCCCCGGTGGCTACTGCCTCGCCTCCGGCGCGGTGAAGACCTTCGACACCGACACCTCGGACCTGGTCTTCGACCGGGCGATCCGTTCGCCCGACGGCGAGAACCTCCTCTTCGCCTTCCACACCCGGCCGGAGCGCCGCGGTCTCCTCCTGCCGTACAACCTGATCCGCAAGGAGATCGCCCACCCGGTGTCCTGCCGCGGATACGCGCTGCTCGACGACGGGACGATGATCGTGCTGCGCGACGAGACCGGAGAGCCCGGCCGGGTCCACCCCGTGCAGATCTGGCGGACCCCGTACGTCTCCGACACGCATGCGACCCCTGCCGTGGACGGTCCGCTGGCCCGCATCGGCAACGCGGATCTCGTCCGGGGGATCGCCGACACCCTGACGATCGCCCGTCAGGCCACCGAGCTGACCCCCGCCGCCGAGGTCTACGAGGCACTCGTCGCCGCATGCGTGCGCGCGGGCGACGTCCACCACTGGCTGGGAGACCCGGAGACCGGCGACCTGCGCAGCCCACTGACCGACCTCCGGGCCACCGCCGCGCAAGTCCTCGACGAGTTCGAGACGGTGACCACGCTCACCCGACAGGCGGCGGAGACTTTCGCGGACTCCGCCCAGCAGGTCGGCCGGCTGGTCCGGCGCGTCCGGGGCGAGGCGCCCGCCACGGCCGAGGAGTGGATCTCCCGGATCACCGAGCTCCGTCAAGCACAGGGCCACCTGGTGACCCTGAAGGACATGCGATACGCCGACACGGACGGCATCGACACCCTCGCCGGGGACGTCGAGGCCGACATCGCCTCGGCCGCCCAGCGGGCCGTCGCCTTCCTCCGGCGTGAGGACGCCTTCACCAGCCACCACGCCGAGGCGGAACGGCTCGCGACCCAGGCCGGCGCCGTCACCACCGTGGCGGGCGCGGGCCCGGTCGCCGACCTGCTCGACACGCACACCGCCGGCCTGCGGACGCTCAGCGAGATCATCGCCGGCCTCGACATCGGCGACGCCACCGTCCGCACCTCGATCCTGGAACGGATCGCCGACGTCCTGGGGGCGCTGAACCGCGCCCGGGCCCTCCTCGCCGCCCGCCGCGCCGAACTCCTCGACCAGGAGGGGCGGGCGGAGTTCGCCGCCGAGTTCGCCCTGCTCGGCCAGACCGCCACCGGCGCGCTGGCCGCCGCCGACACCCCCGACCGCTGCGACGACCAGCTCGGCCGGCTGCTGCTCCAGCTGGAGAACCTGGAGTCCCGCTTCGCCGAGCACGACGGCTTCCTCGGCGAGATCGCCGACAAGCGCGCCGAGCTGTACGACGCGTTCGCCGCGCGCAGGCAGTCCCTCCAGGACGCCCGCGCCCGCCGCGCCGAGCGCCTCGCGGCATCGGCCGGCCGCGCCCTGGAAACGGTCGCCCGGCGAGCCGGCACGCTGGCCGACCTGGACGAGGTGAACACGTACTTCGCCTCCGACCCCATGGTCGCCAAGATCCGGCGCACCGGCGCCGAGCTGCGGGAACTCGGCGAGGAGGCACGGGCGGAGGAACTGGAGAGCCGCCTCGGCGCCGCCCGGCAGGAAGCAGGTCGCTCGCTGCGGGACCGCAGCGAGCTCTTCGCCGACGGCGGCGGCACGATCCGGCTCGGCCGGCACCGCTTCGCCGTCAACCGGCAGGCCCCCGAGCTGACCCTCGTACCGCACGAGGACACCCTCGCCCTCAGCCTGACCGGAACCGACTACCGCGTGCCCCTCACCGACCCGGACTTCGCCGAGACCCGCCCGTTCTGGGACCGGACCCTGCCCTCGGAGTCGCCCGACGTCTACCGGTCCGAATACCTCGCCGCGCGCCTCCTCGCCGAGCACGGCGCCGGCACACTGGCGGGTGAGGACCTGGCCGCGCTCGCGCGACGGGCCGCCGAGGCCGCGTACGACGAGGGGTACGAGCGCGGCGTCCACGACCACGACGCAGCGGCGATCCTGCAGGCCCTCCTCCGGCTCCACGGAAGCATCGGACTGCTCAGGTACCCGGCTCCGGCACGCGCGGCCGCCCAGATCTTCTGGGCCCACACCGCCACCGCCGAGGTCCGCGACCAGTGGACTCGCCGCGCCGACGCCCTGACCCGGGCCCGCGACCTGTTCGGCGCGGAGACGGCCGTCGACGGCCTGCGGGACGAGCTGGCCGAGGAGATCGGCGACCCGGCGGCCGCCGCTTACCTCGTCGAGGAACTCGCCACCGTGCCAACGGGCTTCGCCGTCTCGGACGCGGCACGGACCCTGCTCGACAAGTTCCGCCGCGCCGTCGGCACCTCCGCCTACGACGACGCCCTCGCCTCCCTCACCGGACCGCACGCGCGGCGTCAGCTCGTCGAGGCCTGGCTCACCTCCTACGCGTCGGCGTCCGGAGAGCGGCTCGACGAGGGCGTGCTCGCCGAAGCCATAGCGGTCGAACTGTGCCCGGAGCTCGACCGCTACGAGATCGCCGCCCCCACCACGGAGACAGTCCCCGGGCTCCTGGGCAACCACCCCCGCCTGCGGGGGCGCGCCCTGGAGGTGCGGCTCGACGAGTTCCTGGCCAGGACGCGGGATTTCGCCGCCACCGACGTGCCGGCCTTCCGCGCGTACCAGGAGCGCAGGGCTCGGCTTGTCGCCACCGAGCGCAACCGGCTCCGCCTTGACGAGTACCGGCCCCGGGTCATGTCGTCCTTCGTCCGCAACCGGCTCGTCGACGAGGTCTACCTCCCTCTCATCGGCGACAACCTTGCCAAGCAGCTCGGCGCGGCCGGAGTCGGTCGGCGGAGCGACTCCCAGGGCCTGCTGCTGCTCCTGTCCCCGCCCGGCTATGGCAAGACCACACTGATCGAGTACGTCGCCGAACGCCTCGGCCTGCTCCTCGTCAAGGTCGACGGACCCGCTCTCGGACACCGGACGACCTCGCTCGACCCCGCCGAGGCGCCCGACGCGACCGCCCGCCGGGAGCTGGAGAAGATCGCCTTCGCCTTGGCGGCGGGCAGCAACGTCCTGCTGTACGTCGACGACATCCAGCACTGCTCGCCCGAGTTCCTGCAGAAGTTCATCCCGCTCTGCGACGCCACCCGAACCCTGAACGGCCACGACCTCCGCGGCAAGCGCTTCGCCGTCTGCATGGCCGGAAACCCCTACACGGAGTCCGGGCAGGCCTTCCGTGTCCCGGACATGCTCGCCAACCGGGCCGACGTGTGGAACCTCGGCGACGTCCTCACCGGCAAGGAGGAGGCCTTCGCATTCAGCTTCGTGGAGAACGCCCTCACGTCCCACCCGGTCCTGGCGCCCCTAGCGGGCCGTGACCGCTCCGACCTGGAGATGCTGACCCGGTTGGCGGCCGGCGACCCGACAGCTCGCCGTGACCGGCTCACCCACCCCTACGCCCCCGCCGAGCTCGACCAGGTCATCACCGCCCTCCGTCATCTCCTCAACGCCCGCGAGACCGTGCTCGCCGTCAACAAGGAGTACATCGCCTCCGCCGCCACCGCCGACGAGGCCCGCACCGAGCCGCCCTTCCGGCTCCAGGGGTCGTACCGCACCATGAACAAGATCGCCGCCCGAATCTCACCCGCGATGAACGACGCCGAGCTCAACGCGGTGATCGACGACCACTACACCGCCGAGGCCCAGACCCTCACCACCCAGGCCGAGGCCAACCTCCTCAAGCTCGCCGCGATCCGCGGCACCCTCACCCCGGCACAGACCGCCCGCTGGACCGAGATCACCGCCGCCCACGCCCGTACCCGAGCCCTCGGAGGATCCGCAGACGACCCCGTGGCCCGGGCGGTCGCCACACTCGGCCTGCTCGCCGACCGCATCACCGCCGTCGAGACCGCGATCACCCGGGCGACGGACCCCCGCCACCTCCTCGCGCGCCCCGCCGGACGGCACGCGTCACACTCCGCCGACGTCACCGCTTCCGACCACCGCCACAACTGACGCAGGAAGGGCTGAGACAGCATGGCCAAGCCCCTGTACGCGGCGATCGGAGAGCACCCGATCCTCTGCCTGATGTGCGGCAACGACACGTTCCGGAAGCGGGAGGTGCTGCTGAACAGCACGGGGATGGAGTTCTTCAACATGGCGTGGGCGAACGAGTCGGCGAACGGCCTGATCTGCTGGTCGTGTGGTCATGTGCACCTGTTCGTCAACCCCGCCCTCAGGACGTACCGACAGAAGCGGGAGCACTGAGGCACGCCCGCCTGAGCGTGCCACCTCGCAGAAAAGGGTAGAACCGACAAAAGGTGCACTTTTTGTTCGGTCCCTCATGGAGTCGCACCTGCCAGGAGAGCGCCATGGACCTATGGCTGGTCTGGTTGATCGCCGCAGGGGTGCTGGCGGTGGCGGAGATCTTCACCCTCACCGCCGCGCTCGGGATCCTCGGCGTCGCCGCGGCGGTCACTGCGGGAACCGCAGCCCTTGGGCTCCCGCCTCCCTTGCAGCTCGTCGTCTTCACCGCTCTGGCCGTGGTCAGCCTGTTGTTCGTGCGTCCCGTCGCCGTGCGCCATCTGAGGGGGCCACAGACCGAGCGATTCGGCACGGACGCGCTGGTGGGCCGCTCCGCCCATGTCGTGTCGGAGGTGACGGGCCTGGGCGGCAGGGTCCGCATCGGTGGCGAGGAGTGGACGGCCCGCGCCTACGACGAGACGCTGGTGATACCTCCGGGGGCGACCGTCGACGTCATGGAGATCGATGGCGCCACCGCCGTCGTCTACCCCCGGGAGTGAGTCATGGACGTGCCGGGACTGCTCATAGCCGGTCTGATCCTCGCGGCCCTCGCGGTGTTCACCGTGGTGCGGGCGGTACGCATCGTGCCGCAGGCACGGGCCCGCAACGTCGAACGCCTCGGCCGCTACCGGCGCACCCTGAGGCCGGGTCTCAACCTCGTCATCCCCTACGTCGACCGCGTCTATCCGGTGATCGACCTGAGGGAACAGGTCGTCTCGTTCCGGCCGCAGCCGGTCATCACCGAGGACAACCTGGTCGTCGAGATCGACACCGTGCTGTACTTCCAGGTCACCGACCCGCGAGCGGCCGCCTACGAGATCGCCGACTTCCTCCAGGGCGTCGAACAGCTCACCGTCACCACCCTGCGCAACGTCGTGGGCTCCATGGACCTGGAGAAGACCCTGACCTCCCGGGACACCATCAACAGCCAGCTCCGCGGCGTGCTCGACGAGGCGACGGGCAAGTGGGGGCTGAGAGTCAACCGCGTGGAGATCAAGGCCATCGACCCTCCGCAGTCCATCAAGGACGCCATGGAGAAGCAGATGCGCGCCGAGCGCGACAAACGGGCGGCGATCCTGGGAGCGGAGGGGCAGCGCCAGTCCCAGATCCTGACCGCCGAAGGGGACAAGCAGGCCGCCGTGCTCCGGGCGGAAGGTAACCGCACCGCCGAGATCCTCAAGGCCGAGGGGCAGTCCCGAGCCGTCGACGAGGTCTTCCAGGCCGTGCACCGCAACGACCCCGACCCGGGGCTCCTCGCCTACCAGTACATGCAGATGCTGCCGCAGCTCGCCCAGGGAGCGGGCAGCACCTTCTGGGTGATCCCCAGCGAGGTCACCTCCGCCCTCCAGGGGGTGTCCCGCGCCTTCAACGAGGTGCTGCCCAAATCCCCGGCCACCCGGGAGACGTCCGCGGAGGACAGGGCCGCCGCCCAGGCGGCCGACGACGCGGCGCAGGCGGCGGAAGCCGCCGCCGAGGCACTCGCCGACGCGGCCGAAGCCGACGCCGACATGCATCCCTTCACCGCCGGCCGTCAGGCGCCGCGGGGCCCGGAGGGCGGGTAGGAGCGGCCGGTGAAGCCGCTGCCACCTCCGGCACATCACGCCGATGATCGCCAGGAGTGTCCTGGTGCGATCTCCTGACCAGGGAAAATAAGTGCACGGTGAACGGATAGGCGTGTCCGGATAACGGTCACATCACGGTTCCTGCGCTTTTCATAGATCACCGTGAGTAAGGTGACATGCGTCACGTGGCGGGGACGGGTCGCCGTGGTAGGAATGCGCAACTCCGCAGGTGGCACCACCCCTCGCCCGTCCTGCGCGATGCCGGGCGCATCCCGGCAGTACGACCGAGGTGATCACGCTCCGAGTCCACGGACGTCGATCTCTCGGCTCGCCGACCGGACAACGGCTTTCGCTCACAGACCGCACCCCCACTGGCGCTGCCTCCCGCGCGCCGGTCCTGCGCACTGAGGTCCCCACCGTGTCACTCGATTCCTTCACCCAGTCCGTCGACGAAGCCGTCAGCGGCCTTTTCGAGCCGATAGCCAAGTGGCTCGGCGAGATCGTCTTCTACGCCGTGCCCGTGGGCGGCACCCAGCTTCCGCTGATCGTGGCCTGGCTCGTCGTCGCCGGTCTGGTCTTCACCGGCTGGTTCGGTTTCGTCCAGCTGCGCAAGTTCCGGCTCGCCGTGGACGTGGTGCGCGGCAAGTACGACGAGAAGGGATCGGCCGGCGAGGTCAACCACTTCCAGGCGCTGACCGCCGCCGTCTCCGGCACGGTCGGCCTCGGCAACATCGCCGGTGTGGCCGTCGCGGTCTCCATCGGCGGCCCGGGCGCCACGTTCTGGATGATCCTCTGTGGCCTGCTCGGCATGGCCACCAAGTTCGTCGAGGTCACCCTCGGCGTGAAGTACCGCGAGGTGCACGCCGACGGCACCGTCTCCGGCGGCCCCATGCACTACCTGCCCAAGGGCCTGGCCGAACGCTTCGGTAAGAACGGCAAGACCCTCGGCAAGGTCCTCGCCGTCCTCGCCTCCTTCATGATCCTGTTCTTCGGCCTCTTCGGCGGCAACCTCTTCCAGGTCAACCAGTCCTACGCGCAGCTCGTGTCCGTCACCGGCGGCGAAGACGGCGCCTTGGGCTCCTCCGCCGGCGCGCTGTTCTTCGGCATCCTGATCGCCGCCCTCGTCGGCATCGTGCTCCTCGGCGGCATCCGCTCCATCGCCTCCGTCACCAGCAAGCTCGTGCCCGCGATGGCCGGCATCTACATCGCCGCCTGCCTCGTCGTCATCGCCGTCAACGCCTCCGCCGTGCCCTCCGCGGTCTCCACGATCATCGAAGGCGCCTTCAACCCCGAGGGCGTCGCCGGCGGTGTCCTGGGTGCGCTCATCATCGGCTTCAAGCGGGCCGCGTTCTCCAACGAGGCCGGCCTGGGCTCCGCCCCGATCGCCCACTCCGCGGTGAAGACCAAGCACCCCGCGAGCGAGGGCCTGGTTGCCCTCCTGGAGCCGTTCATCGACACGGTCGTCATCTGCACCATGACCGCCCTGACCATCGTCATCGCCAACCCGGCCAGCTACGTCGAGCTCCGCAACGGCGGCGAGTCCATCGGCGGCGTCACCATCACCTCCGACGCCTTCGGAACGGTCATGCCCTGGTTCCCTTACATCCTCACGATCGCGGTGATGCTGTTCGCGATCTCCACGGTGCTGACCTGGGGCTACTACTGCATGAAGGCCTGGACCCACCTCTTCGGCCGCAGCAGGACCAGCGAGCTGACCTTCAAGGTCCTCTACACCCTCTTCGCGGTCGCGGGCTCCCTGCTCACCCTGCAGACGCTGATCGACATGGCCGACGCCGTGCTCTTCATGCTCGCCGTCATCAACATCATCGGCCTCTACCTCCTCGCCCCCGTCGTCAAGCGCGAGCTGAACACCTTCCTCGCCTTCGTCAAGAAGCGGGACGCCGGCCTCGACACCGACGGCGAGACCGACCCCGACCAGGAGCCGGTGAAGACCACCGTCTGACCGCCTCCCCGGCGGCCCGGCTTCCGAAGGGCCCTGCTTCTCACCTCGCGCCTTGGTGAGAAGCAGGGCCCTTCACCCCGTCTCGACAACTGACAGACGCCCTGGCGAGGCCCCGCAGCGCCCGATAGGGTGTGAAGAACGCGTCAATGCGATGCGCTGGTGTGCCGGGAAGTCTGGTCGGCGTCGAGGGGCCCTGTGCCCAACCGTCAACCCACCCCGGAGGCCACCCCCTCATGACGCAGTCACGCCCGCGCAAGGTGATCCTCGGCCTGCTGCCCTGGCCCGAACGCCAGGCCGTCGCCGAGGCCCTGCGCACCGAGACCGTCGGCGGACTCGTCCTGCTCGCCGCCGCCGTCATCGCGCTCGCCTGGGCGAACAGCCCGTGGAGCGGGGCGTACGAGGCAGTGCGCGACTTCCACTTCGGCATCCCCGCCCTCGGCCTGGACCTCTCGGTCGCCCACTGGACCGCCGACGGCCTCCTCGCCGTCTTCTTCCTCGTCGCCGGCATCGAGCTGAAACGCGAGTTCGTCGTCGGCGAGCTGCGCACCCCCGCCACCGCCGCCCTGCCCGTCGTCGCCGCGCTCTGCGGCATGGCCATACCCGCCGCCCTGTACGCCCTCACCGTCACCCTCGGCGACGGAAGCCTTGAGGGCTGGGCCGTACCGATGGCCACCGACATCGCCTTCGCACTCGCGGTCCTCGCCGTCATCAGCACCCACCTGCCGTCCGCGCTCCGCGCCTTCCTGCTGACCCTCGCGGTCGTCGACGACCTCGGCGCCATCCTCATCATCGCCGTCTTCTTCACCTCCGACCTCAACTTCTGGGCCCTGGGCGGGGCATTCGCCGGCCTGGTCCTCTTCTACGCCCTCCAGCGCCTGCGGGTACGCGGCTGGTGGTGGTACGTACCGCTCGGCGTCGCAACCTGGGCGCTGATGTACAACTCCGGGATCCACGCCACGGTCGCCGGCGTCGCCATCGGCCTGATCCTGCGCACCACCCGCGACCAAGGCGAGGAACGGTCCCCCGCCGCCCGGGTCTCCCACCTCGTGCACCCCTTCTCCGCCGGCGTAGCAGTCCCGCTGTTCGCCCTCTTCGCCGCCGGCGTCAGCGTCTCGGGCAGCGCCCTCGGCCACGTCTTCACCGATCCCGAGCCCCTCGGCGTCGTCATCGGCCTCGTCGTCGGCAAGGTCCTCGGCATCTTCCTCGGTACCTACCTCGCCGCACGCTTCACCCGCGCCGAACTCAACCCCGACCTCGCCTGGGCCGACGTTCTCGGCCTCGCCACCCTGGCCGGCATCGGCTTCACCGTCGCCCTCCTCATCGGCGAACTCGCCTTCCCCGTCCCGGCCACCGGCGAACACATCAAGGCCGCCGTCCTGGTCGGCTCCCTCATCGCCGCCGTCCTCGCCGCGCTGCTCCTGCGCCGCCGCAACCGGATCTACAAGGAGCTGTGGGAAGAGGAAGAACGCGACGACGACGCCGACGGCATCCCCGACATCTACCAGACCGGCAGTACACGGCACTCCGGATGAACGATCAGGGCACGGCGCCGGCCCTGCTCGGTGCGGCCGTCGTACTCGCGATCCTCGTCATCCCGGACCGCCGTACGCGAAATGAGGAAACCGGGCAGCGCCCGCGAGGAATGGACGTTCCTGGGGGAGCAGCGAGGGCTGCTCGTCTTCCTGGGGACGGCCTTGCTGCTAGCCACCGTGAGCTGGACGGTCTCCGGCCCGGCGCACCTGCCCTGGGTATGCCTCGCGGCGCTCCTCGTTGCCCGTATCTCCTCCAGAGATAGATGAAGGGACGTGTTCCACACTCTTCGTGATCTCGACGCTGGCGCTCGTGCCCCTCGGCGTGGCCTCGCTGCTTCGCCCTCTACGGAAGCTGCCTGACTCCGGCGATCCTGGGCCTTGCCGGAGTGCCGGGCGACGAACTGCTCCTGCTGCGGGTCGTGGCGGGACCCCTGCTGATGCTCGCGGCACTGGGTCTCGTGGTGAGGGCTTCACGCCGGGCCGACACCGGCACGCGCAGCGCATAGCTCCTGTGCCTCACAGAGAGCGGCAGACGCCGCCTGGGGATGTGGCGGACCTCGTTCCGTCCGGCGCGGCACTCGAGGCCTTGGCCGCGTACGGCTACCCGGCGGAGCCCTCACCCGTCAGGTAGCGTTCCAGGCCCACCCTGCGCATCACCATTCCCCACCTGCTCCGGGGCGCGGGTGACGCTGAACCGGGTTCCCTGCTCCCGGGCCCCTCGGGCGGCGAGGAACAGCGGCATGGCGCCGTCCGTGCTGAGGTGCGTCACGCGGGACACGTCCACCTCGAGGATCTGTGGCTCCTCGCGAAGAGCGGCGCGCAGGGTGCGGCCGGTGTCCCGCGCCGTGTCTGCGCCGAGGTCGCTCTTGAGGCGGACGACCAAAAGTTCCGGACGGGAACGGAAACGGCGGAGCAGACCTCGCGAGCGCCGACGGAGCCGTTCGGCCGGTGACATCGGTGGCATGACAGCTCCAGGGCACAGCTCCAGGGCAGGCGTCGACAGCTGCCGACCAGACTTCCCGGCGCACCTGACGCGGACGATACGTGCCGAAGCGCGCACCCGCTCCTCGGACACGGCCAGCAGGGCCGTCCCAGAACTGCCGGGCATCGGCAATGTCTAGGAGTTCTGGCTGCGCGTAAAGCACCTGTCAAAGTCACGTATGGAACGCGTAAGGTCCGTAGCGGTGTGCCGGGAAGTCTGGTCGGCGAACAAGGGACACATGTCTTCTTCTGCCGATCGGGGGACTTCTTCATGGTGCTCGTCGCCGTCTTCGGGACCGCGCTGCTCGTCGCGGTCCTGCTCTCCGGGCTCGCCGCCCGTACCGTCCTGTCGACCTCGCTGCTCTTCCTCGTGGGCGGGGCCCTGGTCAGCGACGGATTCCTCGGGCTGATCCACATCTCGCCCGAGAGCGAGATCGTGGCGGTCACCGCCGACCTCGCCCTGTTCGCCGTGCTGTTCACCGATGGCATGCACGTCTCCTTCGCCAAGCTGCGGGCCAACTGGCGCAATCCCGCCCGGGCTCTCGGCCTGGGCATGCCGCTGGCCTTCGTCGGCATGGCCCTGATCACCCACTACCTGGTGGGCCTGGACTGGACGACGTCGTTCCTCGTCGGCGCGGTCCTCGCACCGACCGACCCGGTGTTCGCCTCCGCGATCGTGGGCCGTAAAGAGGTTCCGGCCCGCCTGCGCGAGCTGCTGAACGTCGAGAGCGGCATCAACGACTGCCTCGCCCTGCCCGTCGTCCTGATCCTCATCGCCGCCGCCGGGCCGACCGCGGCCGGCGCAGAGGCGTCGTACGGAAGCATTGCCCTGGCGCTCGGCCTGGGCCTCGCCTTCGGCGTGCTGCTCCCGCTGCTCGTCAACGGGCTCGTACGCTTCCGGCTTCTGGGCGCGGAGCCCAAGCTCCAGCCGCTGCTTCCGCTGGCCACCGGCATCGTCCTGTACGCCGCCTGCCACCTCACCCACGCCAACCCCTACCTCGCCGCGTTCTCCGCGGGCGCGGTCCTCGCGGCGATTTCCCCGGAGTCGAAGAACGCCTTCGAGCCGCTGGGCGAGTCGCTGGCAGAACTCGCCAAGTTCGCCGCCCTCCTCGTCTTCGGCGCGCTGCTCACCCCGCAGCTCTTCGGTGACCTCTCCCTCGGCGGATACGTGGTCGTGGTCCTGGCGATCGTGCTGATCCGGCCGGGCTCGCTCCTGCTGTCGCTGTGGGGGACGCGTATCGACCGCCGGGAGAAGCTGGTCGCCGCGTGGTTCGGACCGAAGGGCTTCGCCTCGGTCGTCTACGGCCTGCTCGTCCTCCAGGCCGGCATCCCCCAGGGCCAGGAGGCGTACACCCTGATCGCCGTCTGCATCGCCTTCTCGATCATCGCCCACAGCAGCACCGACGTCCCCATCGCCCGCCTCTTCCACGTCGACGACCTCATCGAGGCCGGCACGACTCCTCGGGAAGGTACCGAGGCCCCTACGACGACCAAGGTCCTTCCCCATGCGCGCACGTGGTCTGGCCCGGCCCTGCACTCCGGTACATCTGAGCGCGGGGCTGCGGGAAGCCGCAGAACTGCTGGTCCGTGAACGGGCCCCGGCGCTCGTCGTGGTGAGCGGGGACGGACACCCCCTGACCGTCGTCCCCACGGAACGGATCCTGGCCGCCGTACTGCCCGAGCATGTACGGGAGGACCCGCTCCTTGCCGCAGTCGCGGGCGCGTCACTCGACGACGAGGCACGTGCGCGTGCGGCATCCCTTCGGCTCGCCGACGTGCTACCCAAGCGCCTGGTCACGCCGGCCGTCGTGAGCCCCGATGCCTCGCTCCTCCATATGGCCTCGCTTATGCAACGCACCAGCAGCCCCATCGTCCTGGTCGTCGACTACGCCGACGACCAGCCCCACCTGCTCGGCTTCGTCGACGCGGCCACCCTGCTCCCGTACTCCCTCTGACGGCCCGCAGGCCCCCACAGACCACGCTCCCGAAGGACAGCCATGAACACCAAACGCCGCGCCGCCACCCCCCTCGCCCTCGGCGGCCTCCTCCAGGCCACGATAGGCACTGTCTTCACCGTCGCCGAGAGCAAAGACTTCGGCGCACCGCTCTTCGGGGGTGGTGCGGTTCTTCAGGAGACCGCTCAGGCATGTCGTCGGTTGCCGGTGACGACGCGGTTGACGGCCGCGATCCAGGTGGACAGTTCAAAGAAGCCGTCGATGGAGTCGACGCCGAATATGACCTTGCTGTAGGCGTACACGTGAACGTGGCTCTGGCAAGAATTTCTTAGCCGAAGGTCATCGCGGTGACACGATCGGCCGGTCCGCATAGCGGGCTGCCGACGGTCACGCATTCCGCACAGATGGCGCGTCAGATATCTACGCGGGTGGGCACTGCGTCCGCACGCCCGTATCCGAGCACCTGAGCGAGGACTTCGCGGAACTGCCTGATGTCCTCGGCCGGCGCTTCGATGACGGCCTCGACCTCGGGGTCGGTCAGCCGCAGGTCTCCCAGCGCTTCGGGGTCGAGTGAGATGCGGAGAACGTTGTCCGTCAGGACAGCTTCCCGCACACAGCCGTATGCGGTGCCCTGTCCGGCCGTGACCAGGCAGTGTGTGTCCATCCCGAGGGCGACCTCCTGGTCATCGGGCTCCTCTTCTCCTGCCATGAACATCATGATGAAACCGCTTCCATCCTCACCTTCGGCAAGAGCGGCTTCGGTGAAGTAGCCGTCAGGGTCGATCTCGGTCCTGGCGGCGCGGGCGGTAAATCGGTATGTCATGACGGGGTTCTATCAGTGTGCTCGGCCCTGCCGTGACGCAGGGGCGAGCGCGATGTTCCATCGTCGCTGAGGTGGTGACCGCGACGCTACGCGGGAAATTACGTGGGAGTCCTCACGGGCAGCCTATGGCTGTGCTCTGTCGAACTTGCCAGTCTTCTACCACAGTTGGCCAACGTGCTGGTGTTCTCTGTCGATGTTTCCGATGCCGTCGTGGCGGTCCAAGCCCGCACGGGGTCCGCCGATCCAGCGGAATCCACGGGATGCGGCCAGCTCAGCGAGTGGTGCCACAGCCGCTACGTACGCCGCCTCGCCGACGTCCCTCTCGCAGGCAGGCATGTGCACATCGACTTGTCCTTACGCCGGCTGTACTGCGAAAATACGACGTGCCGGAAGGTGACCTTTGCCGAGCAGGTAGCGGGTCTGACCGTGCGCTACCAGCGGCGGACACCGCAGTTGCAGCGCCTGGTGGAGGACGTCGGCGTGGTGCTGGCGGGCAGGGGAGGTGCCCGGGTACTGCGGATCTTGAACATCCGGCTCTCGCGGTGCACCGTCCTGTCCCAGCTGATGCGGGTGCCTCTTCCACCGCCGGTGACACCCCGGGTGCTGGGGGTGGACGACTTCGCGCTCTACGGCGGCACCTACGGCACCCTCCTGGTCGACGCAACCACCCGGCTCCCGATCACCCTCTGGGAAGGACGCGACGCCGAACAGCTCAGTCGCTGGCTCCGCGAGCACCCTGGTGTCGAGGTCGCCTGCCGCGACGGCTCCCTCACCTACCGGCAGGGCATCGCGGGCGGCGCCCCCGATGCCGTGCAGGTCAGCGACCGTTTCCACCTCTGGCAGGGTCTCTCCCGCCGCGTCCAGGACATCACCTCCGCCCACCGCGGCTGCCTGCCCGCAGCACTGCCCCCGGTCGGCGAGACCGATCCCGCACCAGCCGAGGAGACCGCCGGGAACACTGCGGCGGACAGTCGGGCCGCACGCCACGCCCGCAGGCTGTTCGAGGCCGTGCAGGCCCTGACCCGCACCGGCCGGAGCCAGAGTTCTGTGGCCCGCGAGCTCGGCCCGGACCGCCGAACGGTCGGCAAATACGCCCGGGCCAACACCGGGCAGGAAGTGGTGCGCCGCCCGCCGCGCAAGCCCTCCAGCCTGGACCCCTACCTCGGCTACCTGCAACAACGCTGGGACGAGGGGCAGCGCAGCGCGAAGATCCTGCACGAGGAACTCCAGGCCAAGGGCTACCTCGGCCACTATCAGCGCGTGAAGATGGCCGTCGCACCCCTCCGGCGGGGCCTGCCCCTGGACGAGCCACGCGAGCGACCGCCCTCCCCGCGTGAAGCCGCCCGCTGGATCACCGCCCACCCGCACCGCCGGAACCTCCACATCAACGACCGCCTGCCCCGGCTCCTCGACCACTGCCCCGAACTCAGACAGACGCACGACCTGGTCCCACGGTTCGCCGCCATGCTCGACAACCGCGACGCCGCACTCCTCACGGGCTGGCTGGACGACCTTGCAGACAGCGGCCTGGCCCCTCTCGTCGGCCTCGCCGGAGCCCTCCGAGAAGACCGACACGCCGTCGCCCAGGGAATCACCACCCCTTACAACCCCGGCGTCAACGAAGGCCGCATCACCGACGTCAAGCTGCAGAAACGCCTGATGGTCGGACGCGCCGGCGTCCCACTCCTCCGCCACCGCGTCGTCCTGATCGCCCACCTCCGTCGCCGTTACGCGGACCGGCCGACCGTGTCACCGAGATGATCTTCGGCTACGAAATTCTTGCCAGAGCCACGTTCGGGTGTACGCCGAGAGCAGTGCCCGTGCATCGGCTTGACTTAGTGCAGAGAAGCCAGGCCCCCTGCCACCGGTACGGGTTCGGTGGCAACCCGCTGTGCCAGCAACATCAGCGAGGGGTGGCCGAGCAGCAGAAGCGCCCGGGTGCCTGATGTCCGACCTGCCGCCAGACCTTCCACGACTCCGGACCCTGGAGCACTGGCTTGTGCTGTCCCTGGAACGGGTCCGGCACCGGATAGCCGAGGTCGAGACCCGCGAGGCCGCACTGCGCCCCGTACGGCAGCTCCCGGAAGGCCCGGGCTGGGTTCTGTCCTTCCTGCGCGAGGGCGGGCGGCCGGTTCCGGACAGCGTCCACATCGGCGACTGTCGGCTCGCCGCGCGCCACCGGAAACCGCTCAGCCGCGACGAGGCCCGCCGGGCGCTGACCGACGGCGGGATCCGGGCGTGCGAAATCTGCCGGCCCGACTCCGAACTCGGCATCCTCGACTGACCCGACACCGAGGCTGGGTTCTTCTCGGACCTGTCCGCCCGATCAAGGTCGGGTTCCATCGGGCAGAATTCCCTGCGTGTTGACGATGGAGGATGCCCTCAAGACGGAGAACCCCTGGACGCCAGCTCATCAAGCGGTGGAGTTGAGCGACCACGCCACGCTCACGCGCATTCTCGATGAGGGAGCCGCCGCTGATGAGGTCTGCTGCCAGATGACCCTGCTGATGCACGCCATCGACACAGAGGTCGATGTCGCGAACCAGTCGGGGGAACCGAGGGACAGCGCACTGACCGCGATCCTCCTGGCATACGGTGCTGATCCACATCTCGCGGTCAACGGCGAATCTGCCTACGACTGGGCCCGCGAGCTCCGCCACGACATGGCGATCAGGCTGATGGACGGGTTCAGCACCCGCCCCACCAAGCTGGCAGCCCGATTTAGAAGGTTCCGCCGGCGGTAGCTCTTGCCGATGATCGGCCGGACGGGTCCTAGTCCGTGGGGAGCCGTCGGGCCAGGTTCGCGGCGAGCTGGCCGGCGGCCTGCCCGCGAGGTGTGAGGTCGAGCGTCTCCAGCAGCCGCATGTACCCGACAGCGTCCCGGGCCTCCGCCGCGGTCGGCAGGGGCAGGCGGGGCTCGTCGGCGTCCGGGTAGTCGCCGAGCATGGGCTCATCAGTCTCCACAGGGCGATCAACCCCTGGCGCGCTCCCAGGACACGATCCGAACGGGTCAGGCGGTTTTCCGGCGGGTCGTCTTCTTCGCCGCGGTCTTCTTGGCCGTGGCCTTCTTCGCGGCCGTCTTCTTCTTCGGCTTCGCGGGCATCTCGTGCACGGTCGCCTCTGCCGGCACTCTCGCCGCGGCGTTCGCGGCCGTCCGTAACGGACTTCTCCAGCGCGGCCATGAGGTCGACGACCGGCGCAGCCGCCTTCTCCTCACCCTCCGCGTGCCTCGGGGCCCGGTGCTCGGCCTTCGCGTCGATCACCTCGTGCAGCGCCTCGGTGTAGCGGTCGGTCACGGCCAGGTCGGCGAGCGAGGCCACGGTCATCGTCTCCATCAGCGTGAGCGCGCCCTCGATCTCCGACTCGCTGACGTCTGTCTCGGGCGGGGCGAGTTCGGCCGGGGAGTGAACGGGAGCGCCTCACCGGCCGGATACTCGGTCGGAAGCGTGGGGCCAGTGCCGTAGGGTGGTGTTCACCGACGCGGGGTGGAGCAGCTCGGTAGCTCGCTGGGCTCATAACCCAGAGGTCGCAGGTTCAAATCCTGTCCCCGCTACCAACGCAACAGCCCCCTCAACCACCAGGTCGAGGGGGCTGTTCGCATTCAACGCCCGCGTGTGCCGTGGAGACGGCCGAGTGCACGAGAATCGGACGGTTCTACTCGCCGGGCCGCACCTTCACGATCTTGATGTCCGTGGCGCCCTCCGCCTCGAGATCTGCCTTGCGGTGTTCGGCGCTGGGCTGGTCGTAGCTCACCGTGGACACCACGGTCTTGCCGTCGCGCGCGCGTACCCACTTCACCCGGTAGTTGACCATCGGTACGCTCCCTCGTCCGCTCCGCACTCGTCGGCCCGGATCAGGAGGCCATGTCTTTGCATCCGGTACGGACATCCGCCCGCCCCAGGTCGACCGGATCTCATCCAACAGCTTCGGGTAGTGCTCTCCGTGCGTGTTCAGCGCATGCCACACCGCATCCAGAGCTGCTTTGAGCGGGTCGGGATCGGCAGCAGCGAGTACGGCGGGGAGAGCGAAATGCGGCTGTGAGATGGGCCCACGGACCTGCGGTGTGCTGGCAGGGAACACGAGCTCGGTGAACACCATCGGTGCCTGGCTGCCCGGTAGCCGGTCGAGCTCGTAGCTCGTCTCCCCGTCGCTCTCTTCTGCGGTCTTGACCCACATCAACCCTACCGGCGGCTGGGGAAAGTACGGCCGCCGCTGGGGCGGTACTGCCCCGAGAACGTCCGGGCCCGGTTCGAGAGGGGTGGACCGCAGAGCCTCCCGCATCCGGGCCGCGTCGTCGAAAGGGGGCGGTAGCGGATGCCCCTGCGTCAGCACGGCGAGCGCGCCAGCGACCCACGGCACATCGGTCAGGCCTGCCACCTCGCAGGCCCGCTGAGCGGCGAGCACCGCCACGGCACGCTGGACGTCGGGATCCGCGGCGCCGAGGTCGTGGACCAGGTCACTGTCGAAGTCGAGCAGCCCCAAGACGTTGCTCTCGCGGACACGGCGCAGCGACTCACTCGGCAGTCTTCCGCCCCACCGCCACCTCTCGTAGTGCAGCTGCGGATCCTCCGTGCCCCCTACCCCATCTGAGACCAGCTTGTGCACAACGCCCCCCGTTCGGGACGGCCTCTGAAATCCCTATCGGATCTGCCGTCACGTCTCCCGCATCATGCCGCAGGCCACTGACACGCCCGGGACACGGGCCGGGGTGACGCGGCCGAGCGGTCGTTCATGTCCGGCCGCCGTGGCTCTCGCGTACGGTAACCGCCGTCCCTCTACTGGCGCCGACTGGCTACGACGCCGTTCAGATCGGCTCGCCTTGACTAGTGCAGAGAAGCCAGGCCCCCTGCCACCGATACGGCCTCGGCGGCAAGACGCTCTGCCAGACCCACCGCGCTCCAGAAGCCCAAGCACACTCTCGCTGCGGGGTGACCGCGATGTCCGAGCTGCCGCCGGACCTGCCACGACTGCGGACACTGGAGCACTGGCTCGTGCTCTCCCTGGCCCGGGTCCGAGCACGGATAGCCGAGATGGAGACCCGCGAGGCTCGCCCCGCACGCCGGCCCCCGGAAGGCCCCGGCTGGGTTCTGTCCTTCCTGCGGGAGGGCGGACGGCCGGTCGCGGACAGCATCCACATCGGCGACTGCTGGCTGGCCGCACGCCACCGGAAGCCGCTCAGCCGCCACGAGGCCCGCCGGGCACTGACCGACGGCGGCATCCGGGCGTGCGAAATCTGCCGACCCGACTCCGACCTGGGCATCCTCGATTAACCTGTCGCCGCCGGGACATCGGTGGGAAGCCGTCGGGCCAGGTCCGCTGCAAGCTGGTCGGCGGCCTGTCCACGGGGTGTGAGGTCGAGCGTCTCCAGCAGTCGCATGTAGCCGACCGCGTCCCGGGCCTCTGCCGCGGTCAGCAGGGGCAGGCGCGGTTCGTCCGCGTCCGGGTAGTCGCTGGTCACCGGCTCATACTCTCCACACGACGATCAACCGCCGGCAGCACTCCCAGGACACGCCCGGAACAGGTCAGGCCGTCTTCCGGCGGGTCGTCTTCTTCGCTGCGGTCTTCTTGGCGGGGGCCTTCTTCGCGGCCGCCTTCTTCTTCGGCTTCGCCGGCATCTCGTGCACGGTGGCCTCGCCCCCGCCGGAAGTCGCCCCGCGGCGCTCGCGGGCGTCGGCGACGGACTTCTCCAGCGCGGCCATGAGGTCGACGACCGGCGCGGCTTCCTTCGCCTCACCCTCGGCAGGCGCGGGCTCCCGTTGCTCAGCCTTCGCCTCGATGACCTCGTGGAGGGCCTCGGTGTAGTGGTCGGTGACGTCCAGGTCGCTGATCGACGTGACCGTCATGGTGTCCATCAACGTAAGGGCGCCCTTGATCTCGTCCTCGGTCAGCTCCGTCTCCGGCGGGGTGACCTCCTCGGAGGAGCGAATCTCGTCCCCCCAGTGCAGGCCGGACAAGAGCAGCGCGTCTTCGAGGGGCCGGAGCAGGCCGAGCCGCTCACGCCCGCGGAGGGCGAACTTCGCCACCGCCACCTTCTCGTTGCGCTCCAGCGCCTTGCGGAGCAGAACGTAGGGCTTGGCCGCGACGGGGCCGTCCGGGGCGATGAAGTACGAGCCGGCGCCGTACTGGACCGGGTCTACGGTGGCCCGGTCGATGAACGCGACGATCTCGATGGCTTTCGCGGTCGGCAGCGGCATGTCCGCCAGGTCCTGGTCCGTGATCGGGATGATGTGGTCCTTGCTGACCTCGTACCCCTTGCCGATCTCGTCCTCGGTCAGGACCTGGCCGTCGATATCGCACGTCTTGCGGTACCGGACCCGGCCGCCGTCCTCCACGTGCACCTGCCGCAGCGACACGTCGTGCTTCTCGGTCGCGTTCTCCAGCTTGCACGGCACCGTGACCAGGCCAAACGAGATCGCTCCAGACCACACAGGACGCGGCATGCGCACTCCTCACCAGGCCCCCTTACGTGCTTCCAGGCTAGGCAGCCCCGGCCGGTGATCGCACGCGCCTGCAGCTCGTCCGGTGACGCGGAGTTCGTATGCCGTTCGCCGCAGCGAGGTCGGCGACGGTGGAGCCGAGGAGCACGGCGCCCTGATCGCCGGCGCGGGTCCAGCAGCGAGTAGCCACCGCCCCGAGCCTCTCAGGCTCCCCGGTGGGTGCCCGAAGCCGGAGGTGTGCGTACCGCTCATGCAGGGGGGCGCGAGGACCACTGCACGGGCAGCCCGCTGGGCCTTGGCCCAGCGACGAGGATGTTCAGTGGGGTGGGCGGGAACGTCGCTGAGCCCCGACCCAGGGGGAGGGAGTCGGGGCCCAGCTGAGCCGCGAGCCGTGGCCGGCGGCGGGATGTGTGGTCAGCGGTGGCGGAGGGTGTCCTTGACGTCTTCCTTGGCCTGGCGGGCGTTGCCCTTGGCCTGGTCGGCGTGTCCTTCGGCGGTCATCCGCTCGTTGCCGAGTGCTCGGCCTGTCTTCTCCTTGGCCTTGCCCTTGGTCTGCTCGGCCTGGGCCTTGGCCTTCTCGGTGCCCGACATGGGGACCTCCTCGTGTAGTACCGGATTGGTCGTGACCACCGCCTGCTCAGGATTCCGAGGCCTAAACCCGCGCGGCTCGCTGGCGGCCGGCGTCAGATCTCTCCCGATTCCCCGAGGTGGTCAGTCGGCCCGAGGTGCGACGCAGCGGCAAAGGCAGTTAGTGGGGGAGTGAGAAGCCGGGCGCGCGCGTTATGCCCACCTGCGTCGATAAGAAACAGCTGGAATTCATATGCATGGGTGAGGGGTGGTAGGGCATCCGGTGCTCCGGAGGTTGACAACTATGGTTCCCCTGCTTCTTGTTCTTCTGCTCGCTCTGATCCTGTTCGGTGCCGGTTTCGCGGTGAAGATTCTCTGGTGGGTCGCGATCGCCGTCCTGGTGATCTGGCTGATCGGCTTCGTTGCCCGGCCGAAGAACAGCAGCGGCCGCTGGTACCGCTGGTAGCACGGCTGCTCCTGGCATACGACCGAAGGGGTGTGGACGGCCACCGGCATGCCGGTAAAGGGTTCGGCTCCTGCTTTCCGGTGAAATCGGATGCTGCGGGTAGCCGTATGCGGCCGGGGCGGCAGCCATGATGCAGCAGGGAACCTGCTTACCTCCACAGAACAGTTGCCGTCCCGGCCCAAACCGAATGCGGACGTGTGAATCACCGAACACGGGGCAGGCGGAGTTCAGGCCGGAACGCGAGTTTTGCTGCATACGTGATGTACCTGAAGAGGACCGGTCGAGAACTCGGAAGCCGTGACCGTGATCCACGCCGTGCGCTCCTCCAAAAGGAGTTCGGTGTTCGCCTGGGATTCTGCGCGACCTCGTCCGCGTGGTTCGCCGTACTACCGGGCGCCCCGCCCAGTACTGCGGACCGTGGTGTCCGTCCTGGTCCCTGAGAAGTGATGCTGCGCTAGCCTCGCTTTGTACCCGATCGACCCGATCGCCGGAGGACCCGATGGCGCACCTGATCTTCGACGAGGACGAGGCGCGGCAGCTCCGCGAGTCCGCCCGCGAACGCGCGGCTGCCGGCGAGGGCCTGCTGGCCTACACGCTGGAGCAGCTGGCGGCCGAAGGCATCGATTTGTCGAAGGCCACCGCGTACGCGGAGGTCCAGGCCCGCCACGGGCTTGGAGACGCGGACGCCGCCCGCACGGCCGGCGCCGCTTGATGGCACCGAAGCACGGCCCCTGGCGCGCCCACGTCGTCCTCCATGACGTCGCGGAACGGCAGATCGACGAGATGACCGATGCCGACCGCGAGGTGCTGGACGCTGCGATCGTCCGGCTGTCCCTGGATCACCGGATCGGTACCCGGGTTGAGGGGAAGCTGGAGTGGGAGTACCGCGACGGCCGAGTCCGGGTCGTGTACATCCCCACCGTCGTCGGAACGATCATCCTCGTCGCGTACGTCGAGGTCGACTGAGTCGTCGTCGACCCCGTCAAGGCCGTGCCACGCGTTGTCGTTCGTCCGGGTCACCGACATCCGGGATCGGCGGATCGGCGGCTGATGCCCGCTACGGTGATCGTGGGTGGCGAGCAGACTGGTCGTTGGAGCCTGTGTCCCCCCGTACCTCGGTCCGGGGGCACAGTGCGTTCCCGGTCTGGGGCACGGGGGGCGATCCTGCGGGCGCGGTCGCGCGGGGTCCGTCCGGGCGCTTGGCCGGGGAGTTCGGCAGACAACGATCTCGTCTGTGCGGCCCAGGCCCTGCCGTGACCTGACGGCTCTCCCCACGGACTAGGACTTTGTCCGGCCGATCATGTGACTGCTCCGTTCCCGAGTCGTTCCTGTGGGCATGGGGCGGGGTGATTTGAGTGATGCCGAGTGGGAACGGCTGCGCCCGTTCCTGCCGGTCAGCAACGGGCGTTGTGGCAGGTGGCGGGATCATCGGCAGGTGATCGACGGGATTCTGCACCGGGTGCGGACCGGGGTGCGGTGGCGTGATCTGCCCGAAAGGTTCGGACCGTGGAAGACCGTCTACGAACGCCACCGCCTGTGGTCGGCCGACGGTACCTGGGAACGTCTGCTCCAGCAGGTCCAGGCCGCGGCCGACGCCGCAGGCGAGATCGACTGGGACATCTCGGTCGACTCCACCATCGTCCGCGCGCATCAGCACGCGGCCGGCGCCCGCACCGACCCGCCGCCGGCCCCGGGATCAAAGGGGGCCGCAGGCAGGGAACACCAGACCGAGACGCCGTGGCAGAGCCTGGTCGCCCGCCTGGTGGAGGTGGTGCGGGAGGTGAGGGCTTGGGCCGCTCGCGCGGGGGGTTCACCAGCAAGCTCCACCTGAGCGCGGACGGCCGCTGCCGCCCGCCGCGCAAGAAGCCCGACAGCCTTGCGGCCGACAGGGCCTACAGCAACGGCCCCATTCGCGAGTACCTGCGACGGCGGGGCATCCGCCACACCATCCCGGAGAAAACCGACAGTCAGGCGGCCCGCCTGCGCAAGGGCTCACGCGGTGGACGGCTGCCCGGCTTCGACGAGGATCGCTACAAGAAGCGCAACACCATCGAGCGGGCGATCAACCGCCTGAAACAGGCCGGAGCGGTCGCCACTCGATACGACAAGCGCGGCTACGTCTCCCTCGGCACCGCTACCGCGGCGTCCCGCCACATTGCCCAGGACGCGCGAACACTTCCTTTGGAGGCTGGATTCCTGATGCGGTGGTCCTGCTGCCGGAAAGCGGAACCGCTGGGCCGGTGCCGTGACAGGGCCAGGCGTGGGTGCACACCCGGCGTTTTATGATGTTTTCGGTTAAGGCGAGAGCGGGGGATCAGCCGGGCGAATCGGCGCTTATATGTGCGCCTTGGTGATCGCTGCAGGGTCATCCGGAAAAGCATATTCCATGGCGTTGTCTCGGTGTGTCCGCTGGAACGTGGTATCCGGAAGGTGATCAAGGGGTGTGTAGCGCCGGCCCTGCTGTTCTGGCCCTGCCCGGGATCCGCTCGGGGCCGCCAGGGTCACTTGCGCCTGCTGTTCGTGTCGCTGTAAACCCTTGGCCATGTTGCCCGAGAGATCGTTCCGCAGTGAAGAATTGGCACCCGGTGACCGATTCGACTGTTTCGCGGCCCTCATGGCCGAGACGCACGCACCGATGGAAATGGAAAGCGACTATGCCACTGAATTCCAAGTGAACCAGCGCGTCATTTCTCTGGGGGAGGTGGCGGTCTACCCAGCGGAATGCCAGCCCCTTGTCTTCCGTCGCACTGCGAAGCTCATCCGGAAGGCTGATCCCGAGGCGTACCACCTTTCCCTCATCCAGCGCGGGGAAGGACACGTCACCCTCGGCAAAGAGACCCGTACGCACCGCGCGTACGACCTGCACACCAGCGACACTTCCAGGGTCTGGGAGATCCAAACCGGCCGTGAGCCCCTCCGCTTCATCGGCGTGGAGATACCCAAGGCGGTGCTGCCCCTGCCCGCGCGGGAAGCCGACCGCGTGATCGGTGGGAGGTTGTCGGCACGAGAGGGGACGGGGGCGCTGCTGGCGCAGTTCCTGACCCGGATGGTGGCGGACAGCAGGTCGTACCGGCCATCTGAGGCACCCCGGTTACGGACCGTACTGGCCGATCTGGTCGCCGCGGTCTTCGCCGGTGCCCTCGACGCAGAGCGCAGTCTGCCGTACGAGACGCACCGGCGGACACTGGCTCTCAGCATCAGGACCTTCATCCGGGAGAACTCCGACGACTCCCGGCTGGATGTCCCCTCGATTGCCGCCGCGCACCACATCTCGGTCAGCTACCTCCACCGGCTGTTCCAGCAGGAGGGGGACGGCACCACGGTGGGGAGGGCCCTGCTGCGTCAGCGCCTGGAGCACGCGCGTCGTGACCTGCTCGACCCGCTGCTGCGGGAAATGCCCGTGCACGTGATCGCCGCACGCCGTGGCTTCAGCCACGCGGCTGCCTTCAGCCGCGCATTCCGCGACGCCTACGCGATGACCCCCACCGCCTACCGCCAGACGACGCCCACGACCACCGGGGGCGGCGAGTAGACGGATCGTCAAGGCACTGTCGACTCCTGGCCAACGACTCGGCCGGCTCCGCTTCACAGAATGATTCACGTTCGAGCGGGGCCCGCCGAGTCCGGTATGGATCCCTGTGTCAGTCAAGGAAATGGAGCTCCCATGAAGATGGGCATGCGTCGTGCCGCTGTTGGTCTCTTCGCTCTCGCGGCGATCGCCGGTTCGTCCCCGGCCTTCGCCTGGTCGCAGACGCACTACGGGGCCAAGGCGTGGACCGAACAGTCCGACACGGTCATGAACATCCGCGACCTGGAGGCGGACGGCAACTCCGTGAAGGCCGAGTACTACCGCAACGCCCACCCGGCCGACAAGCTCACGCTGTGGAACAAGGCCGGCGCTGAGGGCCCGGCCGACAACGACGGCAACCCGGGCACGGTGGAGAGCGGCAAGCACTCCACCATCTTCCGCGGCCAGGCCTGCGAGGTCCGCAACAACCTGCCCGACCTCTGCGGCGGTATGGAGTCCTTCTGAGCCGGCCGCCCTGCGGCCCCGTGAACGCCCGTGCCCTACCGGGGCGTCACCCCGCAGGACCTGACAACCGCTCGTCGCGCGCCGGGAGGCGACCTCTCTCACAGGCCGCCTCCCGGCGCCGACGTGCAGTGTATGCAGCCGCCATCGAGAAGAACGGGGAGACCGCGCAGTGCAAGGCCAAGACGACCCACCGGTACTCGACATCCAGAGGCTGACCTGCCACGTGCCAGGCCGGACGCTCTTCGAGGACGTCACCCTGAGCATCGGGGCAGGTGAGTCCGTGGCTGTCACCGGACCAAGCGGCAGCGGCAAGAGCACGCTCCTGATGAGCATCCTCGGCCTCATCCGCCCGGCCGAGGGCACCGTACGAGTCGCGGGCGCCGACCTCGGCGCGATGTCCTCACGTGCGCTCGCCCGGCACCGGCGCCGCAACATGGGCATGGTCTTCCAGTTCGGTGAACTCCTCCCCGAACTATCCCCGTTGGAGAACGTGGCACTGGCCGGCCTGCTCGGCGGCATGCGGCCCAAGGAGGCCGACCGCCGCGCGACGGATCTGCTGGGCGAGCTCGGCGTCCACCCGGTGGACGGACCCGTGGACACCTTGTCCGGCGGCGAGCGCCAGCGCACCGCGGTCGCCCGCGCTCTGATGAACGAACCGGCACTGCTGCTGGCCGACGAACCCACCGGCTCGCTCGACCCCGCCCACCGCCACGCCGTCACAGAACTCCTCCACACCCTCCCCGCCACCCGAGGGTGCGCCCTGCTGCTCGTCACCCACGACGAGGCAGTAGCCCGGCGCGCCGACCGGCGCGTCACCCTCGATGCCGGGCGCCTGGTGCCGCAAGACGCCACCGCCACACCGCAACCACCCGACACCTCCACCGGCCGACAACGCACCGCTCCGCTCAACTGGCTGCCCGGCGCTCGCTCCACCTCCCGTTCCAGGGCCCGCTCATGACCACAGGCAGGCTCGCGTCGCAGCTGTGGAGGATCGGTGCGTCGACCGCACACCGTGCGGAAGCCGGCCGCATCCGCTCCTGGGCCCTGGCCCTGGCCACTGCCCTGCTCACCCTCGCCGTCGGCGGGCTGGCGGTCACCGACGCCTCCTTCGACGGCCGCACACAACGCACTCTGGAACGCTCTCCCCGTCTGACCGCGGCCTACCCCGACGAGCCGGTGCGAGCCCTGTGGAGATGGGATCCCGCCGAGGCCGACGGCCTGGCCTACGACGTCATCCACCTCGAGCCGCTCATGGACCGGCTGACGCCCCCACCCGGCCTGCCACGCTGGCCCCTGCCCGGTGAATCCTTCGTATCCCGGGCACTGCTCGACGCCTCCGGCGAAGACGCGGTGGCCGCGCAGTACGGCCGCCTCGCCGGTGTGATCGAGCCCGCCGGTCTGGAAGCCCCCGGCGAGTTCCTGGTCTACACCCGGCCCACCGCAGCCATGCTGGACCGCTCTGTGATGCAAGGAATCAGCGGCTTCGGCGAGACGACCGGTACCGGCGTCCTGGGCGAGCACCTGCACTACTTCGGGAAGGCCGAGTTCCTCGCCGCCTACGCCGGGTTCGTGCTCCTGCCCGTGGCCCTGCTCGTCGCCATTGCCGTCCGCACGGGAGCCACTGCCCGGGACCGCAGGACCATGCTGCTCGCGGCACTCGGCAGCAGTCGGTTCGCGCGTGCCTGCTGCACAGCCGGCGAGGCGGCCCGACCGGTTGCACTGGGCGCGGCCGCAGGAGCGGTCGCCACGCTGCCCGCCCTCATCATCGACGTCCCCCTCCCTTCCACCACATTCATCCTGGCCGCCCGGGACGTACGTGCGGCAGCCCCGCTGCTGGCAGGCATCCTGGTAGCCGTCCCGGCCGCCATCCTCCTCGTGACTGCCCTCGCGCAACCGCGCCGCCGCGCGCGGGCCACCCGCCCGACGGCAGTCCGCACCCGCAGAGCCACCTGGAGCCTGTGGCTGTTCCCCATCGCGCTGCTCTTCACGGTCCGGGTCGTCGACCTAGCGCCTCCCGACACAGTCGTGGTCCTTTACGCCACCGGGTACCTGCTCGTCCTGGTCACCCTCCCCAGCGCCATCGGCACGTGCGTCAGCCTGCTGGGACCGCATCTCGCGACCCTCGGCTACCGCAGGGGCGCCGCCGGCCTGCTACTCGCCGGGCGGCGGATGGCGGCGGCGCCCCACACGGTCACTCGCCTGGTCGCCGCCCTCGTCATCGCCATCGGCATCGCCGTTCAGATCCAGGTGTGGACGGCGTCCCTGACCGCGGCAGGCCAGGGAGCGGTCGACTCGCGCGAGCGGCTGGGCACCAGTGTGCTGCGGGTCGCCCCGTACGCAGAACCCGCCAAGGTGCAAGCGTTCCACGACGCGCTACCGCCGGAAGTGCACGCACTCGCGGTGCAGGTGCACGCAGAAGGCAAGGGCCAGGTTGAACTCGTCGGCGACTGTCCCGCGCTGCGCGAGCTGCGCATATCCTGCAACGAGCGTCCGCAGCCGATCAGCTTCGCAACATCCGAGTCACGGCTGCGGGAGTACCTCGGCGGTGTCGGCGCAGCCGACGGCATGGAGGTCGTGGTGCGATCTGGCGACATCGCGCAGCTAGCTGCGGCGGCCGATGCCGGACGCGAGCTGGTTCTCTTCGGCACCGGCGGCCAGCAACTTCCGCTGGCCACGCTGAACGGGGTTGCCCACCGCCACCTCGCCATGACCGCCAGAGTCGACTACGTGCTCAACGGTGGCGGCCTGGGCAAACTGACCATCGCGGCGGGCTGGCTGCGTCTACTGTCCACGGCCGGCATCACCATCGTCTGTCTGAGCGCGGGCATCGGCGCGATAACGGACTTCCTGCGCTTCGGACGCGAACTCGCGCCACTGTCCGTGATAGCGCCCGGAAGGCGGCTCTACGGTGCGGTCGCGGGCTGGTCGCTCCTGCTCCCGGCAGCCCTGGCCTCGCTCGCCGGGGTCGGCTTGGCCTGGTGGCTGGCCGCGCCGGTCAGGAGCGTCGCCCCCAGCGACCCCCTGGGCCTGGCGTCCCTCACCTCGGGCGCGCTGGTGTGCGCCCTCGCGCTCACGGTGTGGGGGGCAGCCACGGCGCTACGGGCAGCAACCGGGTGGCGGCCGGGCGGCGACTGAACCCCGCCACCGACCCGGGCGGTGATGTCCACCCACCGCAACGCGTCCGAGGGACTACGGTCGGCCGTGGCGACTTGAAGATCAGCTCGGCCGCCTCACCGGCCTGGCCGACTTCGACGCCGCCAGCTGCCCGGAAACCGAGGTAGCCACCGATCGCGACAAGGGCCCCCTTTGCTTGCCGCCGCTCAGTCAAAGGTGATGATGCGCCCCGGCGTCTTGGAATCGAAGGCTCAGGTGGGCTCCTGTCGCAGAACGTCGGAGGTTAGTGCGGCTGTTGGGCATGCGGCCGGGCCCCGATCCAAGACGGAGGTCCGCCAAGTCCGACCCGACCCGGGCACCCCATGCCCCGGGTCACGCTGAAGCGCTGCCCTGAGGTCCCCGACTGGTGAGGCCAGGCTCCTACAGATACTCGGTGGCCGTCCCCGGCCGCCACCGGATCGGGCGACGCGGCTGGCGCCGGACACAGGGGAGTTTGGCCCGGCCGAACATCTGGCGCTTGATCATCTTGATGTGGTTGACCCGGCCTTCCACCGGACCGGAGTTCCAGCAGGTAGTCAAGCCCTGGACGACCGCGTCCCAGTCCTTCTCCAGGCCGGTGGCAAATGTGTGGAGTCCTGGCAGATCGTCGGCGCGGGTGGCAGTGACCCAGTCTTTGAGGTGCTGGCCGGAGCGGGTGGTGAGGATCTCGGCGAAGGTGCGGACGTGTCCATGGAGGGCGGTCGGTTCCGGGCACCGGGCGAGGACGGCGGTGAAGCGCTGGCCTTCTTCGTCGCCCAAGTGCTCAGGATGTCGCATCATCCACCCAGTCCTGTCGGACGCCCGGAGGTGCAGGCGCGACCACGCGGATGCGACGGCGGCGCCTCGCTCGCAGGTAGTCACTGATCGTCTGGTAGCTGCCGCGGTAGCCGAGGTCTTGGAGCTCGGCCTGCAGCTGGATTGCGTTGGTGAATCCTTCTGCCGAGCGTTTATTCAGGTGAGGCTTGTGGGTGCGATCTCTCGGTTTTGTGACAGTGGGGTGAGAGACCGTGAGTTCTGGGTGTGTTGTTGCTGGTCAGGGGTTGTTCCCGCACCTACCTCCGTCCAGGCGTCCTCGTCGTCGATGAAGTGGGCTATCAGCCGCTGGAACGGGCTGAGGCGAACCTGGTGTTTCCGGTGATCTCAAAGCGCTACGAAAAGGGCTCGATCATCCTGACCTCGAACAAATCCTTCAGCGAATGGGGGCAGGTGTTCGGTGACGAAGTCCTCGCCACCGCCATCCTCGACCGGCTCCTGCACCACTGCGACGTCGTGTCTGTCAACGGTCCGAGTTACCGGCTGAAGAACCGGCTCGCTGCCATCGAGCGCGACACCAACGTCGCTTGATCAAACACCCAGCTCGAGCACTCAGGCCGCCCACGCCTCAGCACGCCAGCCCGCCATAATCCCACCCCTCAAGAGGAGAGGTTGGACGGCAGGCGGCGAACGTCTTTCCGGGGCGCCAACATGTCCCCTGACACCCGAGCAAGCGGTCCAGGCCGCGCTGGTCCATGCGCTGACGCTATCTCTCGTGAACATTCCGAGGCCCAGTGATCACCAACTGACGCCCAAACCGGCAGACAAACGCTGCTGCTGAACATGAGCAAAGCCACCCTCACCGACGTGTTCCAGGACCGCCGCAACTACGTGTGGGACAACCGCTCCGACACCGCGACGCTGCGCGACGACCGCAACCGCGTCGTCGAGACCGAGTCCGGGGCCACCGCCACCACCGCCGCTGACCCCAACCGCCGGGGCCCCGTCTTCCACGCTCACAGTGGAAGGCGGGGCACCGGCACGTCATCGTCCGACACGGCAGAAGCCTGCGGGCGCGGGCTGGTCATGATCGGCAGGCCGCGGACCGCATCAGCACTCAGAGGCCATGGCAGAGGCGGACAACCGGAAAGAATCTGGTGAACGGACCCAACCCTTTCCCTCGCCTGACCCATATAGCTGTCAATGGTCCACCTGAGGGAGCGGAGGGGTAGCGACATGATGGAAGCGGCGGCAGCGGTCCGGGGGGCGTTGAGGGGCATTCGCGGCCTGGGGGGTGCGTGGGTGTACCTCACTGAGCGGGTCCGTGCCCGGACCGCTGTGGAGCTCGAACGCGAACGCAACAAGGCGAGCGTGGACCTGGTTACGCAGGTCAAGGACGGCATGGACTTCTTCGAGTCGGAACCGGGCGGGCGCACGAGGGTCATCCGCCGGACGTCGAGTCCGGCGCCGCTCGAGCCCAGCCGGCAGAGCCCCACGGCGGGGGAGATCACTTCGTGAGCGACGAGGAGTTCGACGGCGAGGTTATCGCTCTCTTCGCCCTGCACGGTGATTCCATGCACCGCAGACTGTTGACATCCGGGGTCCCGGCGGACGAGGCCGAGACGATCTTGCAGGACGCGTTCCTCGCTGTCCGGCGCCAGTGGGCGCGGAGTCGTGATGAGCACCCCGAGGCCTACGCGCGCAAGGTCACCTGGTACCTGCGTCAGGCCTACTGGAAGACGGTCTACCAGGACAGGGAACTGGCCCAGAAGTTGGCGCGCGAGTACGAGGAGGCGAGAGTGTCGGCCGACGAGGAGGTGATCGCCTCCATCGTTGTCCACGAGGCACTGCAGATGCTGCCCGAACGTCAAGCCTCCGTCGTCAAGCTCCGCCACCTGCACCAGTTGAGCGTCGCAGAGGTCAGCACGACCCTGGGCATCGCGGAAGGCACCGTCAAACGCCACTGCCACGACGGACTGAGGGCGCTACGACGAGCGCTCGAGCAAGAGCCCGACGGGCGAGGAGGTGACCAGTGACCATGGACGAAGCACAGGAGCGGAACACCGCTGGCGCCGAAACGCTGGAGCGGGAGAGGATCCGGCGCTTCGGGCTCGCCCTGGACAAGCTCGCCATCGACCCCGACGAAACAGCACGCATCGACATGCTGAACGACGTGGTGCACGACGCTGGGCTCCTCGCTCGTCCGGCCCTCGATGACGACCTCGGCGAGCCGGGTCCTGAAGAGCGTGAGAGGCTCACCGACGACACCAGCGGGGCGTCCTACACTGCGCCTCCGAGTTCCCCCGAGGAGCGCCTCACCCCCGAGATGGTGGCGCTGAGGAAAGAAGAGCTGAGGCACTACGAGCGGCGTGAGATGTGGGCCCGGGAGGACGAGAGGGAGCGCACACGCCAGGGTTTCCAGGACCAGGCAGAGCATCGGGAAACGGAACTGGAGCTCCGTCGGTTGCAGTTGGCCGAGGTCGCCGTTCACAGATCGATCGAAGCCGGGGGTGTCACGCCGATCAGTCTGCGGCTGGGCAACTCCATCTCCGTAGACATCCCCTCCCCTCAGGTGGCAGCTGAGCCCCCGCACTCTCGGCGGCTCACCTGGATCGGCAACGAGACCGTCGCGCTCATCGTGGTCATCCTCAACACCCTGCTGGTACTGGCGGGAATGCTGACCGGATCCCCCCTCACGCTGGCGCTGGTGGCGAGCTTCATCCTCAACGGAACCGTGCTCACCCTCATGGGCGTCGTGCGCTCCCTGTGGAAGACCCGCCGGTCGCGCCTGCGGGACGCCGAACGAGCTGAACCGTAAGGGATACGGGGACGCGACACATCAGAGTCTCCATTGATGCGTGCGTAAGAGATTATGGCGTTCATGCCAGACACCGGGGTCCGCTAATCGATTAGCGGACCCCGGTGGTGCCCGGGCTGGCACTGTTGCGCGTGTCCCTCACGTCTCTCGGCCTGGCCCAGAGTGCCAGCGGATATGGGCGCGGGCTGGTCACGATCGGGAGGCTTCGGACGGCATCAGCACTCAGAAGCCACGGCCGCGATACGCGCCGCGCGCTCCTGCAGGAGAAGCTTGGCGTTCGCCTGGGACTCTGCGCGATCCTGTCCGGCGCTCAGGTTCGCTATCTCGTTAAGCAGCACCAGGGCAGCACTCGTGACGTCGCGCAGCTGCTGCTCGGTGTTTCTCAGTGCACTGTGGAGCGGTATGTGCGTGATCAGATCAGGAAGCCGCGGGCTGAGCTTGCGGAGAGGATGGGTGCTGAGGTTCGGCGGCGGTGGCAGCCGCAGGTGAGGCCAGGGCGCGCAGGGCTGCGGCGACGTCGGCTGGTCTGATGGTGGACGTCCGTGCCCGGTTCGGGTTCACCGCGGCGCCGGGTACCACCGACGACGCGCGCATGCGCAACCTCACCCTCGCCCTCCCGCCCGCACAGGCCGCCCGCGTCCTCGATGCCCAGGAGCAAGGGGCCACCGACCGCGAACTTCAGCAGGCCACCGCCGACGCCCTGAGCGAGGTGTACTTCCGTGACGGCGGCCGCCGCGCCGCTGACCTCCTGGTCGAGCTGACCGACATCGAACAGATCCAGTTCGAGCTGTAGGTCCGGTGGCGCTGGTTCGAGCCGGGCACGATGTGACTGATTCTCGAGATGGGCATCAGCCGGCCTTGCCCAGGCCGGGCCCGCCGCGCCCCGGCGGGGCGTTAGGGTCGTAGGCAGTCCGCGCCGACATGGGTGCGCGGGTCAGGACCGGTGCCCAGCGCGCTCTGGGGCAGTACGACCGGACCGTCTTCGGCCCCGGCACTCCGGCAACGGATCGCTGGGGCCGCGCCGTGTGCGGGGCCACGGGCATGCGCCATCGAGCGGTCCGGCGATTGATGGCGCAGAGCGTTGCAGGGTCCGGTCACGCCAGTGTCGTGCGAGTTGCCCGCGAGCGTGCAGCAGATCGGCATGCCGGTGACCGCGGCGGGGGATCCGCCACAGCATCCCGGAGAAGGCCGACAGTCAGGCCGTCCGCCTGGGGGTGTCGTGCCGGTCAGACGGGATGCGATGTGAGGGCGCGATCCCTCTGACCTCGCCATATCGTTGCCCTGAGCTATTGCAGGGAGTGATCGCTTCGGGAATGATTCCCCGCCGTGACCATCTCCGGCGCCGTTGCACTCGGCGTGCTCCTCATCGTGCTCTATCGCGTCGTCAGCACCCCTCGCCACGTCGACGGCAGGGCCGCAGACCACTTTGTCGCGTCCTCCTACGGCCTCCCGCCCCGTGAGCAGCTCGACTCTCGGCGCCCCGGGCCGCCCCCGCCGGTGTACCGGACGAAGGAACGGCAGGCCGTGGCCGACGCAGCATGGGAAGGGGACTGGGAGACCGCCGAGCGGTACGTCAGTGCGGCGGGGGAGGACTGGGACGAACGCTGGGCCCGCCTGGAACTGCTGCAGCACGTCGCCCGGGAGGACGACGCCTGGCTTGAAGCCTGGCACGCTGCCGAGCCTGGAAACTGCGACGCGGCAACCCTCCGCGCGAGCCTGATGGTCCACCGTGCCTGGGAAGTCCGGGGCAGCGGGTACGCCCACGAGGTCCTGTCCTCGGACATGGACCGCTTCCGCGCGATGCTCCCCGCCGCCATCGAGGAGGCACAGCGGGCCGCGCTGCTCGACCCAGCGAACCCAGGCCCCTGGGTCGTCATGATCACGGCAGCGCGTGGAGCCAAGTACAGGCGGGCGCGTTTCAAGCCGCTCTGGGAGGAACTCGTCGCCCGCGCGCCCCACCACTACGAGGGGCACTGGCAGGCCCTCCAGTACTGGTGCGCCAAGTGGTACGGCAGTGACCGGCGGATGATGCGCTTCGCCCGCCAGACGGTCCGAAAGGCCCCGCCCGGCAGCCCACTCGCCGGGATCTACCTGCACGCACTCAACGAGCTCACCGAACGCCACCTCGTCGTTGCGATGCCCTTCACGCCGCTGACCAGGAAGACACTGAAGCAGGTCGCCGCGTCCTTCGAACAGGTCCCGCCCGACGACGAGCGCCTGCCGGCCCTGCGCCACCTGCTCGCGCACTACATGCTTCAGTCGATGCTCTACACGGCCGCCCTGGAGCAGTTCCGTCTGATCGGGCCGTGGTGCGGAGCCCAGCCCTGGTTCAAGTACGAGCACGCGGCCATCGCCTTCGAGATAGCCCGCGCCACGGCCGTGAAGCGCTCCCGAACCCGCCCCGTCTCCAACCCGCCGGTATACGGAATGAGCCGCTAGAACTGCCCCATTGCCCGTGACGGACGAGCCTGACGAAAAGTCAGCCTTTTGTGCGGCTGTGGGTGCTGAGGCGTCGTAGAGCTGGGAGAGACCTGCGGGGGTGCCGGCGGTGAGCAGGACGACGCTGAAGAGCAGGTCGGCGAGGAACGCGATGAGGTGGGTCCGCTTGCGGGGGGTGTGCGGCGGGATCACCGCGGACCGCGATTGAGCTCTGTCGTGCCGCCGGCGGCAGCTCGTTCGGCGGTCGCAAGGGGTCTGGCCGCCGACGACGCGCTCGCCTCTGTCGACGGCCTGGCAGGAGCGTTCGGCGAGGCAGTCGGGAGAACGCCGAGGTGCTTCGTACCGGTGGTACGCCTGTGGGCCGACCACATCGATTCAGGCCGGATCCTGGTCGGTCCTCGCCTTGTCCGATCGCGCGGTCCGCCCCGGGGCGTTGTCGGTCAGAAGACGAGGTTGTACGTCCCCCAGCCGGTGCCGATTTTGACGCGGCCTACGAACGGTGTGGTCGTCTTGCCTGTGCCCTGGTACAGCCACAGGAGGCCGGTGGTGTCGCGGGCGACGGCGTCCGCCTTGCCGTCGTCGGTGAGGTCTCCGGCGACGACGAGTTGGTTGTAGGCGTTCCAGCCCGCGCCGACCCTGGTGCGAGTCGTGTACGGGGACGTTCCACTCCCCGAACCCTGGTAGAGCCACAGGATCCCGGCCCTGTCCCGGGCCAGCAGGTCGGATCGGCCGTCACCGGTCACGTCGGCCCCGCCCGAGAGCTGGTTGTAGCCACCCCAGCCACCGCCGACCTTCACCCGGTCCTTGAACCGCGCCCCGGTGAAACTGCCCGTGCCCTTGTACAGCCACAGCGCTCCGGTCTTGTCCCGGGCCAGGAGGTCCATGCTTCCGTTGCGGTCGAGGTCTCCGGCGCCGGTGATCCGGTCGTAGATGTTCCAGCCGGTGCCTGCCTTGACGCGGGGCGCGAAATCGCCGCCGCTGTTGCCGGTCTGGCGATGATAGTACCAGAGGGTGCCGCCCGTGTCACGGGCGACGAGGTCGCCGAGACCGCGGGTGGCGGCAGACGGGGCGACCACGTTCCGGGAGTAGGGGCCTTGTCTGTAGGGGGAGAGGGAGGTGACGGCGGTGTAGGCCTGCCAGCCGGGGCCGGTCCCGGTGCGCTCGTGCAGGGGGGCGGTGGCGCGGCGGGTGCCGCCGTACTCCCAGAGCGTGCCGGTGGTGTCGCGGGCGTGCAGGCCGTGCCAGGGCAGGATGGTGCGGCCTTGGACTGCAAACGGCCGGCTGCTCTGCTTGACGTCTGATTCGTCCCAGACACCCAGGTCGTAGATGTCGTAGCGGGTGTGCGCCTGCAAGCTCTGGGCGTACTGGCCCGGATCGCCGGCCAGGTCGTAGCCGATGACATGGTCTCCGGCCTCGAGGTCGCAGGCCAGGTTGGGAACGCTGCCGATCAAAGTCGCGTAGCGGATTTCGCAGGTTGCGCCGGAGTCGGTGGTGACACGGCCTATCCGGACGGGCGGCGCGTTTCGCGTGAGCTGCCCCTGGGCGTGGTCGAAGCGGAGGGTCAGCTGTCCGGCGTCGTTGGCGTGGACGCGTAGTTGCTGGTGGGCGGTGCCTCCGTCGGGGACGGATTCGGCGTCGAAGCCGATCGTGTTCAGCAGCGCGTGAGCGCGGGACGTGACGTTGACCTGTCCCGTGCCGTGCCGGCCGTCGGCCGGGCGCGCACCGGCGGTGCGCGCCGCCTCCACGGCAGCCTTCAGGTCGCCGCCGGCCGAGAGGTGGGCGAAGCCCCAGTAAAGGGTCGCGTCGCTCGCGTCGGCGGGGACGAGGGCGTCGGGTTGCTGATACGGCGCGCCGTCGCAGACGAAGACGCCGATGTATCCGGCGGGCTGCTCGCACTCGTTGCCGCGGGCGCGGTATCCCTGGGGGAAGCCTGCGCCGTCGCCGGCAGGGTCGGTCATCGGCTTCGTGCCGACGGCGATGACCACCTTGCCGGAGACCGGCCCGGATTGCACGACGGGGAAGAAGCGGGGTGCCGAACCCGGCGCAGCGACGACGTCGTACCCCGCCAGCCGCAGTTCGGCGGCGGCGGTTGCGGAGTACGGGGCGAGAAGCGTCGCGGCGGTGAGCAGGCCGGCGGCCGCGCTCAGCGCGGCCGCGTGACGGGTGATGTCTCTCATGAGTCCTTCACAGGGAGTGCGTGTGACGACGGGCCCGGGACACTGCGGGGCTGCACGGTGGTGCCAGGGTGACAGATGGCGGCGGGGTGCGCCGTGCCTCCCGAGAGGCATGGCACACCCGGCCTTCACGGTGGGGCGGTGACTGGTTAGAAGATGCCGGTGATCAGGGTGGCCCATCCGCCGGTGCCCGCCAAACGCGGTGAGCCATGGCCGGTGGGCGTGCCGGGGTAGGTGAGGAGGCAGCCGGTGGGGCAGAGCACGCTCGTCCAGTTGCCCGCCGAGTCCACGTACCCGACGGGAGTATCCGGGTCAGCGGGCGTGGTGGCCCAGATGTCGCCGTGCTCCTGGCCGGCCGTCGGTATGAACCGCTTGAAGTTGTGGGTGACAGGCTGGTTCTGGGGGTCGTCGGGCGGAAGGTCAGGCGACGGCAGTGTGGTGACTGTGTCGTTCAGCAGCGCACCCTGCGTGTTGCCTGGGGAAGTGAGATAGGGCCGCTGGGACCAGCCGCCGGTTCCGTAGACACTACGCTCGAGCAGCTTGTATCCGCTGTTGGGGCAGTCTTTCGCGTCGTTGATGCAGCCGGGATAGAGGTAGAGCTTGCCATTGTCGGGGTCGCGAGCGATGAGGTCGGCGTAAGCGTCACCATTGACGTCACTGACCGCGAGGCTGGAGAGGTCACGCCAGCCGCCGGTTCCCAGGACGACCGGGTTGGCCCAGTCGAATGGCTTCGTCTGGTCCTGGCCGCCGCCGCCGATGACGAGGCCGCTGTAGAGGAGAAGACGGGCGTTGTAGCAGTTGCCCGATCCGTCGTAGACGCACTCGACGGTGATGAGGTCGTTGCCCAGCTTTCCGTCGATGTTGCCGGGAAGGAGCATCTGCCGCAGGCCGAGCCAGTCAGAGCCCTGGGAAGGGTGGGCGAGTGGCTTCCGGGTGTATACCCACGGGGAGCCGACACCGTTGCCGGGGTAGACGTAGAGCCTGTTGTCGGGCAGGCGGACGAGGAAGTCCTCGTAGCCGTCGGGGGCCGAGTCGCGGGATGACATGCCCTTCAGGTCCCCGCGGTGGGCGATGAGGGCGCCGGTCCAGCCTCCGGTTCCGACGTTCTGCCGGGCTGCTGGGGCGCCAAGGTTGCCGTTGCCGCCGTAGAACCAGAGCTTGCCGGGTTCTGGCTCAGCTTCCGTGCTGAGTGACGCTCCGTTACTGCTGGACGTCGAAGAGAGCAATGGACGGGGGTGGCGGGGCAAGCACTGCGCGAAGGCGCGTCAGTATGGCTCGCCACTGCTTCCAGTCCTCCGGGTCGACCCAGTTTGAGGCTGGCCCATCCTCGTCGTCGACGATGCGGGCGAGGGCCTCGTCGGCGAGTGCCCGAAGGTCGGAAGGGAAGACGGGCATTGGTGTTTCCGGGCCGTAGGACATGTCGACAGGTTCGCCTCCCGGGCATTGCGCCGCGATCAAAGCGGCGGCGGCCACCGCCTCTTCCGCTTCCGTGAGATAGCCGGTTGCGTCGATCGTCCGGATGAGGACGCCTCGGATCAGGGCTTCACGTGCCTTGGGCTCGGCGTCGTCGAGCGCGTTGGCGAAGTCCGCGGCTGTGTCGTTGTCGAAGGGACCGGTATCCCAGGTGCCCATGCTGATCTCCTTGCGTATGGTCGCCCGGATCTTCGCATCAGGAACTGACAACACGACTACGGGGCGAGCAGGACCCGTTTGCGGAGCAGTGCGAAGCCTGCGCGGCCGAACATCTGTCGCTTGAGCATCTTGATCCGGTTGACGTGTCCTTCGACGACGCCGGAGTTCCAGGGCAGTGTCAGGCCGGCGATGACCGCGTCGCGGTCTCGGTCGATGCCGGCCGCGAGAGTGTGGAGGCTGGGCAGGTCGTCCTGGCGGACGGCGTCGAGCCACTGAGGGAGTCGTTCCCCCTGCCGCTCGGTGAGCATGTGGGCGAAGGCCCGGACGTGACCGGTCAGAGCGTCGAGTTCGGGGCAGTTGGTCAGGACGGCCTTGAGCCGGAGCTGTTCGATCTCGGTCAGCGTCTCGGGTCGGCTGAGGATCCATCGCGTCACCACGCGGGGTGCCGGCGGTTGCGCGGTGACCGGCCGTGGCGAGGTGCGCTTCTCTCGCAGGTAGGCGCTGACCCGGCCGTAGCTGCCTCGATAGCCCAAGGGAACGATCTCCTCCCAGAGCTTCCAGACGTTGGTGCAGCCCTCATCCCAGCGCTGGTCCAGGTAGGGCTTGTACTCGTCGAGGACGGAGGTCCGGTTGTGCTGCCACTGGCCGCGGAAGAGGTCTTCCGGCTTCGCAGCGTCGGCGAGGCTCTTGACGGTGCGGTGGGTCATCTCGAGCTGACGCCCGATGGAGCGGCGGCTGTGGCCCGCTTCCAGCAGCGCGTGGACCGTGGCGTGCCGGGCTCGGACGCGGTTGGCGAACCGCTCGCTCCGCCATGGCGAGCCCGTCTCCTCCTCGGGCGGCGCCGGTTCGTCGGCCTTCGCCACGGGATCGGGGACCAGAACCCGAAGGCACTGGCGGTGGCGGGCGACCGCCCGCTCAGCGGCTTCCCCCAGGTTGTGCCACAAGTGCCAGCGGTCGGCGACCTGCGTCGCCTGGGGTGCCCCGGCGGTGGCGCCTTCCGCGAAGAACGGCGCACGGTCCCGGCAGATGACCTCGATCCCTGGCCGCTGGGCGAGCCAGGCGGCCAGGCTTGATGCCTCCCGGTCGGGCAGGAGATCGATCGGACGACGGGTCTCGACGTCCACCAGGACAGTGCCGTAACGGTGGCCCTTACGGGTGGCGTACTCATCGACGCCGACCACCCGAGGCATCGGCACCTCCGGCTCGGGCAGCGCCTCGACCAGGCGCAGGACCGTGCTCCGGCTGATGGACATGCCGAGCACGGCAGCCAGGCGGGCGCCGGCGCGACCAGCCAGGGCGAGGCCGACTGCGGTCAGGATGGAACGCAGTCGTTCGGTGCGCTGTCCGTGCCTGCGGGTGAGACCGGATATCTGCTCCACGAACGTCCGACGTGGGCACTTGGTGTTCCCGCACCGGAGCCGCCGGACCCGCAGCTGGAGTACGACGCTTCGTCCGGCGCTCGGGACATCAGCGAGAAACCGCAGGTAGGAGCTGTGAACTCGGGTCGAGCAGACTCCGCATCCCGGGCAGGCGGCGCCGGCCGTGGTGCACTGCGCGTCAAGGCGCACGTTCTCGATATCCACGTCCACCGACCCCACCGCGATGTCCGCGATCGCCGGGAACAACAACTTCTTCAGCTGGAGTGCAACGTCTTCCACGGCCCGGACTGTCAGCCCAGCTGCACTGACCACCGTCCATTTTCGGGCGACTTCGCATACCGTCCGGAGACGCTCAGCCGTCACTCACCGTGGCCACTGCACGAAAGCTGAGCCAGAACCCAAACTCGCGCACAAAGCCAGCCCTCAATGTCCTTTGTCATCCAATCGAGGCTTTTGACAGCGAACCCAACTGTTTCGGCTTCTCTGACGGTGAATCTAGTCGTGAGCGGGGAGCACGCTGGGGGTGTCGCGTGTTTGAGGGCGTACGCGGGTGTCGGCGGCGGCATCCGTGGCTGGAATGTGGGACGGCCAGGTTCGAGGACTCGGTTCCGGTGCGGCCGCTGCCTGAAGTCCATCACTGGCCGACTCTGCACGGCCGTGGACTACGGCTGCGTGCTCACCCGGCGGGCACGGACATCGTGGTAGACGTACATGGCGATGGTCACCGCCGTCACCAAATAGAAGAGCCACAGGCCATAGCCGACTTGAGTGTAATAGCCGCCGCCGAAATAGGGCAGATCGACCATCGTCTGCCAGCCGAGGCACACCACGGTGAGCACTGCCGCGCCATAGCCCGCCAGCCTCGTCGGCACCCGAGAGCTCAGGACGAGCAGTATGACCGCCACCAGCAGAGTCGCCACCCCGACGCCGGCTCCGACGGTAGTTAGGGCTCTCCCAGCTCGTAAATTCCACTCGAAGAAGTCCTCTTCCTCCGCAAAGACGATCTGTTTGCCGAACGATTTGACAACGCTGTCGTTCCCGCCTCCAGCTGCCCTGTATGCGGGCTGGAACAGGACGATCGCGTGCAGCGCCAGTAGTACCGTCGGCTCAACCAGCCGTTGCCGCCACTCCTTCCTCGTGGACGGCACGTGCCGCGATGTCATGGGTGCCTCGGACGCGCGCAGCAGCGAAGCGCACTCGATGGCGGAGGGCCGCTGCTCGGGACGTGCAGCGGTCATCCGGGCAAGCAGGGACAGTACGGGCTCGCGGATGGAGGATTGGACCTGGGGCATGAGCTGCGTGACGGGCAGTCGGTGGCCGGTGAGCTTCTCGACCAGGACGATCCCTAGGGCGTAGACGTCCGAAGCAGGTGTGGCGGCACGGCCTTGGAGCTGTTCGGGGGCCATGTAGCCGGGGGTTCCGAAGTATTTTCCGGTGGTGGTGGCTGTGCGGGTGAGCGAGGCGTCGTCCCGGGCTATACCGAAGTCCATCAGCACGGTGCGCCCGTCGGCACAGATCATGATGTTGGCGGGCTTGATGTCCCGGTGCACAACCTTCGCCGCGTGAACGTGCGCGAGAACGTCCGCCAAGCGCGCCCCGGTCTCCACGATCGAGTCCACGTGCGAGAACTCCCAGGTGGCGCCGTCCAGTAACTCCATCACGAGGTAGGGCAGAGACTGACCGTCGTGGTCGGCCGTTCCGGCGTCGTGAACGGTCACGACGCTGCCGTGGCGGAGCGAGGCGAGCGTGCGGGCCTCACGCGCGAACCGCTGAGCCGCCTCTGGGTACTGCATGACGCCGGTGACGAACTTGATGGCGACCCGCCGGTCGAGGGTGCGGTCCGTCGCTTCCCAGACCTCGCCCAAGCCGCCTCTGCCCAGGAGGCGTTCCACGCGGTAGCGGCTCCCGACGGCCATGCCCTCGTGCACCCAATCCCCCTGGCGTCACCCGAGTCGATGAGACGACCAATTTAGAGCAGGTCGCCACGACTGCGTAGGGACTGAAGGCCACCAGCTGCCCACTCACGACTAGATGCTCCGCCATATTGATCAGAAACGGTTTGGGTTCTGGGTCGTTGGTGGGGTGTGAGTGATCTGGTGGGGGATGCGCGG
>NZ_LIPQ01000076.1 GCF_001418135.1 Streptomyces aureus
CGCCGTCCACTCCGTCGCCGGGCGGGAGGATGCCGGCGACGGAGTGGACGGCGGTGACTTCGAGGGATTCCTGCCGGGTGAGGGGCGGGAGGATGCCGGGGAGGCGCTCGGCCAGCATGGTCTTGCCGGCGCCGGGCGGTCCCGAGAGCAGGAGGTGGTGGCTGCCGGCGGCGGCGACTTCGAGGGCGCGGCGGGCTCGGTGCTGGCCGGCGACGTCGGCGAGGTCGGGGCCTTCGGAGGGGTCGGCGGCGTCGGCTGCGAGTCCGGTGCCGAGGCCGGCGCCGGGGACGAGGAGTCCGGCGAGCATGGCGTCGGGTCGGCCGGCCTCGGTGGGTTCCTCCTCGGGGACGGGTTCGCCGGTGAGGACGGCGATGAGCTGGCGGAGGCTTCGGACGCCGAGGACGGACACCCCGGGCACGAGGGCGGCCTCGCCGGCGGTCTGCTCGGGGACGACGACCTGGCGGTACCCGGCGTCGGCGGCGGCGAGGACGGCGGGGAGGATGCCGCGGACGGGCCGGACGCGTCCGTCGAGGCCGAGTTCGCCGATGAGGACGAGGTCGGCGATGGCACGCGGGTCGACGCGCTCGGCGGCGCCGAGAACCGCCGCCGCTACGGCGAGGTCGAAACCCGACCCGCCTTTCGGTACGGATGCGGGGCTGAGTCCGACGGTGAGTTTCTTCTGGGGCCATTCGGCGCCGGAGTTGACGACGGCGGCGCGGACCCGGTCACGGCTCTCGGTGAGGCTCTTGTCGGGGAGGCCGACGAGGGTGAAGGCGGCGACGCCGGGTTCGAGGTCGGCCTGGACCTCGACGACGACACCTTCGACGCCGACGAGGGCGACGGAGCAGGTGCGGGCGAATCCCATCTCAGGCCACCCCCTGGGCGTGGGTGAGGAGCGGGGCGCCGCGACGGGGCAGGACGATGCCGATGAGGTCGATGCGGACGCCGCCGAGCGGGGCGGGGATCCCGCTGCGGTCGAGCCAGCAGGCGGCGAGGCGCCTGAGCCGGTCCGCCTTGCGGGGTGTGACGGCGGCCATCGGGTGTTCGTACGCGCCGTCGCGCCGGGTCTTGACCTCGCAGATGACGAGGGTGTCGCCGTGGCGGGCGACGATGTCGATCTCGCCGGTCCGGCCGCAACGCCAGTTGCGGGCGAGGATGTGCATGCCGGTCGCGGTGAGCCGGCGGGTGGCCAGCTCTTCTCCGTACCGTCCGAGTGCTTGGGTCCTGTTCATGCGGTACCACCTCCGTCACCGAATGTGACGGAGCGGGTGGGATCGCGTGCGGCGCTGTGGACGGCGGGGGATCTGTGGAAAACCGGCTCACCCTCGCGGGCGAGGTCGGTTCAGCTGCCGGGGAGTTCGAGGTCGCTCTTGTTGAGCTCCTCGATGTTCACGTCCTTGAAGGTGAGAACACGGACCTGCTTGACGAACCTGGCCGGTCTGTACATGTCCCAGACCCAGGCGTCGGCCATGCTGACCTCGAAGAAGACCTCGCCCTGGACCGAGTGCACCTGCATCTCGTAGTCGTTGGTGAGGTAGAAGCGCCGCTCGGTCTCGATCACGTATTTGAACAGCCCGACGACATCGCGGTACTCCCGGTAGAGCTTCAGCTCCATCTCGGTCTCGTACTTCTCGAGGTCCTCGGCACTCATGGCATGTTCCCCTTCAGCCGTGCGTCCCCCTATTGTGCGCCAGGCGGACGCGCCCCTAAACGATTTCCGGGGCGAGAACCACCGGTGCACACGGAGGTCCCTCGTCGAGCAGCGTGCGCAGCAGCTCGGCGAGTCTGGTCGGGTACACCGTCTCACGGGCCGCCGACAGTTCGGCGGAGGTCCACCATCTGAGGCCCGCGAGGCTGCGGTTCTCCAGCTCGGTGAGGGCCTGGGGCCGGGGCGTGGCCTCGGTCCTCCGGGTGCGGGCGAGGTAGTACCACTCGTCCTGGTCCCAGCGGCGCCCGTCGAAGGGGAACGAGCAGTACCGCGTCCAGAGCACGGGCCCGAGGTCGACGTCGGTGATGCCGGTCTCCTCGGCGAGCTCGCGCAGGGCCGCCTCCTGCCGGGTCTCGTCGCCCTCCAGGCCGCCGCCGGGTGTGAACCACCAGGTCTGGTCGGGGTGGTCGGGCTCGTAGCCGTGCATGAGGAGGATGCGGTCGTCGGGGTCGAGCAGGACGACACGCGCGACCCGCCGGACCTCCGCCTGCGGACCGGTGGCCGGACCGGTGGCCGGACCCGTGGCCGGGCCGACAGCCGGGCCGGCACCCGGCGCGGTGCCGAACTCTCCGCCCGGTTCGGCACCTGGCCCCTGCGTCTGCCGCGCCGTGGAGTCCGTCATGTACCCACCTTCTCTCGCGCCCCGGGAGCGGTGCCCGCCGGCCGGCCCTTCGTGAGCCGGCCCACGCGCCGTACCACCGGCCCGTACGCTCCCCCGGCCAGCACCAGCACGGCTCCGGCCGCGATCGCGCCCAGGAGGGGCATGACGGGCCCGGGCTCCGAGATCCCCCCGGGAAGGCCGGCGAAGCCCGTGGGGCGGTCCAGGAGGCCCTTGGCGGGCCAGACCACGGCGTCGACCCTGGCGACCACGGAGGAGCGGGGCACGGAGCCCTGTCCTGCCTCCTCCATGTGCGTACGGGAGTCGAGCGAGGTGTGCCGGTCGTCGCCGAGGAGGAAGAGGTTGCCGGCCGGGACGGTGACGGAGAACTCGGTGCCGGAGGCGATGGTCCTGCCGCCCGGTCCGGGCCGCAGATAGGGCTCGTCGACGGGCTTGCCGTTGACGGTGAGGCGGCCGTCCGCGCCGCAGCAGGCGACGGTGTCGCCGCCGACGGCGGCGACCCGCTTGACCATGGGTGCGTTGCCCCAGAGGGGGTCGGTGAAGACGACCACGTCTCCGCGCCGCACCTCGTCGCCGTCGACGCGCTGGGCGAGGATCTTGGATCCGACGTCGAGGGTGGGCGTCATCGAGTCGGTGGGGACGGAGTACGGCTGGTAGAGCAGGGCTCCCCAGACGAAGCCGCCGAGGAAGAGCACACAGCCGACGGCCACGGCCAGCCCCGACAGCGCGCTGCCGAGGCGGCCGTGGCCGCCCTTGGTCCGTATGTTTCCGCTCATGTGCGCACCCCGGTAGGTCTGTCGGCGGACCGTTGGTCTGTGGACGGTCCGGGACGGCACCCTACCCGCGGGTCACTACTCGGCGGTATGCCGTGCGGCGACCTTCTTCCGGCGCCACAGGACCAGCGGGAGCGCTCCGGCGAGGCCGGCCGCGCCGAGGGGGGCGGCGCCCAGGGCCTTGTTGAGCGCGGGGTTGTCGAAGATGTCGGGCACCGGGAGCGTGGCCCAGCGGGTGACGGGCCAGGCGATGACGACCGCGCGGCCCACGACCTCGTCGTTGGAGACGGTCCCGCCACCGGGAAGCTGCTGGTGGAAGCGGGAGTCGAGGGAGTTCTGACGGTTGTCGCCCATGACCCAGATGCGGTTCTCGGGGACCTTGATCGGGCCGAAGGAGTCCTGGCAGGGGACGGAGCCGGGGTAGAGGTACGCGGTCTCGTCCAGGGCCACGCCGTTGAGGATGACCTTGCCGCCCTCCTTGCAGGACACGGTGTCGCCGCCGACGGCGATGACCCGCTTGATGAGGTCCTTCTCCTCGGCGGACGGCATGAGGCCGATGAAGCTGAGGAACTTCTGCACCACGTTGGGCGTGGGCGTCTCCTGGCCCTCGAGCCAGCCGCCCGGGTCGTGGAAGACGACGACCTCGCCGCGCTCGGGCTCGGAGCCGAACCAGGGGGTCAGCTTGTCGACGAGAACCCGGTCGCCCCGCTGGAGGGTGTTCATCATCGATTCCGAGGGGATCGAGAACGCCTGCACCAGGAAGGTCTTGATCAGCAGGGCGAGGACGAGCGCGATGCCGACGAGGAGGGGCAGTTCCTTCCAGAAGGAACGCGGCTTCTTGGGGCCCTGGCCGGAGCCGCCCGCCGTCTCTTCACCGTCGTCCGGCGTCCCGCCGTCCGGTGCCCCGCCACTCGGCGGCTGCGCCTGCCCGTCATCCGTCACGTCGTCACCCGTCGTGTCATCGCCGAAGGCCCCGCCGGCCCTCTTGTCGGGCTCATCGTGTCCGGATCGTGCGCCGACGGCCAAATCCCCCACATCCACTCCTCAGTCCGTGCGATCGCCTGCCCCGGAACAGGGACAGGCCCACCACTCCCATAACGAGCAGAAGTTCCGCAGGGGTCGGGAGCCCGGGGAATCCGTTGAGATTCCGCTGGGACACACTATGCGACGTACCGAGCGCGGACTCGGAACCCGTACGGGCGTCCGGTACGGCGGCGAAGGTCCCGCGTTCCTCCAGGCCCCGCCAGTGTGCGACGGGCCAGGCGATCACCACCGCACGGCCCACGACCTGCTCCTCCGAGACGGTGCCGTGGTCCTTCTCGTCGAGGTGGAAGCGGGAGTCGGCCGAGTCGGAGCGGTGGTCGCCGAGGACGAAGATCCGGCCCTGCGGGACCTTCACCTCGAAGGGGATGGTCGACGGCTCGTTGCCCGGGTGCAGATACGGCTCGTCGAGCGGTACGCCGTTGACGGTGATCCGCCCGTCCTTGCCGCAGCAGCGGACGGTGTCGCCCCCGACGCCGACGACCCGCTTGATGAGGTCCCGGTCGTCGGCGGAGGGCAGCAGCCCGATGAAGGTGAGGGCCTGCTTGGCCTGCTTGATGCCGACCGGGTCGTCGGCGGGCGGCGCGGCCTCCTGCTGGAGCCAGTTGCCGGGGTCCTTGAAGACGACGACGTCGCCGCGCTGCGGGCGGGAGCCGAACCAGGGCGTGAGCTTGTCGACGAGGACCCGGTCGGAGATGCGGATCGTCTGTTCCATGGAGCCGGAGGGAATGACGAACGCCTGGACCAGGAAGGTCTTCAGGACGAGCGCGATGAGGACGGCCACCGTGACCAGGATGGGGATCTCCCGGATGGCGGAGCGCTGCCTGCGCCGCTTGACCTTGCGGGCGAGCCTGCGCCGCTCGGCCCGGCCCGGCAGGGGTGCGGCCTGCTCGGGTCCCCGGTCGGGGGCGTGCCCGGCGCCGCCCGGCGGTCGTCCCCGGCTACCCATGGGGTGCCGTCCCGTGCCCGCCGGCCGGCGCTCCGGGGACGGCGTCGAATGCGTCGGTCTCCTGGACCGTGGACCAGCGGCCCAGGGGCCAGGCGATCCAGTCGGCGCGGCCGACGACCTTGTCGACGGGGACCATGCCGCCGCCGGGGTTGCCGAGGTGGTCGCGGGAGTCGCTGGACTGGCTGCGGTGGTCGCCCAGGACCCAGAGCTTGTCCGGCGGGACGACGATGTCGAAGGGCACGCTGGACGGCTGGTCGCCGAACATCACGTAGCGCTCCTCGACGGGGACGCCGTTGACGGTGAGCCGGCCGTTCCTGTCGCAGCAGACGACCCGGTCGCCGCCGATGCCGACGACCCGCTTCACGAAGTCGGTCTCGTCGGGTTCGGCGAGCCCGAGGGCGGCCGCCCCGTCGTGCAGGAGACCGGTGACGGGATTGCCCCGGGGCTGTTCGCGTACGAAGGATCCGGTGCCGTCGAAGACGACGACGTCGCCCCGGGCCGGCTCACTGCCGAAACGGTACGCCAGCTTGTTGACCAGGATTCGGTCGCCGACCTGGAGGGTCGGTTCCATGGAGCGGCTGGGGATCAGGAAGGGCTGCATCACGAAGTGGCTCAGGAGCAGCAGGAAGGTCACGCAGGCGCCGCCCAGGAAGGCCGTGCGCCGCCAGGAGGAGGTGCTCCTCGCACTCCCGGCGTCGGCCGTGTCCTCCCCGTCCCCCGTGTCCCTCGCGTCGTTCGTGTCCGCGGAAACGCGCGCGGAGCGCGACCCGTCCTCCGTACCGGAAGAGGGGTCGCGCTCCGTGTGCTGTGCTTCGGTGTCCATCGGTGGCAGAGCCTATCCGGACTGCCTGTGCGAGGGCTCGGAAGCGTCGAGCGTGCCGGGAGCCTGAGCTCAGCGGTCGCGCTTCTCCTTGATCTTGGCAGCCTTGCCGCGCAGCTCACGCAGGTAGTAGAGCTTGGCGCGACGGACGTCACCGCGGGTCACGAGCTCGATCTTCTCGAAGATCGGGCTGTTCACCGGGAAGGTGCGCTCGACGCCGACGGAGAACGAGACCTTGCGGACCGTGAAGGTCTCGCTGACGCCCGAACCCTGGCGACGGATGACGACGCCCTTGAACTGCTGGATACGCGAGCGGTTGCCTTCGATGACGCGCACGTGGACGTTCACGGTGTCGCCGGGGCGGAAGGCGGGGAGGTCGGAGCGGAGCGAACCCGCGTTGACCTGGTCGAGCAGGGAGGCCATGGAGGTCTCTTTCCTCGCTGATGCCACAGGTCATCAGCGGTACGTTCGAAGTGATTCGGAAGATCGTCCGTTCCTGGCGGCGTCGTTCCCCCTGTGGCAGGGGCGCGCGCCGGACGGACGACAGCGGCCTATTGTTCCACGTCGTCGAGCTTGCGCCAAAATCGGCCGCCGGGCTCGGGCGCCCAGCCCATCATCGAGAGGATCTCGCGGTCCTTCTTGTCGAAGGCGGCCGGGTCGCAGCGCTCGATGAGATCGGGCCGGTTGGCGGCGGTGCGGCGGAAGGCCTCGTCGCGCCGCCAGCGGGCGATCCTGCCGTGGTGCCCGCTGAGGAGGACGTCGGGGATGCCCCGGCCGCGCCACTCGGGGGGCTTGGTGTAGACGGGGCCTTCGAGGAGGTTGGCCATGGCGCCGGGGGCGAAGGAGTCGTCCCGGTGGGACTCGGCGTTGCCGAGGACGCCGGGCAGGAGGCGGGCGACGGCCTCGGTGACGACGAGGACGGCCGCCTCGCCGCCGGCCAGGACGTAGTCGCCGATGGAGACCTCGTAGACGGGCATCCGGGTCGCGTACTCGTCCATGACGCGGCGGTCGATGCCCTCGTAGCGGGCCGGGGTGAAGATCAGCCAGGGCCGCTCGGAGAGCTCGACGGCGAGCTCCTGGGTGAAGGGGCGTCCGCTGGGGGTCGGGACGACGATGACGGGACCGTGGGCGCCGCTCTCGTAGCCGTCGGCGAGCGTCTGGTCGAGCGCGTCGCCCCAGGGGTCGGTCTTCATGACCATGCCGGGGCCGCCGCCGTACGGGGTGTCGTCGACGGTGTTGTGCCGGTCGTACGTCCAGTCCCGCAGGTCGTGGACGTGGACGTCGAGCTGTCCGCGCGCGCGGGCCTTGCCGACGAGGGAGACGTTCAGCGGCTCGAGGTACTCGGGGAAGATCGTGACGACGTCGAGCCTCATGCCTGGCCCTCACCGGACTCGTCGTCGGACGCCTCGTCGGACTTCTCGCCGGACTCGTCGCGGGAGGAGACGATCTCGGCGCGGTCGTCGATCAGGCCGGGCGGCGGGTCGATGACGGCCCGCTGCTCCTCCAGGTCGATCTCGGTGACGATCGACTCGACGAACGGGATCATCAGCTCGGTGCCGTCGGGGCGCTCGACGATGAAGAGGTCCTGGGACGGCAGGTGGGAGATCTCGGTGATGCGGCCGATCTCGGTGCCGTCGGCGAGCACCACGTCCAGGTCCATGAGCTGGTGGTCGTAGTACTCGTCCTCCTCCTCGGGCATCTCCGTGGGGTCGACCTCGGCGATGAGGAGGATGTTGCGCAGGGCCTCGGCGGCGTTGCGGTCGCGGACGCCCTCGAAGCGCAGCAACAGCCGGCCGCTGTGCACCCGGCCGGTCTCGATGGTCAGCGGCCCGGCGGAGGCCGGGTCGGTGAGCAGTACGGCACCGGGGCCGAGCCTGAGTTCGGGCTCGTCCGTGCGTACCTCGACGGTGACCTCGCCCTTGATCCCGTGGGCGCGGCCGATCCGCGCGACTACCAACTGCACTGCTCCACACTCTCCTGTCACACAGCTCGTACGACGCGAACGACAACGGGCCGGGGTGGGCTCTTAAGCCCTCCCCGGCCCGTGCCGGCACAACTAAGGTGATGCTGCCGGCCTGCTCAGCGGACCTGGTCCACGTCGACGAGGTCGACCCGGATGCCACGGCCGCCGATGGCGCCCACGACGGTACGCAGCGCGCGTGCGGTGCGGCCGTTGCGGCCGATCACCTTGCCGAGGTCGTCCGGGTGGACCCGGACCTCCAGCACGCGGCCGCGGCGCAGGGTGCGCGAGGCGACCTGCACGTCGTCGGGGTTGTCGACGATGCCCTTCACGAGGTGCTCGAGAGCCTCCTCGAGCATGATCAGGCCTCGGTCGACTCGGTGGACGCGGCCTCGGCCTCGTCCGCCTTCTTGTCGGCCTTCTTGGCCTTCGGGGTGATGGCCTCACCCTTGGCCTCGTCGCCCTCGAGGGTCTTCGCGAACTCGTCGAACGAGGCGCGCTTGGCCTCCTTCGTCGCGGGGACGAGCAGAGCCTTCTCGGGGGCCGGGAGGCCCTTGTGCTTCTGCCAGTCGCCCGTGAGCTTCAGGATGGCGAGAACCGGCTCGGTCGGCTGGGCGCCGACGGACAGCCAGTACTGCGCACGCTCGGAGTCGACCTCGATACGCGACGGGTTGTACGTCGGGTGGTAGAGGCCGATCTCCTCGATCGCGCGACCGTCCCGACGGGTGCGGGAGTCGGCGACGACGATGCGGTAGTGGGGCTGGCGGATCTTACCGAGGCGCTTGAGCTTGATCTTGACTGCCACTGGAGTGGTGTCTCCTGGTCTTGACGTGGTTGGGCACTTTGAGATGCCACGTGGGGTTGCGGTACTCGGATGCCCGATGGACGCGTCAGCCGGAGGAGAGAGGGGTCCTGTGCGACTGTCGAGTACAGCTAGCCATTGTGCCACACACCGCGAGGTCAGCTCGCGGCGCCCACGGTCTCCGGGATGCGGAAGGGCTTGCCGCAGCCGCCGCAGACGATCGGGGCCTGGGCGAGCACCGAGGGCACCACTCGCACGTTGCGTCCGCAGTCGCAGACGGCCTTGACGCGGACGCCTCCGCCCGAGGAGCCGTGCCGGGCGGCCGGTCCGCGGAAGGAGCGCTTGGTGTCGGCCGCCGTGGCGACCGTGTGGGCCTTGAGGGCGCGCTGGAGCCGCTCGATGGTGGGGCGGTAGCGCCGCCTCGCCTCGGGGTTGAGCGTGACCAGGGAGAAACCGCTGCTGGCGTGCGGCTCCTCGGGGTGGTCGAGGCCCATCTCCTCGGCGATCGCGAGGAATCTGCGGTTGTGATAGCGGCCGGCGCGGGAGGTGTCGCGGACACCCCGGGCGGCGGCGATGCCGTGGACTGCCTCGTGGAGCAGTCGTTCGAAGGAGAGTTCGGCGCCGCAGGCGGACGAGGACTCTCCGATCAGGGACTCGGGCGCGGCAAGATCGGGCAGCTCGGGGTGGTGCCGCTGAATGTCGGCCCACGCCTGTGCCAGCTCTGCGGCGAGAACAGGTGGTGTCGTGCTCACGTCGCGTACAACGAGCCGAAGTGCCCCCGGGTTCCATTCCGGGGCATCCCAAATATTTTGCACGTACCCGTCAGTTGCCATTGATGTGTCGTGACGAGGGCCAGTGCGCCGATCTGCGGAGAAGCCACGCAGCGGGCGTCAAGCTGGTGCGTAGTGGCGCATACGCCCCGGCGTGTAGCCATGATGCGCGCGCCCCTTGGGGAACGGCCCCCCGGACGAACCGGGAAGCGTGGCAGGGACATTACCGGGTCGCTTCTCTCCCGGACGAATCGGTGCGGTGCGACCACTGGACGCGGCACGGGATGCGCAGTTCCCTGGCTACGGGGGGTCGTCGTCCGAGCACGGATTGGGGCAGTTTTCCATGACACCTACGCTCGTCCCGCACCACCCCGCGCGCGACTGGGCCGAGATCCAGGAACGGATGCTCGTCCCGCTCTACGAGGCGGTGTACGACCGCCTCGGCGTGGGCGCCGGAACCCGGGTCCTGGGCCTCCGCTGCGGCTCCGGCCTGGCGCTTCTCATGGCTGCGGCGCGGGGCGCCCGGGTGGCCGGCGTGGACCGGGACCACGCGCGCGTGGAGCTGGCGAGGGAGCGGCTCCCCGAAGACGTGACGGTCACGGAGGAGCCCCCCGAGGGAGCCACGTACGACGTGATCACGGCCTTCCACACGACGGACGCGCTCCTGCCGGAGCTGGTGGCACTCACCCGTACGGCCCAACCGGGCGCGACGGTCGTGCTCGCCGGCTGGGGGCCGCCGGAGCGGTGCTCCACGGAGGCGGTGCTGCGGGTCGCGGCCCGGCTCGCGGACCGCCGGCCGGGCCTCCGGACGGACCTGGAGGGTCTGGTGGCCGGGGCGGGGCTGCGGCCGGCCGGTTCGGGACGGGTGGCCTGTCCGTTCGGATACGCCGACGAGGGCAGCGCCGTGCGCGGGCTGCTGTCGACGGGCGCGTTCGACGAGGCCGTGCGGGCGACGGAGCTCTCCCAGGTCGAGAAGGAGATCGAGGAGGCGCTCGCCCCGCACGTGCGCGCGGACGGCACGGTGTGGATGCCGAACGTCTTCCGGTACGTCGTCGCCCGGGTGCCGTGACGGCCGCGCCCCTGGACGCCCGCGCCCCCCGTACGCCGGTGGCCCGTACGCCGGTGGCCCGTACGCCGGCTCAGTCCTCCCGCGCCGCCCTCGTGATGCCCGCCGCGCGGTAGGCGGCGGCCTCCTCCAGGGTCTCGTTCTCCAGGAGCGCGGCGGCCAGCGCGTCCAGCTTGTCGCGGTGCTCGCGGAGCTGCCGTACGGCGCTCTCGTAGCACTCGTCGACGATGCGGCGCATCTCCGCGTCGACGGTGTCGAGGGTCGCGGGGGCCGCCGAGAGGCCGTACGCCTGCTGGGCGTCGCTCGGGATGGCGGTGAGGCGGCCGACGCGCTCGCTCATGCCCCAGCGTCCCGCCATGCCGCGGGCGATGTTGGTGACCTGTTCCAGATCGCTCTCGGCGCCGGTGGTGACGACGCCGAACACGACCTGCTCGGCGGCCATGCCGCCGAGGGCGCCGATGATCCGGCCGCGCAGGTAGTCCTCGGTGTAGGCGTACTTGTCGGAGTCGGGGGTGGAGAGGGTGACGCCGAGGGCGCGGCCGCGGGGCACGATGGTGATCTTGCGGACGGGGTCGGCGCCTGGCTGGAGCATGCCGAGGAGGGCGTGGCCGCTCTCGTGGTACGCGGTGCGGCGCCGCTCGTCGGCGGGCATCACGAGCGGGCGTTCGGCGCCGAGCTGGACCTTCTCCAGGGCGTCGGAGAGGTCGGACCGGGTGACGGCCCTCTGGTCGCGCTTGACGGCGAGGAGGGCGGCCTCGTTGGCGAGGTTGGCGAGTTCGGCGCCGGTCATCCCGGGGGTCGTGCGGGCGACGTGTTCCAGGTCGACGTCCTTGGCGAGCGGGATCTCCCGGGTGTGGATCCTGAGGATGGCCTCGCGGCCGCCCCGGTCGGGCGGGTTGACGTGCACGATCCGGTCGAAGCGGCCGGGCCGGGTGAGCGCGGGGTCGAGGACGTCGGCGCGGTTGGTGGCGGCGAGGACGATGACGCCCTCGGAGCCGGTGAAGCCGTCCATCTCGGTGAGGATCTGGTTGAGGGTCTGCTCGCGCTCGTCGTGGCCGCCCATGCCGGAGCCGCCGCCGCGGGCACGGCCGATGGTGTCGATCTCGTCGATGAAGATGATCGCGGGGGCGACCTTGCGGGCCTCGGCGAACAGTTCGCGGACCCGGGAGGCGCCGACGCCCACGATCATCTCGATGAACTCGGACGCGGAGGCGGAGAAGAACGGCACCCCGGCCTCGCCCGCGACGGCGCGGGCCAGCAGGGTCTTGCCGGTGCCGGGCGGGCCGGCGAGGAGCACACCGCGCGGCATCTTGGCGCCCATCTCGCGGTAGGCCTGCGGGTTCTTGAGGAAGTCGACGACGTCGTTGAGCTCCCCCTCGACCTCGTCGATGCCGGCGACGTCGGCGAAGGTGGTGCGCTTGACCCCGGCCTCCAGCTCGACGGGTTTGGGCGGGGCCTTGCGGCCCAGCATGCCGCCGGCGCCCCCCATCCCGGAGCTCATCCGGCGGGCGATGAAGATCCACAGCGCCACGAGCAGCAGCATCGGCGCGAGCGAGATGAGGAGGTTGGCGAGGAAGCTGCGCTCCTGGACGACCGGCTCCGCGGTGACGGTGACGTTCTGCTTGGTCAGCTGCGCCCACAGGTCGTCGTCGGCGAACGCGGGCCGCTGGGTGACGAACTTGCCGTAGTCGCCCTTGTCACCGTTGGGCAGGGGCTGCTTGTTCTTCAGCTCCCCCTGGATGGCGTCGCCCTTGGAGTAGATCTTGGTGACGTTGCCCGAGCTCACCTGCTTGCTGAACTCGGTGTACGAGATCGTCGGCTCGTCTCCCCGGTTGAAGAACGACAGCACGAGGTTGGCGATCAGATAGACGACCAGGGCGGTGAGGATGAGGCCGCCCCAGCCGCCGGGCATCTTCCGCTTCGCCGGCGGTGGCGGCGGGGCCCCTTCCGAGCGCCAGGGCTGGTCGGTCCGGTCGCGCGGGGGTACGGGGTTGGCCACGTGGCTCTCCTCGGGGCGGCTGTGGCCCCAGTATCGAAGAGCGGGACGAACGCGGCATCGCGGACGGTCCGGAGGGATGAAAAGGGGCCCAGGGCGGTTTCGTACCGCTCCGGGCCCCTCACACCGTCCTGGGCGCGCGGCCCGGTCAGCTCATCAGCTCATGAACTTCTTGAACTCGTCCGGCAGCTCGAAGTCCTTCGGGGTCTGCCCCGGCGCCGGAAGGCCGAAGGCCCCGCCCTGCTGCGCCTGGTCGCGGCGCTCGGCGGCGGCCTGCTCCTCGGCCTTCCGCTTCATCGGGTTGCCGCTCTTGCGCTTGCCCTTGGCCTGCTTGACCTGCTTCTTCTGCCGGCCGGGGCCGCCGCCCATGCCCGGCATGCCCGGCATGCCGGGGAGGCCACCGCCCTGGGCCATGCGGGACATCATCTTGCGGGCCTCGAAGAACCGCTCGACGAGGCCCTTGACCGCGCTGACCTCGACGCCGGAGCCCTTGGCGATACGGGCGCGGCGCGAGCCGTTGATGATGGTGGGGTCGTGGCGCTCGCCCGGGGTCATCGACTTGATGATGGCGGCCGTGCGGTCGACATCCTTCTCGTCGATGTTGGCGATCTGCTCCTTCATCTGGCCCATGCCCGGGAGCATGCCGAGGAGCTTCGAGATGGAGCCCATCTTGCGGACCTGCTCCATCTGCGCCAGGAAGTCGTCGAGCGTGAACTCCTGGCCCTTCTTCGACGCGAGCTTCGAGGCCATCTTGGCGGCCTCTTCCTCGTCGAAGGTCTGCTGCGCCTTCTCGATGAGGGAGAGCATGTCGCCCATGCCGAGGATGCGGGACGCCATGCGGTCCGGGTGGAACGCGTCGAACTCGTCCAGCTTCTCGCCGTTGGAGGCGAACATGATCTGCTTGCCGGTGACGTGCGCGATGGAGAGCGCGGCGCCACCTCGGGCGTCGCCGTCGAGCTTGGAGAGCACGACGCCGTCGAAGCCGACGCCGTCGCGGAAGGCCTCGGCGGTGTTGACCGCGTCCTGACCGATCATGGCGTCGACGACGAAGAGGACCTCGTCGGGGCTGACGGCGTCGCGGATGTCCGCGGCCTGCTGCATCAGCTCCTGGTCGATGCCGAGGCGGCCGGCGGTGTCGACGATGACGACGTCGTACATCTTGGTCCGCGCGAACTCGATCGAGTCCTTCGCGACCTGGACCGGGTCACCGACGCCGTTGCCCGGCTGCGGGCCGTAGAAGGCCACGCCCGCGCGCTCGGCGACGACACCGAGCTGGGTGACGGCGTTGGGGCGCTGGAGGTCGCAGGCGACGAGCAGCGGGGAGTGGCCCTGGCCCTTGAGCCAGAGGCCGAGCTTTCCGGCGAGGGTGGTCTTACCGGCACCCTGGAGACCGGCGAGCATGATCACGGTGGGCGCGGTCTTGGCGAACCGCAGGCGCCGGGTCTCGCCGCCGAGGATGCCGATGAGCTCCTCGTTGACGATCTTGATGACCTGCTGGGCAGGGTTGAGGGCCTGCGAGACCTCGATGCCGAGGGCGCGCTCCTTGACCTGCTTGATGAAGGACCGGACGACCGGCAGGGCGACATCCGCTTCGAGCAGCGCGATACGGATTTCGCGCGCGGTGGCGTCGATGTCCGCCTCGGACAGACGGCCCTTGCCGCGGAGGTTCTTGAAGGTCGCTGCAAGGCGGTCGGAGAGGGTATCGAACACGGCGGTCGCGGATCCTCGGTGTCGGGGGCGGTCGGATTGCCCTCCAGGGTATCGGGCCGCTCGAAGTGTGTGCCCCCGCCCGCCGAATCCGGCGCGCGGGGGCGGTGGCGAACGGGGCTCAGCGGAGCGCCGACTCCAGCGCGCGCGCCAGGTCGATCGCCTCCTCGTCCGGCAGCAGGGAGCCGTCGGGGCGGGTCACGTACAGGGTGTCGACGGCGTTGGCGCCGAGCGTCGAGACGTGCGCGCTCCGCACGCGTACCGCCGCGCCCTCCAGGGCCCGGCCGATGCGGTGGAGGAGGCCGGGCGCGTCCTGGGCGCGGACCTCGATGACGGTGGCGAGGCGGGAGTCCGCGGCGGCGACGGTGACGCGGGGCGGCGGGGCGGTGAGGCCCCTCCGGCGCGGGTACGCGGCCTCGCGTTCGGCCAGGCGGGCGGGGATGTCGAGCGAGCCGTCGAGGGCGCGGACGAGGTCGGCGCGGAGCCGGGCGGCCTCGGGCAGGGAGCCGTATTCGGCGGCGACCCGCCAGTCGAGGACGAGGACGGGTCCCGAGCCGGCGCCGAGGTCGAGCGGGAGCTCGACGGCGCGGAGGTCGGCGGCGCGGACGGTGAGCCGGTGGAGGGCGAGCACGCCGGCGACGGCGGGCAGGACGCCCGGCTGGTCGGGCAGGGCGATGACGAGTTCGACGCCGACCGGTTCGGGTTCCTCCGGTTCCGCGACGACCGGTTCGGTGTGGAGGGCGAGGACGGGTTCGCCGGTGCGCAGGGCCTCGATGGCGAGCCGTTCCTGTTCCGCGCTGGGGGCGGCGGCCTCGGGGTCGGGCGGGGTCTCCCCCGCCAGGACGCCGGCGACCCGTTTGACCAGGTCGGCGACGAGTGAGGCGCGCCAGGCGGACCAGGCGGCGGGTCCGGTGGCGAGGGCGTCGGCCTCGGTGAGGGCGTGCAGGAGTTCCAGGGTGCCGAGGGTGCCGACGGCGGTCGCGACGGCACGGACGGTGGCGGGGTCGTCGAGGTCGCGGCGGGTGGCGGTCTCGACGAGGAGCAGGTGGTGGCGGACGGCGGTGGCGATGGTGGCGACGTCGGTGCGGTCGAAGCCGATACGGGTGGCGAGGTCGCGGGCGATGGTCTCGCCGGCGACGGAGTGGTCGCCGGGCCAGCCCTTGCCGATGTCGTGGAGGAGGGCGGCGACGAGGAGGAGGTCGGGGCGGCCGACGCGGCGGGTGAGCGAGGAGGCGCGGACGGCGGTCTCGACGAGATGGCGGTCGACGGTCCAGGTGTGGACGGGGTTGCGCTGGGGGCGGCAGCGGACGCGTTCCCAGTCGGGCAGGAGCCGGGTGATGATCCCCTCGGCTTCGAGGGCTTCCCAGACGGGGACGGTGGCCTCGCCCGCGCCGAGCAGGGTGACGAGTTCCTCGCGGGCCTCGGCGGGCCAGGGCACGGGCAGCGGGATGGCGGTGGCGGCGAGGCGGCGTACCGCGTGCAGGGAGATCGGCAGGGCGGACTGGGCGGCCGCGGCGGCGGCCCGCAGGGGCAGGACGGGGTCGCGTTCGGGCCGGGCGGCGCGGGCGAGGACGACCTCGCCGTCCATCTCGACGACGCCTTCGGCGAGCGGGGTGCGCTCGACGGGCGGTTTCCCGGTGGCTGTCCGGCCTGCGCCGCCCCGGCCGGACAGGAGGGCGCGGAGGCGGGGCCGGGCGGAGCGGGCCTTGAGGACGCGGTTGACCTCGCGCCAGGTGACGTCGGTGGCGTACGAGATGGTCCGGGCGGCCTCGTACACCTCGCGGAGCAGGGTGTCGGCGTCGAGGAGGCCGAGTTCGGCGGCGACGGCGTCCTGTTCCTGGAGGGCGAGCCGGTCGGTGGCGCGTCCGGTGGTGAGGTGGAGGGCGTCGCGGGCGTCGAGGAGGCGGCGGCGGGCGCTGTCGAGGCCCTCGCGGGGGGCGTCGGCGAGCCAGGAGGCGGCGACGGCGCGGAGGACCTGGGCGTCGCGGAGGCCGCCCCTGGCCTCCTTGAGGTCGGGTTCGAGGAGGAACTGGAGCTCCCCCATGCGTTCGGCGCGTTCGCGGCAGAGTGCGTCGAGTTCGGGGAGGCGCCTGGGGGCCTGGTTGCGCCAGTCGGCGAGGACGGTGGTGCGCAGGGCGGCGACGAGTCCGTGGTCGCCGGCGAGGGGCCGGGCGTCGAGGAGGCCGAGGTGGACCTTGAGGTCGTCGGCAGCGGTGGCGCGGGCCTCGGCGGCGGTGCGGACGGAGTGGTCGAGGGCGAGTCCGAGGTCCCAGACGGGGTACCAGATGCGGTCGGCGAGGGCGGCGATCGCGGCCGGGTCGGCGCTGCCGTCGTGGAGCAGGAGGAGGTCGAGGTCGCTGCGCGGGGAGAGCTCGGCGCGGCCGTAGCCGCCGACGGCGACGAGGGCGACCCCGCGGAGTGGTGCGGCGGCCGCGAAGAGCGCGGCCAGCCAGTCGTCGGTGAGCCGGGCGAGGGCGGCACGGCGCGGCGGCCCGGACCGCTCCTTCTCGTGGAGGAGGAGCAGCCGGGCCGCCGCGTAACCGCCGGGTCCCGAATCTTCGGTCTCTTCGCTGACTTCGAGGCTCGTCACCCGGCGGCTCCTTCGTTGCTTACGGTGCGTCCGGACCGCTGTCTACAGGGCGTCCGGACCGCGTTCGCCGGTGCGGACGCGCACGGCGGTCTCGACCGGCACGCTCCACACCTTGCCGTCTCCGATCTTGCCGGTTCGGGCGGCCTTCACGACGACGTCGATGAGCTGTTCGGCGTCCTCGTCCTCGACGAGGACCTCGATGCGGATCTTGGGGACCAGGTCGACCGTGTACTCGGCGCCCCGGTAGACCTCGGTGTGGCCGCGCTGGCGGCCGTAGCCGCTGGCCTCGGTGACGGTGAGGCCGTGGACGCCGAACGCCTGGAGGGCCTCCTTGATCTCGTCGAGCCGGTGCGGCTTCACGACCGCGGTGATGAGCTTCATGCGTCCACCTTCTTGTTCTCCGTGACGGCCGGGGCGGGGGCGGCGGTGGAGCGCGAGGACGCGCCGCCGCCGGCTCCGCTGAAGTCGTACGCGGTCTCGGCGTGCTCGACCTGGTCGATGCCGGAGACCTCGTCGTCCTCGCTGACCCGCATGCCCATCGTCTTGTCGATGAGGAGCGCGAGGATCGCGGAGGCGATCAGAGAGTAGGCGAGGACGGCGAAGACGCCGATCGCCTGCTTGCCGAGCTGGTCCAGGCCGCCGCCGTAGAAGAGGCCCTTGGCGTCGGACTGGACGCCGCCGGTGGCGAAGAGGCCGACGAGGAGGGAGCCGAGGACACCGCCGACGAGGTGGACGCCGATGACGTCGAGGGAGTCGTCGTAGCCGAACTTGTACTTGAGGCCGACGGCCATGGCGCAGAGGAGACCGGCGATGACGCCGATGGCGATCGCGCCGAGCGGGCTGACGGCGCCGCCGGACGGGGTGATGGCGACGAGGCCGGCGACCGCGCCGGATGCGGCGCCCAGGGTGGTGAAGGAGCCGTGGCGGATCTTCTCGTACGCGAGCCAGGCGAGCATGGCGGCGGCGGTGGCGACCTGGGTGTTGACGAACATCACCGCGCCGACGCCGTCGTCGTTGCCGAGCCACGAGCCGGCGTTGAAGCCGAACCAGCCGAACCAGAGGAGACCGGCGCCGAGCATGACCAGCGGGAGGCTGTGCGGGCGCATCGGGTCCTTCTTGAAGCCGACGCGCTTGCCGATGACGAGGATGACGCCGAGGGCCGCGGCGCCGGCGTTGATGTGGACCGCCGTGCCTCCGGCGAAGTCGATGACGCCCATCTCGAAGAGCCAGCCGCCGGCGCCCCAGACCCAGTGGGCGACGGGGAAGTAGACGACGGTGACCCAGAGGGTGATGAAGAGGGCCCAGGCGGTGAACTTGACGCGGTCGGCGAGGGCGCCGCTGATCAGGGCCGGGGTGAGGATGGCGAACATCAGCTGGAAGACGGCGAAGACGTACACCGGGATGGTGTATCCGTCCCAGAGTTCGGTGACGCCGATTCCGCTGAGGCCGACGTAGTCGGAGGACCATCCGATGATCGAGCCCGAGTCGGTGCCGAAGGCGAGGCTGAAGCCGAAGAGCACCCACAGGATCGTCACGATCCCGAGGCTGATGAAGCTCATCATCAGCATGTTGAGGGTGGACTTGACGCGGACCATGCCTCCGTAGAAGAAGGCGAGTGCCGGGGTCATCAGCATGACCAGGGCGGAGCAGATGAGCATGAACCCGGTGTTGGCGGCGGACAGCTCGGGGGCGTCTGCTGCCAGGGTCGTGATGGCTGGTGCCATCGGCGTCTCCTCGTCGTCGAATACGGCCTGTGCGGGGCGGGGCCGGAGGGCGGCTGCGGCCGTGAGGGGTGGCCGGTTATGAGCCAGAGATTCGCGCAGGGCGGTTTCCGCCGATGCCGCTCGATGTTTCCGAGCGGTGACGAAGGGGTGGGGCGTGTTACGCGACCGTGAACGGCCGCATCACAGCGAGGTAACGCCCGTGTCCTCCGCACAGGGGAAACGGGCCTGGAACGGGGCCCACGCCAGACGAGAGACGGCCCGGGGCGCGGTTGCCCACGGCACAGGAGAAGCAGGCCGGGGAGCGGTGCCCACCGCACACGGGAAACACGGCGGGGAGCGATGCCCACGGCACACGGGAAACAGCCCGCGGAATGGTGCCCACGGCACACGAGGACCGGCCGCGCCTGGCGTCCGTGTGACCTTGCGGCGGGGGAGCCGAGTCGGGCAGTACGGGACGTCCGGCGCGGCCGGAGTACGGGTGGCGCCGGGGCGCCGGGTGGGTCAGACCGCTTCGGCGGCCTCGGGGAGCAGCTGGGTGAGCCGGTCGGTGAGGTGGACCACCTCGGCGACGTCGCTGTAGTTGCGGGCGGCGTGGTCGACGGTCTTGCGGAGTCGGGTGTTGACCCGCTCGGAGCGGATGCTGCGGGCGACCCCGAGGGCCTTCTCGGCGAGGACGACGGACTGCTCGGGCTCGCGCTTGAGGAGGTGGACGGTGGCCATGCCGATGAGGTTCAGCGCATACGACCGCTGGTGGTCGGGGTCCTTCTCGAAGAGCTCGACGGCCCGCTCCATGACCGGTTCGGCGAGCGAGGCGTACGTCGGGGAGCGTCCGGCGACGTAGGCGAGATCGCGGTAGGAGTGGGAGTTCTCGCCGTTGAGCTCGGCCTCGGAGAAGAAGCCGATCCAGTCGGGCTCGGGCTCGCCGTCGAGGCCGACGTCGGCGAAGGTGTCCTCGGCCATCCGGACGGCCCGCTTGCACTTGGAGGGCTGCCCCATGTTGGCGTAGGCGCGGGCCTCCATCGCATACAGCATGGCCTGGGTGCGCGCGGTGGCGCAGTCCCGACTGCCGTACTGGGCCAGATGGATGAGTTCGAGGGCGTCGTCGGGCCGGCCCAGGTGGATCATCTGGCGGCTCATCGAGGACAGGATGTACGAGCCGAGGGGCTTGTCGCCGGCTTCCTTGGCGGCGTGCAGGGCGAGCACGAAGTACTTCTGGGCGGTGGGCTGGAGGCCCACGTCGTAGCTCATCCAGCCGGCGAGTTCGGCGAGTTCGGCGGCGCAGGTGAAGAGGCGCTTGGCGGTGGCGGCCGGCTGGGGCTCCTGGAGGAGGTCGGTGACCTCGTGGAGCTGGCCGACGACGGCCTTGCGGCGCAGCCCCCCGCCGCACTGGGCGTCCCACTTGCGGAACATGGCGGTGGTGGATTCGAGGAGGTCGAGTTCGATCTCGGAGAGCCGGTTGGGGCGGCGGCCGTCGGTGAGCGGGTCGGGGCGGTCGAGGTCGCCCGCGGGGGTGGGGACGAGCCAGCGCTGCATCGGTTCGATGAGGGCGGGTCCCGCGGCGAGCGACAGGGACGAGCCGAGGAAGCCGCGGCGGGCGAGCATGAGGTCGCTGCGGGAGAACTCACCGAGCAGCGCGACCGTCTGCGGTCCGGCCCAGGGCAGGTCGACGCCGGAGACGGAGGGCGACTGGTGGGCGGCGCGCAGGCCGAGGTCCTCGATGGCGACGACGGAGCCGAAGCGCTCGGAGAACAGCTCGGAGAGGATCCGCGGGATGGGCTCGCGCGGCTGCTCGCCGTCGAGCCAGCGACGGACGCGCGAGGTGTCGGTGGAGATGTGGTGCGCGCCCATCTGGCGCGCCCGGCGGTTCACCTGGCGCGCGAGTTCGCCCTTCGACCAGCCGCTGCGCACGAACCACGAACCCAGCTGCTCGTTCGGGCGCTTGCCGGCAGTCGTACCGTCTGCGCCGTTGCCGCCCACAGGAACGCCCCCATCCACCTGATTGCCTGTCATGTGAACCCCTACCAGAATGCCGTGTCCCGCGGCACCCGTCCGGCGTTCGTGCTCCTTCGAACTGGAAACCGGGTTGCCTCCGGCATACCCGCGTGCGCAAGCGACCCCGGGGGTTCGAGTACTGAAAGTAATCCTACGATCACCCCTCCACGAGGGCGATTCAAGAAACGCCACCATTCGCCACCCCTTCGAATGAACTCGCCGCCCGCGGAACGCGATTCACTTGACATGCGACGAGCCGGAGTCGGCGGACGGATGCGCGGAGAGGCGCGCGCACCGGCCCGCACCACCCCTCGCACGACCGCGCGCCACTCTCGGCGACGGACCCCGTGACGAAGGGTGACGACGGTGCTCCGGGTCGTAACCACCGGCGCGCTCGACCCGTTGGAGGGGACATGGGTTTCACGATCGGCGGCATTCGTGAGATGCGGTCCGGCGCACGCCGCCGCGTTCGCGCCACGGAGTGCACAGCGGTGGCCGAGTACACAGGGCTGTGGGGCTGGGACGTGGTGCCCGGAGCGCGGGCCGTCTCCGGCCAGTGCTCCTGCGGGGATCCGGCGTGTACGGCCCCGGGCGCGCACCCCCTCTCCTTCGCGGAGCCGGTCCCGGCCGGCGCCGGCCTCGACGACGCGACCAAGGCGTGGTCGGAGTACCCCGGCGCGGCACTGCTGCTCCCGGTGGGCCGGGCCTTCGACGTGATCGAGGTCGCCGAGGCCGCGGGCCGCCGGGCGCTCGTCCGGCTCGAGCGCATGGGACTGCCGCTGGGCCCTGTGTGCGCGACGCCGACCGGCCGGGCGCGGTTCTTCGTGGCGCCCGGAGCGGCGGCGGAGCTTCCGCAGCTGCTCTACCGGATGGGCTGGGACGACGCCGATCTGGATCTGCACTGCCTGGGGCCCGGCACCTACGTCACCGCTCCCCCGTCGGACCTGGGCGGGCTCGGTCCGGTGCGCTGGCTGCGGCCCCCGACGCTGGACACGGCGGGCGCGCCGCCGCAGGCGCGCCTGCTGCTCGGCACGCTGGCGTACATCTGCCACCGCACCCAGTTCTGAGCCCCGGTACGCGGAAGGGCCCTCGCCACCCGGCGAGGGCCCTTCCGCGTGTCGGTACGAGCGTCAGTCGCCGATCAGGGCGTCGACGAATGCGCCCGGCTCGAACGGCGCCAGGTCGTCCGGGCCCTCGCCCAGGCCGACCAGCTTGACCGGGACGCCCAGCTCGCGCTGGACGGCCACGACGATGCCGCCCTTGGCGGTGCCGTCGAGCTTGGTGAGCACGATGCCGGTGATGTCGACCACCTCGGCGAAGACCCGGGCCTGGATCAGACCGTTCTGGCCGGTGGTGGCGTCGAGGACGAGCAGGATCTCGTCGAGCGGGCCGTGCTTCTCGACGACGCGCTTGACCTTGCCGAGCTCGTCCATGAGGCCGGTCTTGGTGTGGAGCCGGCCGGCGGTGTCGATGAGGACGACGTCGGCACCCTCCGCGATGCCCTCCTTGACCGCGTCGAAGGCGATCGACGCCGGGTCGCCGCCCTCCGGGCCGCGGATGGTCCGGGCGCCGACGCGCTCGCCCCAGGTCTGGAGCTGGTCGGCTGCGGCGGCACGGAAGGTGTCGGCCGCGCCGAGGACGACGGACTTGCCGTCGGCGACGAGGACACGGGCCAGCTTGCCGGTGGTGGTGGTCTTGCCGGTGCCGTTGACACCGACGACCATGACGACGCCCGGCACGTCCGAGGGGCTCTCGGTGTGCACCGTGCGGTCGAGGTCGGGGCCGAGCAGGGTGACGAGCTCCTCGCGGAGCAGCGCGCGCAGCTCCTCCGGGGTGCGGGTGCCGAGCACCCGGACCCGCTCGCGCAGGCGCTCGACGAGCTCCTGGGTGGGAGCGACGCCGACATCGGCCGTGAGTAGGGTCTCCTCGATCTCCTCCCAGGTGTCCTCGTCGAGGTGCTCGCGGGACAGGAGCGTGAGCAGCCCCTTGCCGAGCGAGTTCTGCGAGCGGGCGAGCCGGGCCCGGAGCCGGACGAGACGGCCGGCGGTGGGCTCCGGGATCTCGATCGCGGGCGCCGCGGGCTCGGCGACGACGGGGTCCTCGACGGCGGCCGGCGTCTCGACGGCCTCCTCGGCGGGGAGTGCGACCTCCTCGACCGTGCGGCGTGGTTCCTCCCGCGGCGTCTCCGCCTCCTCGCCGACATGCGGTTCGGCGGGCGGAGCGGTGATGGTCGGCGTGGTGGACGGCGGCTCGGCCGGCGGCAGCTGCTTCTTCTTGCGACCGCTGATCACGAGCCCGCTCGTCACGGCGACCGCGACGACCAGAGCGATGACTACAGCAAGGATGAGTTCCATAACTCAACCAGTATGGCGTGACCTCGCCCGCGTCCCCCCGCTCTCCCGGCGGGGGCATGCCCCTCCGGGCCGGGCCGGTCCGCCGTTCGGCCGCACGCCGACGGGAAGCACCTCGGGGCGGAGCCACGACCCGGGCCGTATCGGTCCGGTGCCGGTGCGCGAGGCGTCGGTGCGCGCGGCGCACCCGGAGGGCGCTGCGGCCCCTTCTGTGGGCTGACGCGCCCTTTGCTCGTTAGGGCGCGAATGTACGATGTTCCGACCCCCACACATTCGTACGGAGTACCCCCATGCCCCACGACGCCTCCGAAGCCGCAGGCGCGACGCACGACGGTGCGATGGAGACCCGCGGTCTCGAGCCCGTCCCCGACGCCGAGCGGACCGGCCGGGTCCGCGAGCTGTTCCCGACCTGGGTGGCGGCCAACATCAGTGTGCTGCTGCTCACGATGGGCGCCGGTCTGATCGTCTTCAACGGCCTGAACTTCTGGCAGGTCCTGTCCGTGGCGGTCGCCGCGCCGGTCCTCTCGTACGGGATCGTCGGCCTGATCTCGATCGCGGGCAAGCGGGGCGGCGCACCCGGGATGGCGCTGTCGCGCGCGGTGTTCGGTCAGCGCGGAAACCTCTTTCCCGGCGCGCTGATCTGGGTGGCCCGGTGGGGCTGGGAGACCATCAACGCGGTCACCGGCGCCTACGCGGTGCTGACCGTGCTCGACCTGCTCTTCGGCGTGAAGTCGAACACGTTCCTCATCGTCGTGACGCTGATCCTCTTCGTCACCTGCACCTTCCTCGTCTCGGGGCTCGGGATCAACGCGCTGCGGGTGTGCAGCAAGTGGTCCACGTATCTCTTCGGCGCCTTCTCGGTGCTCGTCCTGGTCCATCTGGTGGCGAACACCGACTGGTCGGCGGTCTTCGACAAGCCGGCCGGTTCGACGGCGATGATGATCGCGGGCATCGGCACGATCGCGGCCGGTGGCATCAGCTGGGTTCCCTCGGGTCCCGACTTCACCCGCTACCTGCCCCGTAACGCCTCGTCGAAGGCGATGGTCGGCTCGACGGTGGGCGGCGCCGGGATCGTCGTGCTGCCGATGGTCCTGATGGGCGCGGTCATGGCGGTGTCGACGCCGGACCTGGCCTCGGCGCAGGACCCGGTCTCCTTCATCGGTGAGCTGCTTCCGATGTGGATCTCGGTGCCGTACCTGGTGATCGCCCTGATCGGGATGCTGCTGATCAACTCGATGTCGATGTACTCGGCCGGGTTCACCGCGCAGACCCTGGGCATCAAGGTCTCGCGCGCGGCGGCGGTCAGCGTCAACGCGCTGATCAGCCTGGTCTTCGGCTTCCTGCTCATGGTGGTGGCGACCAGCTTCATCGGCTCCTTCATCTCCTTCCTGACCCTGCTCGCGGTGGCGTTCTCGGCCTGGATCGGCGTCTTCGGCGTGGACATGCTGCGGCGCCGGTCGTACGACGCGGTGGCCCTCATGGACACCACCCGCACCAGCGCGTACTGGTACCGGGGCGGTTTCGCCTGGCAGGCGATGACGGCCTGGGCGGTCGCGCTGCTGGTGGGCCTCCTCTTCACCAAGGTCGACTGGTTCTCCGGTCCGCTCGCCTCCTCCTGGATCGGCGAGAACGGCCTGGGCTGGGCGGCGACCATCGTGGTGGCGGGCGTGCTGTACGCCGTGCTGCCGCGCACGCCGGCTCAGGAGCCCGTCGAGCCCGCGGAGCACGTCGAGGCCCGCGACACCGTTTCCATCTGACGCCGCGTCAGATAACGTCCCCCTTCGCCGGTATCCCACCAGCGGAGGGGGACTTCCCATGCCGTTCACCGTCGTACGGTTCAACCTCGTCGATCCCCGCGCGACACCCGAGTCCCTCTCCGCCCGCTACCGGGCCGCCGTCGAGATGGCCGTGCACGCCGACGCGCACGGCGTCGACACCGTGCAGACCGAGGAGCACCACGGTGTCGACAACAACTGGCTCCCCTCCCCCTTCGCCCTCGCGGGCGCGGTCTTCGGCGCGACGAGGCGGATCGCGGTGACCGTCTCCGCGATCATCGGGCCGCTGCACGACCCGCTGCGGCTGGCCGAGGACATCGCGGTCCTCGACCTGCTGAGCGGAGGACGCCTGGTGACGGTGGCGGGCATCGGCTACCGCCCGGAGGAGTACGAGGAGCGCGGGGTCGACTGGGGGCGGCGCGGCAAGCTCCAGGACCTGCTCCTGGAGACCCTGCTCACGGCCTGGAGCGGGGAGCCGTTCACGTATCAGGGCCGTACGGTACGGGTCACCCCGAGGCCCTTCACCCAGCCGCATCCGATGCTTCTGGTCGGGGGGTCGTCACGGGCGGCGGCCCGGCGGGCGGCCCGGCTCGGGCTGCCGTTCTTCCCGAGCGCGCACCTGCCGGAGCTGGAGGCGTACTACCAGGAGCGATGTGCGGAGTACGGCGCGGAGGGCTGGACGATGATGCCGGCCGAGGTGACGCCGCTGCTGCACCTGTCGGAGGACCCGGACCGGACCTGGGCGGAATACGGGGAGCACTTCCTGCACGAGGCGCGGACGTACGCCTCCTGGCAGTCGAAGGACATCCGCTCGGCGGTGCGGTCGACGGCGACGACGGTGGCGGAGCTGCGCGCGGAGGGGGTCTACCGGGTCGTCACTCCGGAGGAGTGCCTGGCGCTCGGCCTGGAGAGCCTCGTGCTGCATCCGCTGTGCGGCGGGATGCCGGTGGAGGAGGGGTGGCGGAGCGTGCGGCTGTTCTGCGACGCCGTCGTGCCACGGCTCACGGCCTGAGCGCGGAGGACCACGGCGCACCGCCCCGGCTCACGGCCTGAGGGCGGACGATCGTGACGCACTGCCCCGGCTCACGGCCTGAGGTCGGACGACCACGACGTACTGCCCCGGTCCGAGGCGTGAGGCCTCGGGCCGGGGCAGTTCCGTGGGTGAGGAGAGGGGCAGCGGGGATTAGCCCATCTCCTCCAACGCCTTGCCCTTGGTCTCCTTGACGTACCTGAGCACGAAGGGGATCGAGAGCACGGCGAAGACCGTGTAGATGACGTAGGTGCCGGAGAGGTTCCAGTCCGCGAGGGACGGGAAGCTGGCCGTGATGGCCCAGTTGGCGATCCACTGGGCGGAGGCGGCGACACCGAGGGCGGCGGCGCGGATCCGGTTGGGGAACATCTCGCCGAGGAAGACCCAGACCACCACGCCCCACGAGAGGGCGAAGAAGAGCACGAAGACATGGGCGGCGATCAGCGCCACGACGCCCTGCGTCTCGGGGAGTTTGCCGTCGACGAGGTCGGCGGAGAAGGCCCAGGCCTCGAAGGCGAGGGCGATCGCCATGCCGACGGAGCCGACGAGGGCGAGCGGCCTGCGGCCGACGCGGTCGACCAGGACCATCGCGATCACGGTGCCGATGATGTTGATGATCGACGTGGTGAACGAGTAGAAGAACGAGCTCGACGGGTCGATGCCGACGGACTGCCAGAGGGTCGCGGAGTAGTAGAACGCGACGTTGATGCCGACGAGCTGCTGGAAGACCGAGAGTCCGATGCCGACCCAGACGATGGGCAGCAGCTTGAAGCGGGAGCCGACGGTGAACAGGTCCTTGAAGGTGGACTTGTGCTCGCTGCGCATGGCCGCGTCGATCTCGGCGACGCGGTGGTCGAGGTCGACGCCCCTGCCCTCGACC
>NZ_LIPQ01000077.1 GCF_001418135.1 Streptomyces aureus
GGTCGCCGACACCGGCCCCGGGTGGTCCAGCCGCGGCACAGGACCGCGTCGCGGTCGGCCGGGCGGACGCCGGGGCCGGTGTCGGCGACCCGGAGGAGCAGTTCGCCGTCTCCCGTGCGCGCCGCGACCGTGACCGTCACGCGCGCGTGCGGGGTGCCGCCCGCCGCCTCCACCGCGTTGTCGATGAGGTTGCCGAGGATCGTCACCAGGTCCCGGGACGGCAGCGCCGCCGGCACCAGGCCGTCGTCGATACGGCTGTCCTCCGTGAGGACCAGCTCCACGCCCCGCTCGTTCGCCTGCGCCGCCTTGCCGAGCAGCAGCGCCGCGAGCACCGGCTCCCCGACGGCGTCCACGACCCGGTCCGTGAGCGCCTGGGCCAGTTCCAGCTCCGCCGTCGCGAACTCCACCGCCTCCGCCACCCGGCCCAGCTCGATGAGCGACACGACCGTGTGCAGTCGGTTCGCCGCCTCGTGGGCCTGCGAGCGGAGCGCCTCCGTGAACCCCCGCTCCGAGTCCAGCTCGCCCGACAGCGCCTGCAGTTCCGTGCGGTCCCGGAGCGTGGCGACCGTGCCGCGCCGCTCCCCGCCCACCACCGGCCGGGTGTTGACCACCAGGACCCGGTCCGCCGTCAGGTGCGTCTCGTCGACCCGCGGCTCCGAGGACAGCAGCGCGCCGGTCAGCGTCGCGGGGAGGCCGAGTTCCGCCGCCGGACGGCCGACGACCCCCTCGTCCAGACCCAGCAGCTCCCGCGCCCCGTCGTTGATGAGCGCGATCCGCCGCCGCCCGTCGAGCATCACGAGCCCCTCGCGGACCGCGTGCAGCGCGGCCTCGTGATAGTCGTGCATCCGGCTCAGCTCCGTCGCGTTCATGCCGTGCGTGTGGCGCCGCAGTCGCGCGTTGATCACGTACGTCCCCGCCCCGCCGAGCGCGAGCGCCGCGCCCGCCATGCCGAGCAGCGCGGTGACCTGCTCCCGTACCTGCTCGCTGATCTTGTCGATCGTGATGCCCGCGCTGACCAGCGCCACGACCCGGCCGCCGCCGTCGAAGACCGGCGCCACCGTCCGTACGGAGGGACCGAGCACCCCCAGGTGGGTCTCGGAGTGCGTCCGGCCCGCCACCGCCTCCTCGATGTGCCCGAGGTACGTCCGGCCGATCTGCTCCGGCTCGGGGTGGGTCCAGCGCGTGCCGTCCGGCGCCATGATCACCACGAAGGCCACGCCCGCGTGACGGCGCAGCGCCTCGGCGTACGGCTGGAGCACCGCCGTCGGGTCGGCGGACCGCGCCGCGGCGACCACGGACGGGGAGTCGGCGACGGCCGCGGCGGTCGCGGTGGCCTGCCGCCGAGCGGTCTCCTCGGCCTGCGCCCGGTCCGTGACGTAAGCGAAGACCGCACACCCGGCCACGACGACGGCCACGAGCACGACCTGCATCGCGAAGAGCTGGCCGGCCAGGCTGCGGGGGTGGGGGAGGGGGAAACGCATGCGGGTAAGTGTGCACGTGGGACCGTGCGCCGACGCATCGCGTTCCCGAATCGTTCCCTCACCGGCCTCCCCGTCCGTCCCCTCCGCACGGTTCGGTCGTGAACGAAACGTACGTAACCGTGACCCCGGTCACAGGCTGATGGATGCTCTCGGAGTCCACCGGGACGTGGACACCCCATCAGCACGAGGAGGACCCCGTGGCCGCAAGACGGGACCGTACGCACTATCTGTACCTGGCCGTGATCGGAGCCGTGGTGCTCGGCATCGCGGTCGGATTCCTGGCGCCCGGCGTCGCCGTCGAGCTGAAGCCGCTGGGGACCGGCTTCGTCAACCTGATCAAGATGATGATCTCGCCGATCATCTTCTGCACGATCGTGCTCGGCGTCGGATCGGTCCGAAAGGCCGCGAAGGTCGGTGCCGTCGGCGGTCTCGCCCTCGGTTACTTCCTCCTCATGTCGACCGTCGCACTCGCGATCGGCCTCGTCGTCGGCAACATCCTGGAGCCCGGCTCCGGGCTGCACCTCACCAAGGAGCTGGCCGAGGCCGGTGCCAAGCAGGCCGAGGGCGCGAGCGAGTCCACGCCGGAGTTCCTCCTCGGGATCATCCCCACGACCATCGTCTCCGCCTTCACCGAGGGCGAGGTCCTCCAGACCCTCCTCGTCGCGCTGCTCGCCGGCTTCGCGCTCCAGGCCATGGGCGCGGCGGGCGAACCGGTTCTGCGCGGAATCGGGCACATCCAGCGGCTCGTCTTCCGCATCCTCGGCATGATCATGTGGGCCGCCCCGGTCGGCGCGTTCGGCGCGATCGCGGCCGTCGTCGGCGCGACGGGAGTCGACGCGCTGAAGTCCCTCGCCGTCATCATGATCGGCTTCTATCTGACCTGCGCGATCTTCGTGTTCGTGGTCCTCGGGACGCTCCTCAGGCTGGTCGCCGGGCTCAACATCTGGACCCTCCTCACGTACCTGGGCCGCGAGTTCCTGCTGATCCTCTCCACCTCCTCGTCCGAGTCCGCGCTGCCGCGGCTCATCGCGAAGATGGAGCACCTGGGTGTCAGCAAGCCGGTCGTCGGCATCACCGTGCCGACCGGCTACTCCTTCAACCTCGACGGCACCGCGATCTACCTCACGATGGCCTCGCTCTTCGTCGCCGAGGCGATGGGCGACCCGCTCTCCGTCGGTGAGCAGATCTCCCTCCTCGTCTTCATGATCATCGCCTCGAAGGGGGCGGCGGGCGTCACCGGCGCCGGTCTCGCCACCCTCGCGGGCGGCCTCCAGTCGCACCGGCCCGAGCTGGTCGACGGGGTCGGCCTGATCGTCGGCATCGCGGCCGTCGCGATCGGCGCGGGCGGCGCGCTCGTCTGGTGGCTCCGCCGCCGGACGCACACCGGAAGCTGACCGGTACCGGAGCTTTACGGAGGACGGGCCCTTCCCGCATGCGGGAAGGGCCCGTTCGCACGGCGTGCGGGCAAACCTGAGAATTGTTCACGTTCCATTGACAGGGTGGACCCGGGGACCCGAAAGTGCCGTGAGCAACCCGCACGCCGACGATCGAAGCGAGTCCTCATGACAGCGCCCGTACCCGAGTTCCCGGCCGGTTTCCTCTGGGGAGTCTCCGCCTCCGCCTTCCAGATCGAAGGCTCGCTCACGGCCGACGGCCGCGGCCCCTCCAGCTGGGACGCCTTCACCGGAGAAGAGGGACGCGTCAAGGACGGCTCGCGCGCGGACGTGGCCACCGACCACTACCGGCGCTACCGCGAGGACGTCGCACTGATGGCCGAACTCGGCGTCGGCGCCTACCGGTTCTCGGTCTCCTGGTCCCGCGTCCTGCCCGAAGGACACGGCCGCGTCAACGACAGGGGGCTGGACTTCTACGACCGGCTCGTCGACGAACTGTGCGCCGCGGGGATCGCCCCGGTGCCCACGCTCTTCCACTGGGACACACCGCTCGCCCTGGAGGAGAACGGCGGCTGGCTCGACCGCGACACCGCCCAGCGCTTCGCGGCGTACGCCTCGGTGGTCGCGGAGCGGCTCGCCGACCGCGTACCCAGGTGGATCACCATCAACGAACCCGCCGAGGTCACCCTCCTCGGCTACGGCCTCGGCGAGCACGCCCCCGGCAGACGCCTGGTCTTCGACGCCCTGCCCGTGGCCCACCACCAACTCCTCGCCCACGGCCTCGGCG
>NZ_LIPQ01000078.1 GCF_001418135.1 Streptomyces aureus
GCGGTCGGCCCACTCCTTGGGCACATGGTGCGGGGCGTGCGTCGCACCGGGGCACAGGTTCAGGAAGAACGGCTTGTCCGGGGCGACCTGCTTGGCGTCGGCGATGAACGAGATCGCCCCTATCCACCACCAGGACGAGTGGGACCGGCTGTGCGACATCGTGGCCGGCTGGGGCGGGGGAACCGTCGTCTACACCCCGCTCCGTAGCGCCTTCTCGCATAGGGCCAGACAGCCGCAGCCCGCTCGCCGTGGTGGTGGCGGCGTCCTAGCGTGGAGTAGCCCAGGACCGTGGCCCCGGCCGGAGCCTCCTGCCTGGGCCGTCCGGTAGGGATCTTGCGTCGCCGCAGGGGTGGTCGCAGCACGCCGCACAGCAGCACACACATCACCGGCGCTCGCGCCGCTGGTGGGACGGAGACAGATGGCGCAGTCGTCGTGGAGTGAGTACCGGCCGGGGCAGCGGTTTCCGGGGGTGATCGGGCGGACGACCGATGAGTCGAGTCCGGCGTGGCCCCAGCCGGTGCGGGCGGTGGCGAGTGCGCCGAACGTGTTGTTCATCGTGTTCGACGACACGGGGTTCGGGCAGTTCGGCTGCTACGGCAGTCCGATCGAGACGCCGAATCTGGACGCGCTGGCCGCGGGCGGGCTGCTGTACAGCAACATGCACACCACCGCGCTGTGCTCGCCGTCGCGCTCCTGCATCATCACGGGCCGCAACCACCACGCCAACGGCATGGCGGCGATCACGGAGCTAGCCACCGGCTACCCGGGCTACAACGGGTAGATCCCGTTCGAGAACGGGTTCCTGTCGGAGATGCTGCTGCAGCACGGCTACAACACGTACATGGTCGGCAAGTGGCACCTGATGCCCTCGGAGCAGGAGTCGGCGGCCGGGCCGTACGACCGATGGCCGCTGGGGCGGGGTTTCGAGCGGTTCTACGGGTTCCTCGGCGGCGACACGAGCCAGTGGCATCCGGACCTGGTGTACGACAACCACCAGGTCGAGCCGCCGGCCACGCCGCAGGAGGGCTACCACCTGACGGAGGACCTGGTTGAGCGGGCGATCTCGTTCATCGCCGACGCCAAGCAGGTCGCCCCGGACAAGCCGTTCTTCCTGAACCTGTGCCCCGGTGCGACGCACGCCCCGCACCATGTGCCCAAGGAGTGGGCCGACCGCTACCGGGGACGGTTCGACGACGGCTGGGACGCCTACCGCGAGCAGACCTTCGCCCGGCAGAAGCAGCTCGGCGTGGTGTCCGCCGACGCCCGCCTGTCCCCGCGCGATCCGGACGTGCCCACGTGGGAGTCGCTGTCCCCGGAGGCAAGGAGACTTGCCGCGCGGATGATGGAGGTCTACGCCGGGTTCCTCTCCCACACCGACCACCACATCGGGCGGCTGGTGGACTTCCTGAAGGAGACCGGTGAGTTCGACAACACGCTGATCATGGTGGTCTCCGACAACGGGGCGAGCGCAGAGGGCGGGATGACCGGCACCACCAACGAAGTGCAGTTCTTCAACAACGCGCCCGAGACGCTGGAGGAGAGCCTGACGCAGATCGACGAGCTCGGCGGCCCCACCACGTTCAACCACTACCCGTGGGGATGGACCTGGGCGGGCAACACGCCGTTCCGGCGGTGGAAGCGGGAGACCTACCGCGGGGGCACCAGCGACCCGTTCCTCGTCCACTGGCCCGACGGCATCCGGGCCCGCGGTGAGATCCGCGACCAGTTCGCGCACATCATCGACATGGTGCCCACCGTCCTGGACGTGCTCGGCATCGAGGCGCCCACGACCATTCGGGGGGTCACCCAGTCGGCCCTGCACGGGGTCAGCTTCGCCCACACCTTCGACGACGCCAGCGCGGCGAGCCGCCACCGCACCCAGTACTACGAGATGCTCGGCCACCGGGCGATCGACCACGACGGATGGCGGGCGGTCTGTCCCTGGCCCGGCCCCTCCTTCGCCGAGGCCGAGCGGCCGTTCGGCACTCCGATCACGATGGCCGACCTCGACGACCTCGACGCCCACCACTGGGAGCTCTACCACGTCGACGAAGACATCGCCGAAACCCGGAACCTCGCCCAGGAGCACCGCAGCAAACTCATCGAGATGATCGCGCTGTGGTACGTGGAGGCCGGCAAGTACAACGTGATGCCGATCGACGGCAGCGTCCTGCAGCGCATCATGACCGAGCGCCCGCAGATCACCGAGAACCGAACCAGCTACACCTTCCGCTCCGGTACCCAGGCCGTGCCCGCCGCAGTCGCCCCCCGGGTCCTCAACCGCCCGCACAGTGTCACCGCCGACGTCGAGATCCCGCCCGGCGGCGCGCAGGGCGTCCTGCTCTGCCAGGGCACCAATGCCGGCGGCTGGTCCCTCTACGTCAAGGACGGCCACCTCCACTACGCCCACAACTACGTCCAACGGGCGATGCACCACGTCGCCTCCAGCGAATCCGTGCCCGAGGGACGGCACGCGCTGCGCTTCGAGTTCGAGCCCACCGGCGCCCCCGACATCGCCCACGGCAAGGGCGCACCCGGCCGCGCTCAGCTCTACATCGACGGCCGCCTCGTCGGCGAGACCGAGATGCCGGTCACCACCCCGATCACGTTCAATCCGGGCGGCATGGCCTGCGGAGCCAACCCCGGATCTGCCGTCACCCCCGACTACCAGGCGCCGTTCCGCTTCACCGGCACCCTCCACAGCGTCACCGTCGACCTGTCCGGCGACCTCATCGTCGACGCCGAGAGCGAGATGCGCATGCACATGGCCCGTCAGTGACCCGCGGGCTGCCTACGGAGTCGCGGACCAACTCCACAGCGGGGAACACCTGCGCGAGGAGAAGCGATCCACCGGAAGCAGCAGGCCCAACGTAGACACTCCACTACCGGCCCACAGGGAATACCGCACGGTTCGAATGACGCTCCCTACCAGCTGGTGCGAGTGCCTGGACTGTGCAGCGGCGTGAGGCGTACGCGGACGACCGGGGACGCCGCCGCGTCCCGGGTAGCGGTGACCGCTCGCAGCAACAGGGCCAAGGCCGATCGGGACCCGGCCGAGTGGATGCCGCCGCTGCCTGAGGCGCACTGCCGGTACGTGGGGGAGTGGACGGCCACGAAGCTGCGGTGGGGTCTGTCCGTCGACCAGGCGGAGGCTTACGCGCTGAAGGTGTACGCGGAGGCGTGCGAGACGACCGTCGTGCACCACACCCCCGCCCCGTAGCCTTCCGGCAGGCGCCGGGGGACGGGCGCGGCTTCACCGTCACCGGCTGTCGGTGCGGGGTGGAGCCTGGCTCGTTTCAACAAACAGGCTGGTCAGTGGCAGTGGAAGAAGATTTCTGAGAAAAGTTGCTGGTGGATGTAGAGGATCTGTCTTCTGCTCCGACCCATGGTGACAGCACGCCAACGGGGCGCGCGGATGGGGAGGACACCCGAGATGAAGTTCGTCGCGATGATCTACGGCAACCAGGCGAAGTGGGACTCCTTCCCCGCGGAGGCGTGGCCGGAGGCGATCGCCAAGCAGGAGGCGTTCAACAAGAGGTACCGCGAGAGCGGTGAACTCATCGGCGCCTACGGCCTGGGGGATGCGGTGAACGCTCAGCTCGTGCGCCGCGAGGAGGGCGTGGCGGCGGTCACCGACGGGACGTATCTGGGGACCAAGGAGTACATCGCCACCTTCTACCTGCTGGACTGCGACAGTCTCCAGCGGGCCCAGGCGATAGCCGCCGACATGCCGTTCGCCGACGTCGAGCCGGTCGAGCTGTGGCCCATCCTGCACGAGTCCGCAGCGGGCGTGTGACCGGCGAGCACCATGCTGTTGAGGACCTGCCGCGTGAGCATGCGCCGTAGGCCCTCCGCGCGTCGGCAACAACCAGCGGATCACCGAGAGCCACATGCGCGACGCCCTCGCCTACGGCACCGGCCTCGGCCACGCCCTGGAGCAGCAGTGAGCACCGACCTGTTCACGGCCGCCGCAGCCCTGCACCCGGCCGGCCGACGGCTACGCCCTCGCCTACGGCTCTCACGCCCCCCGCCCCTGGCCGGCATCCGACCTCGATCTCCTCAACACCGGCACCGCGCCCCTGCCCGCCGAACGGCGCGCCCGCCTGATCGACGGCGTGAAGCAGCTCCAGAGCGACCACGGCCTGATGCTCGACGAGGAGGTCAGCTTCACCTCCAAGCTCTACGCCACCACCCACGAGATCGAGCACGCGGCCCACCTCGGCGGCTTCGACGGCGCCATGGACTACGCCACGCCCGTCGGCAACCCCGAGACCCTGAACTCGCCCCGGTTCAAGCTGCGGCTCCTCCTCAACGCGCTGACGACCCCGCACATCCTCCTCACCGGCGACCAGCCACACCTACCGCCGCCGCGCCGCCGCCGCCGAACGAGGGCCGCCCTCTTGGCCCTCCGGATCTCGGGCGCGCGGAAACTCTTGCCGCGGCTGCGAGCGCCCTACTGTCTTCTGAGGAAGGCCTGACGGAGAAACACTTCCTCGGCTACCGCCACGAGACCCACCTGCACGCCGTACTGCGCCGGGGACTCGCCCACCTCGCCCACGAGGACCTGGTCCACATCGACCACGACACCATCACCTGGAGAGCGACGTGACCACCCGAACGTGGGACAGCCTCCCGCCCGCGCTCCGCGAGCGCCTCGCAGACCAACTCGCCGCCACCGGCCGGCCCAGCCCGTGGCCGGCGGCTTCACTCCCGGCGTTCGTGTCCAGATGCCTCAGGCCAACGGCCACTCCGTCTTCGTGAAGGCCATCCCCACCCACGACCCGCTGGCCGCCATGTACCGCACCGAAGGGGCGATCAACCGCAGCCTCCCCCAGGGCCCCGGCCCGCGACTGCTCGCCGAACTCGACGAGGACGGCTGGATCGTCCTGGCCTTCGAGTACGTCGACGGACGCCACCCCGACCTCACTCCCGGCTCCCCGGACCTGCCGCACATCCTGGACGCCGTCATAGCTCTCCACGCTCCCTCACCCCGAGCCCCTACCTGGACGTGCCGGAGTTCACCGACCACCCGGTCGTCGAGCGGGCGGCGGACTACCACCCGGCGATGAGGGGCGGCACACTCCTGCACTGCGACATCCGCTCCGACAACATCCTCGTTGGCGAAGTCCGCTTCGTCGACTGGGTCCTGGCCCACCGGGGTGCCGCCCGGCTCGACGTGGCGCTCCTCGTCCCGCAGCTCATCCTGGCGGCCATGCGCCCGAGCATGCCGAGAAGCACGCCGCTCAGGTCCCGGCGTATCGCGACGCTCCGGAAGCGGCGGTCACCGCGTTCGCCGCCTCGATCACCGCCCACTGGGCCGAGCGCGCCGGACAGGGTGTCCCCGAACTGCGCCGGTACCGGGAGGAGGCCCTGAAGGCCGGGCGGGCGTGGGAGGCCTACCGGCGCGGGTAGCCGCCCACTTCCCGAGGCCGGATGCTCCGATCGCCACCCGGCAGGGGGGTCAAACTGTCCCCCTGGACGTGGGAGGACAAGCCGGAGCCCCTGCCGGCTCGGCCCGGCAAGGGCTCGCCCATGCGCCCATCGCGTCACTGGCGTACCCACCCCCTCCGAAGCTGCGTCCCGCTCTCCCGGCCAACACCCTCGGCCCCGATAGGCTCACCCGGTCCATCACACAGAGGAGGGGATTTACATGATCCGCAAGACGCACGTACGCCGGCCCGCGCTGATAGCCGCCGCTCTGGCGGCCCTGGCCGTCTCATGCAGCAATACCCCGAAGCCCGACGCCGCGGCAGGCGGGCCGGCGACGACCGCGACCACGGCCGCACCCGACGGCCACGACACCCTGCCCGGCGACGTCACACCCTCCGCCGCGCCTACCTCAGACCCATACGCCCCCACCTCCGGCGAGAAGGTCCGCGACGCCTTCGCCACCCTCCAGGCCACGCTCAACGACTCCTGCGCGTCGGACTGTTCCTACTTCCTGGCCCGCGTGAACAAAGAGCTCCAGGAGCTGAACTCGGCGATGAAGAACGACCCCAAAGGTCCCGGCCACTTCCCCGAGCCACTCCAGAAGATGGCCGAACTGAACAAGACGCTCGGGGGCGACAGCTCCCACGAGAACCTGCGCAAGCACCAGACGACGCTGATCGGTACCCGCGACTTCATCAACACCTGGATGCAGGGTCACCCGGACGACTACCGCTGACGCACCACTCTGCCCGGGCTGGAGCCTGTTCATCCCTCCGCACGGATGGCGGGGGGCCCGCGCGTGCGGGGGACAGCAAGCGGGGGCGAGGCGGGCGGCGAGCCGGGACCGTCCCCGCTGCGAAGGCGTCTTTCGGGCCCCGGCGGCGTGCTGATGGACCTGAGCGTGGTTGAGTCCACGCAGACGATGGGCCAGTTGACATGTCCGAGTCCGACGGCGTCGGAGTGCTGCTGGACGTGGGCCAGAAGGCGGTCGCAGGTGCCGTCGGCGGACCAGTGCCAGGCGGCACCGGTGGACAGCTTCCACGGGGTCTCGTTCACGACCTGGCAAGGTCCCGACAGGCCTATCCATCCGGCCCGGCGCCAGTAACGGATCGATCAAAGCCCAAGAATCATCCAGCAGTTCATATCGACGCACCCACCCAAGAGCAGCGCAACGAGCCGTCGACTCTGCGGACACTGCGCAGCGCCTGCGGCGGGGTGTTCGTTGTTGTCGGAGTGGCCGAAGTGTGGCTCTCGCAGCGTGGCGCATGAGCGTGGAGTACCGCACCCCGCCCCGCCAGACGAGGGCGTGATCACAGTGAAGGCCTACGACACGGCGTGCCTCAGGAGGCACAACGCCGAGCTCAAGCCGGGGAGCCGACCCGTCCCGTCCTCAGGGCAACAGCCCCGGGCAGCGCTCTTCTTCGCCGCCGTCTTCCTGGCCGGGGACTTCTTCGTGGCTGCCCTCTTCTCCGGCTTCGCAGGCATCTCGTGCCCAGTCTCCTCGCCTCCACCGGCACTCTTGCCTTACGTCGAGGTCGACTGAGCCGTCTCCCGGGAAGGGACGCGGAGCGCCGGGCCGGGGACGTGACTGGGCCCCGACCGGGGGCAGTGGTCGGGGCCCAGTGGCGAGGTGTGCGGTTCAGCGGTGGCGGAGGGTGTCCTTGACGTCTTCCTTGGCCTGGCGGGCGTTGCCCTTGGCCTGGTCGGCCTGTCCTTCGGCGATCATCCGCTCGTTGCCGACTGCCTGGCCCGTCATCTCCTTGGCCTTGCCCTTGGCCTGCTCGGCCTGTGCCTTGGCCTTCTCGGTGCCCGACATGGGGACCTCCTCGTGTAGTACCGGATTGGTCGTGACCACCGCCTGCTCACGATTCCGAGGCCCAAACCCCGCGCGCCTCGGCGACACCGAAAGGCGGCCAGTCGGCCCGAGGCGCGCCCCGGCGAGAAAAGCAGCCGACGGGAGTGAGGAGCCGAGCGCACCTTATGCCCGCCTGCATTGAATAAGAAACAAATAAGAATCGTATGCATGGGCGAGGGGTGGCAGGGCATCCGGTGTCTCGGAGGTTGATAACTATGGTTCCCCTGCTTCTTGTTCTTCTGCTCGCTCTGATCCTGTTCGGTGCCGGTTTCGCGGTGAAGGTTCTCTGGTGGGTCGCGATCGCCGTCCTGGTGATCTGGCTGATCGGCTTTGTTGCCCGGCCCAAGAACAGCAGCGGCCGCTGGTACCGCTGGTAGCACGGCTGCTCCTGGCATAGTTCAGGGCCGGTATAACGGTGGCCGTCCACCCTCGATCGAAGGGGTGTGGGCGGCCACCGTCATGCCGGGAAAGGGTTCTGCTCCTGCTTTCCGGTGAAATCGGATGCTGCGGGTAGCCGTATGCGGCCGGGGCGGCAGCCGTGACGCAGCAGGGAACCTGCTTACCTCCACAGAACAGTTGCCGTCCCGGCCCAAACCGAATGCGGACGTGTGAATCACCGAACACGGGGCAGGCGGAGTTCAGGCCGGAACGCGAGTTTTGCTGCATACGTGATGTACCTGAAGAGGGCCGGTCGAGAACTCGGAAGCCGTGACCGTGATCCACGCCGTGCGCTCCTCCAAAAGGAGTTCGGTGTTCGCCTGGGATTCTGCGCGACCTCGTCCGCGTGGTTCGCCGTACTACCGGGCGCCCCGCGGCGAAGCGGCCGCCCAGCGCCCTGGCATTCGCCCGCTCTCAGGGGCGGGTCGCGGGGACGTTCTGCTCCAGGCACGCGTCCAGGGTGGCGGCGAAGGGGGCGTTATTTCCTGCTGGGTCTTCCACGGATACCCCGGGGCGCGTTAGCTGGACGCGAAACGAGGTCGACGAAGCATGAAGGAGAGCAGCCTGTGGAACGCGTCCGACGGAAGAGACTGTGGGCTGGGCTGGGCATCGCCGTCACGATCACCGTGGTGGCGGGACTCGTGTGGTTCAAACCGTGGGCCCTGTGGGTGGACGAGACAGTCAACGAAGCGCTGCCCGCCCCCGGCGCACCCGCGACCGTGCCCGTGGCGTCACCCACGACGGACACGAGCTCGTCCGCGGGGGGATCTCCCAGCGGGCCCGCCGGTCCCGTCACCCTCGCGCAGGGCACCTTCATCAGCCATGAGCACTCGACTGCTGGCACCGTGAAGGTCGTCCGCCTCGCCGACGGCAGCCACACGCTGCGTCTCGAGGGGCTCGACACGAGCAACGGCCCCGACCTGCGCGTCTGGCTGAGCGATGCACCGGTCAAGGAGGGGAAAGCGGGCTGGGGCGTCTTCGACGACGGTCGGTATGTGAATCTCGCCAAGCTCAAGGGCAACAGGGGCGACCAGAACTATCCGTTGCCCCCGGACATCGACTGGTCAACGTTCCCGAGCGTGAGCATCTGGTGCGACCGGTTCGACGTCTCCTTCGGCGCCGCGGCGCTGGTGCGCGTCTGACACCCGTCGGACGTTTCGCGTCGATGCCCTGGAGCACGGTTTGTGCCCGGGCATCAGCATGCCGCGTTCCCGTCCTCCGCCCGCCCGTGCACGATAGGCGGTCCAGGCCACGGTGTTGCAGGTCGAGACTGTGTTGAGGTGTCCAGGAGTTCGGCGAGGCCGCGGCGCGTGGCGGCGATGACGACGCGGTCCTCGGGGCGTAGGACGTAGCCGGGGTGCAGGTCCCACAGAAGCTGGGGTTCGTCGCCCTCCTGGTGTGAGGAGGCGAGGTCGGGGCGGCGGGCGTCCGGCGAGGCGGTGTCGAGGGCGAGGACGCGCCATGCCCCGGGGCGGAAGGCGCCGGCGATGGTGCGGCCCTCGAACTGGGGGTTCCCGGCGACGATGAGGGCGGCGAAGAGCAGCACTTTGCGTTCGACGGGGATGGCGCCGAGGATCTGGCGGCCCATCATCGCTCCGGCGAAGGCGGGTGCGGCGAGGTGGGTGACGCTGCGGCTGCGGGTGAGGGCGTCGGGGTGGGCGGTGCGCAGGGTGCGGTGGACGGCGGTGGCGAAGTCGTCGTCGTACAGGCGCAGCGCGACGCGCAGGTCGGGCTTGACCGTACGGGCGTAGAGCGTGGCCTCCAGGTTGGTGGTGTCGGAGCTGGTCAGGGCGAGCAGGGCGTGTGCCCGGTGGATCTTGGCGGCTTCCAGGACGCCGTCTTCGGTGACGTCGCCGAGGACGACGGGGATGCCGAGGCCGCGGGCGAGCGGGATGCCACGGGCGTCGGGGTCCTCCTCGACGCAGACGACGGGGATGTCCAGCTCCCGCAGCCGGGCCAGGACGCGGGCGCCGATCTTGCCGAGGCCCAGCAGGACGACGTGGCCGGACAGTCCGCGGGGCGGTCGGCGCAGCGCGCCTGCGGCCCGGAAGGTGCCGAGTGCCTCCAGGCCGCCGGCGACGAGGAGGGGGAGCAGGGCGAGGCCGACGAGGCCGGTCAGGAGCTGGAGGACCTGGTGGGTGACGGGGGCGCTGATCGCGGGGTCGTTGATCGAGAACAGGTCGAGCAGCGTGAGGTAGGCGGCGTGCACGGGGTCGGCGTCGGTGAGCAGGGTGGTGGTGAGCGTCAGGGCGACGACGGAGACGACGATGCCGGCGAGCGCCCAGCGAAGGCGGCTGGAGAAGAGCTCGCGCAGTGGCGCTCCGCGACGGGCCAGGCGCCGAGGTGGCAGGGCGGGGCCGGCGTACCGGACGGTCTCCAGGACGACGCTCCCGCGTCCGGCGGCGTTCGCCACGGCCTCGTCGTCGGGGAGCAGGAGGGGTGCCTGGGGGCCGCTGGTGTCCGAGCCCTCGGCGCCCGCCGGGTCGGTCGTGGTGGACGACAGGAGCGCCAGGGTGCACAGGCCGGGATCCGCCGCCTCGCCGCGTTCGGACGGTGTGCGTTCGGCGGCGCGCAGCAGTACTCCGTCGGCCTGGACGACCTTGCTCGTCCCGGCGACGGCGGTGGCGGCGAGCGCGGGGGCCGCGGTGTCGGCGTCGGACAGGACCGTGGTGGACGCGTCGAGAAGGGCCCGGTCGGTCCCGGGCGCGGTCAGGAGGGCGGCCTGGTCGAGGAGTTCCTCCAGGTGCTGCCCAAGCTTGCGGTTGTACATCCGGACCACGAGCCGCAGGCCGGGGCTGAGGCGGCGGGCGGCGAGCGCGGCGCGCAGGTTCGTCTCGTCGTCCTCGTACAGCAGGGCCAGGGCCGCGGCCCGGTCCACCCCGGCCCGCAGCAGCGCCGCCTCCGAGGGAGAAGACGATGTGACGTCCTGCGGTGGCGGGGGTGTGCCGCCGGGGACGGAGCTGTCGGGACGGCGCAGAAGCCGCGCCGCGCGGGACACCACGGCGATGGGTTCCGTCTCCTCGGCGTGGTCACCTGAGGGAGCGACGAGGACGACCCGCTGTCGGTAGACCTCGCGCAGTTCGGCAGCGAGCCGGAGCGCAAGTGCATCGTCACCGCAGACCACCATGTGGCCACTGTCCTGTGGTTCTCCGGATCCCTGGTGCGGTAGCGCGATCACGATTCCTCCGTGTCGAGGCGGACCTGCCTGATCAGGCGGGCGGGTCAAGTGTCGGTCGCTTGCCCCTCGGTGCCCGTCCCACCCGCGTGCAGAAGGCCAGGGTTCGTACCAGCGCGATGAGGCAGACGAACGCGACGAATCCCGCGCTGATGCGCGTCCACGACGGGGTGGCGCGGCTCAGGGCCGTCCATCCGTGTGCCAGGAGGCACAGGATCAGCCATCCTGGGCTTTCCGGGAAGCCGCTTCTCGCGTTGCGCGTCGTCACGGTGTGCATCTGTCCCTCTCGGGGCTTCTCACCTGTAGGTTTTCTGGACGCGTGGGGCTCACTGTCGTGCCTGCTGCCGCAGACACCGGCGGCTCAGGCTCAAGAAGGCGCCGAGTGCCGCAACCCATGGAGGCCAAAGTGCGATGAAGATGCTGAGACTTGCGTCTCCGCCGTGCGGGACCAGCGTCACGTGCCGCAGCGAGAGGCGGGGGTCATGCTCGGCCGGCCTGGGATTCCAGCTTTCCGAAGAGGAACGTCAGGCCGCCGCCGCCCGCCGCAAAGAGACCGAACGCCGCGAACGCGATTCGCTGGTCGTCCTTGCGCAACTCCTCGTACTGGCTTCTGCTGATCGGGACGCGCTCGCGGTCGGGGTCGGAGGTGTCGATCGCGGAGTAGTGCCCCCGGACGGACTCGACGCGTTGAAGCCCCGAGTCGTCCCAGAACACTCCGGTGACCAGGAATGCCCCGGCGAGACCCGCACCCACGAGCACCGCCCGGACTCGCCGAGGCAGGGCGCTCAGGGCGCGCCACTGGTTCGCCTTGTTGCTCGCGAAGCGCATGTCCCGGAGTCCGACGGCGATGGCGCGGGCGAGCGTCGCCAGATGGAGGGGCACCAGCAGAGTGATGCCGATTCCGAGGAGGAGCCACTCGTCGGCGAACGGGGGCAGGAACGGGACGGCGGCGAGGACCGCGGCGAGAAGCCCCGCGAGGGAGAGGGCGAGTTGCACCCCTGCGTGCATCGTGAAGCTGGTTCTCACCGCTTCTCCTGCTCTCGTCCTAGTCGGTGATCTCGATGGCGCCGTCGCCGGTCGGCACAGGCTGCGCCGGACCGGGGGCCGCCTTCTTCTGGCTGATGCCCTGGAGCAGGGACGCGAGGTCGACCCCCGTCGTGGAGCTGAGGAGCTCCATGCCCTGGGCCACGTTGTCGACGACCGTCCGGGACAGCTGGCTCGCCCCGTCGGTGGAGATGACCGTCATCTTGTCGATGGCCGACAGCGGCTCGGAGGCCTTGGCGACGACCTGGGGCAGGACCTCGACGAGCATCTGGAGGACGGCGGCGTCACCGTACTGGGCGTAGGCGTCGGCCTTCTTCCGCATGGCTTCCGCCTCTGCGGAGCCCCTCGCGGCGATGGCGGTGGCCTCGGCCTCACCCTCGATGCGTACGGCGTCGGCGAGGGCCGCGCGGTGGGCCTTCTCGCCCTCACCGGTGAGCCTGGCGCGCTGGGCGTCGGCCTCGGCCTGCTTCACCAAGGCGATACGGCGGGCCTCCGCCTCCTGCTCGGCCTGGTAGCGGGCGGCGTCGGCCGGCTTGCGGACCTGAGTGTCCAGCTGACGGTCGGTCAGAGCGGCCTGCCGCTCGGCGACCTTCTCCTGCTCGGTCAGGATCTGCTGCTGGCGGTCGGCTTCGGCGAGCGGCCCTGCGGCGTTGGCCTGGGCGGCGGCCTCGTCGGTCTGCGCCTTGATCTCGGCCTGCTTCAGGTAGAGGGTCCGCTGCGCGATGGCGATCTCCTCCTCCGCCTTCAGCCGGGCCTGCTCGGCGGCGCGGCGGGCCACGGCCTCGGCGATGTCGGCCTCCTGCTTGGCGCGGGCCGCCTCGGGGCGGCCGAGGTCCTCCAGGTAGGAGCCCTCGGTGGTGATGTCCTGGATCTGGAAGGCGTCCAGGACCAGGCCCTGACCCGACAGGCTCGCCTCGGCCTCCTCCGCGACCTGGCCCGCGAACGCGGCGCGGTCGCGGATGATGTCCTCGACCGACATCCGGCCCACGATGGAGCGCAGCGCGCCCGACAGCACTTCCTGGGTGAAGCCGACGATGCCGTCCTGCTGCATCAGGAACCGCTGGGCGGCGGCCCGGATGGAGTCCTCGGTGCCCCCGACCTTGACGATCGCGACGCCTTCCAGGTTCGCCTTCACCCCGCGCAGCGTCACCGCGCCCCGGACGGCGACGGGGATGTGCCGGCTGGACAGGTCGAGGGTGAACTTCTGCTGCACGAACGGGACGACGAACACACCGCCGCCGACCACGACCTTCTGGCCGCTGTTGTCGGTGAACACCCGCCCGGTGGTGGGATCGGTGGCCTGCTTGCCCCGACGGCCGGTGATGATGAACGCCTCGCTGGGCCCGGCGACCTTGTAGCGGGTGATGACGACGAGGCCGAGCAGCACCAGAAGAACGACGATGCCCACCACAGCGGTGAGGACAGGGCTCATGAAGAAACCCCCTTCGATGAGAAGGAAAAAGACAGATAGCGACGCCCGGCCGACCTTCGACCGGTGAGCCTTCGTCCGGTCAGCGCTCGACAGGCCGGACGGAAACGGACGTCGGGGAGAGCACGGAGTCGACCCACACCTCGGTGCCGCGCGCGACGGGCACGCCGGCCTTCGCCGCGTACTTCACCGGCTGGCCCGCGAGATGGAGCAGGACCTCGCCGTAACCGTCCACGGGGATGGCCGTCACCACCGAACCACTCGTACCGGCCAGGTCCCCTTCCCGCGGTGCGGGCGCGGAGCCGCCTTGGAGGAGCGCCCGGCTGAACCGCCAGGTCCCCCACCCCACGACGCCCCCCGCGACCTGTCCCTTATACCCATCTGACGCT
>NZ_LIPQ01000079.1 GCF_001418135.1 Streptomyces aureus
GGGGTTGCCGGGGGTGTGGGGGCCGTCATGGCGTCGCCTTAGCGCTCGGTGTGCTCAAGTGGACTTCCGTACCGCCCTCTTCGCCTTCGCGGACCGTCAGTTCCGCGCCGATCAGCAGGGCGCGTTCCCGCATGCCGCTGAGGCCCGCGCCGTCCGGCGCCCGGCCGATTCCCCGGCCGTCGTCCTTGACCAGGAGACCGACCCCGCCGCGGGGCAGGCGGCGCAGACGCAGATCCACCCGGGTCGCGCCCGCGTGGCGGGCCGTGTTGGTGAGGCCCTCCTGCGCCACGCGGTAGAGCACCAGCTCCGTCGCGTGGTCGAGTTTCGGGAGGCCGGACTCGATGTGGGCCCGTACCGCCAGGCGCGGCGTCGAGAACTCCGAGGCCAGCGATCTCAGCGCACTGTGCAGCCCCAGCTCCTCCAGCACCCCGGGGCGCAGCCGGCGCGCGATGCGGCGGATCTCGTCCAGGCTCGTCCGCGTCGTCTCCTGTGCCTGGTGGAGTTCGGTGCGCAGCTCCTCGGGAGCGTGGTCCGCGGCGTGCTTCAGCTGGAGCAGCACGGCCGTGAGGGTCTGCCCCACCTCGTCGTGCAGCTCCTGCGCGATCCGTCGCCGCTCCTCCTCCTGCGCCGAGAGGACCCGGGCGGTGCTCGCGGCCCGCTCGGCCTCCAGCCGGTCGAGCATCGTGTTGAAGGTGCGTGTCAGGTCGGCGAGCTCGCCGCGTCCCGCCACCGCCGCCCGCCGCCCCGGCCTCAGCAGGTCCGCGGTCCGCATCGCCCGGGTGAGTCGCTGCAGCGGCGCCAGGCCGAGCCGCAGCAGGAACCCGTTCGCGAGGAGCATCGCGACGAGGCCCGCCACGAGCACGATCGCCTCACCCAGGAGGACGGGCGTGGAGACGGTGACGGGGCCCAGCAACAGCAGTACGGCGACGACCAGCACCGAGGCGTTGAGAAGGAAGATGCGCCAGTACAGCGACACTTTTGCGACTCTCTCCCTTTACCTGCTCCGAGCCTCTGACCTGCGGTGGGATCCATGTCCCCCGCCTCATCCTGACCAGTTTCCGGTGTCGTGTCCATCCGTGCCGACACCCATGTTCCGGGACTCCCGGCGGGTGGCACCATGGCCCCCGACCACCGAACCGATCACCCTTTGACATGACAACGGAAGGGACGGGCCCTTGCCTGCTCCGCGGATGAGAACGACACCCCTGCCCGGCATAGGCGTCCAGTACGACCTCACCACCCGGGAGCACCGCCAGCTGTCGGTCATCGCGCACCGCGACGGGACCCGGACCGTGAACGTCTACCGGGGCGACGACCCCGACGCCTGCGCGCAGTCGCTCCACCTCACCGAGGCCGAGACCGCCTCGCTGATCGACGCGCTGCTCCCCGCGCACCACAGCCCCAACGTCCTGCACACCACCGACCTGGGGCTCGTCGCCGAACGCATCGAGCTGTCGGCCCACTCGTACTGGAACGGGCGGCTGCTCGGCGAGACGAAGATGCGCACCGATGCCGGCGCCTCCATCGTCGCCGTACTGCGCCGCTCCGGGGCCGTACCGTCCCCGACGCCCGCCTTCCGGTTCGCCGGCGGTGACACCCTCATCGTCATCGGCACCCGCGAGGGCGTCGACGCGGCCGCCGCGATCCTCGGTCGGGAGTGAGGGCGGCGTGCACTCCGCGGTCTTCCTGATCGAATTCGGCGCCATCATCCTCGGTCTCGGCCTGCTCGGGCGGCTCGCCGGCCGGTTCAGCTTCTCCCCGATACCCCTCTACCTCCTCGCCGGGCTCGCCTTCGGCAAGGGCGGCCTGCTGCCGCTCGGCACCAGCGAGGAGTTCGTCGCCATCGGCGCCGAGATCGGCGTGATCCTCCTGCTTCTGATGCTCGGCCTGGAGTACACGGCGAGCGACCTCGTCTCCAACCTCAAAACCCAGTACCCGGCCGGGCTCGTCGACTTCGCCCTCAACGCCCTGCCGGGCGCCGTCGCCGCGCTGCTCCTCGGCTGGGGGCCGGTCGCCGCCGTCGTCCTGGCGGGCGTCACCTGGATCTCGTCATCCGGCGTCATCGCCAAGGTCCTCGGGGACCTCGGACGCCTCGGCAACCGCGAGACGCCGGTCATCCTCAGCATCCTGGTCCTCGAAGACCTCGCGATGGCCGTCTACTTGCCCATCATCACGGCCCTGCTCGCCGGGGTGGGGCTCGCGGCCGGCAGCGCCACGCTCGCCATCGCCCTGGGCGTGGCCGGCGCCGTGCTGTTCGTCGCCGTCCGCTACGGGCGTCTGATCTCGCGGTTCGTGTCCAGCGACGACCCGGAGAAGCTGCTTCTCGTCGTCCTCGGCCTGACCCTGCTCGTCGCCGGCGTCGCCCAGCAGCTCCAGGTCTCCGCGGCCGTCGGCGCGTTCCTCGTCGGCATCGCCCTCTCCGGGGAGGTCGCCGACGGAGCCCACGCGCTGCTGAGCCCCCTGCGCGATCTCTTCGCCGCGGTGTTCTTCGTCTTCTTCGGACTGCACACCGACCCCGCCAGCATCCCGCCGGTACTCCTCCCGGCGTTCGCCCTGGCCGTCGTCACCGCGCTGACCAAGATCGCCACCGGTCACTGGGCCGCGCGGCGCGCCGGCATCGGGGTCAAGGGGCGCTGGCGGGCGGGCGGCACGCTGGTGGCGCGCGGCGAGTTCTCCATCGTCATCGCGGGCCTCGCCGTCACCGCCGGGGTGCAGCCCCAGCTCGGGCCCTTCGCCACGGCGTATGTGCTCATCCTCGTGGTGATCGGTCCGCTCACCGCCCGCTACACGGAGCCGGTCGCCGCGTACCTCCTCGGGCGACGACGGAAGCCGTCGGCCTCGGAGGAGATGACCGTACGGGAGCCGGAGACGGGACCCGAGCCCGTACGCGTACCCGAGCCCGGGTCCGCCTCCGACCGTGTGTGAGCGCGGCAGGCCCGGCCTGTCCCGGCCGGAGCGTTCGGCTGCGACCGCTGAGGCCGTCGAGACCACACGCCGCTGAGGTCACCGAGACAGCCTGGGCCCTGGCCCCGCCTGGCCCCGCCCGGACCGCTGAGTACGTCCGGCCCCGCTGAGCCGGCTCAGCCCGCGATCTCGATCGCTTCCCCCTGCGGCGAGGTCCGCTCCGACGGCTGACCCGCCGGCTGCTTCCGCGTGATGCCCTGGAGCAGCTGGGCGAGGTCCACCCCGGTCGTGGAGGACAGGAGCTCCATGCCCTGGGCGACGTTGTCTGCGACCGTACGGGACAACTGGCTCGCCCCGTCCGTCGAGATGACCGTCATCTTCTCGACGGCCGACAGCGGCTCGGAGGCCTTGGCCACGACCTGGGGCAGGACCTCGACGAGCATCTGGAGGACGGCCGCGTCCCCGTACTGGGCGTAGGCGTCGGCCTTCTTCCGCATGGCCTCGGCCTCGGCGGAGCCCCTCGCGGCGATCGCCGCGGCCTGGGCCTCGCCCTCGATGCGTACGGCGTCGGCGAGGGCCGCGCGGTGGGCCTTCTCGCCCTCACCGGTGAGCCTGGCCCGCTGGGCGTCGGCCTCGGCCTCCTTGACCAGGGCGATGCGCCGGGCCTCGGCCTCCTGCTCGGCCTGGTAGCGGGCGGCGTCGGCGGGCTTGCGGACCTGCGTGTCCAACTGGCGGTCGGTCAGGGCGGCCTGCCGCTCGGCGACCTTCTCCTGCTCGGTGAGTATCTGCTGCTGGCGGTCGGCCTCGGCGAGCGGGCCCGCGGCGTTCGCCTGGGCCGCGGCCTCGTCCGTCTGCGCCTTGATCTCGGCCTGCTTCAGGTAGAGGGTCCGCTGTGCGATGGCGATCTCCTCCTCCGCCTTCAGCCGCGCCTGCTCGGCGGCGCGCCGCGCGACGGCCTCGGCGATGTCCGCCTCCTGCTTGGCGCGGGCGGCCTCGGGGCGCCCGAGGTCCTCCAGGTACGAGCCCTCGGTGGTGATGTCCTGGATCTGGAAGGCGTCGAGGACCAGGCCCTGACCGGAGAGGCTGGCCTCCGCCTCCTCGGCGACCTGCCCGGCGAACGCGGCCCGGTCCCGGATGATGTCCTCGACCGACATCCGGCCCACGATGGACCGCAGGGCGCCCGACAGCACCTCCTGGGTGAAGCCGACGATGCCGTCCTGCTGCATGAGGAAGCGCTGCGCGGCCGCGCGGATCGAGTCCTCGGTGCCGCCGACCTTGACGATCGCGACGCCCTCGAGGTTGGCCTTCACACCGCGCAGGGTGACCGCGCCGCGCACCGCGACCGGGATGTGCCGGCTGGACAGGTCGAGCGTGAACTTCTGCTGCACGAACGGGACGACGAACACACCGCCACCGACCACGACCTTCTGGCCGCTGTTGTCGGTGAACACCCGACCCGTGGCCGGGTCGGTGGCCTTCTTGCCGCGCCGGCCGGTGATGATGAAGGCCTCGCTGGGGCCGGCCACCTTGTAGCGCGTGACGACGACGAGACCGAGCAGGACGACGAGGACGACTATTCCCACGACAGCGGTCAGAACAGGGCTCATGCAGAAATCCCTTCGAATGCAGTGAACGAAAATGAGTGAGTCCAGCGAGAGAAAAGCGAGGGAGGAGGAGAGCGAACTCGACGAAAAGGGCGCTGAACCGGGTGACGGCGCGGAGGCGGAACTCAGCGCTCCACGGGGCGGACGGTGACCGACGTCGCCGACAACACCGACTCCACCCACACCTCGGCGCCCCGCTCGACCGGCGCGGCCGCCTTCGCCGCGTACTTCACCGGCTGGCCCGCCAGATACAGCAGCACCTCGCCGTAGCCCCCGGCCGGAATCGCCGTGACGACCGCGCCCGACGTGCCCGTCAGGTCCTCTCCGCGCGGTGCGGGCGCGCCGCCGTCCCGGAGCAGCGCCCGGCTGAACCACCAGGTCGCCCAGCCCACCAGGGCACCCGCGGCGATGCCCGTGAGGGTCGCGACGACCGCTCCGGCTCCGGCCGCGCCGGCCGCGATCGCGCCCGTGAATCCGAGCGCCGACACGAATCCGGCGATCACCGGGAGGGAGAGGAATCCGTCGAGACCGCCGCCGAGGCCTTCCAGGACGCCGTCGAAGACGAGGGAGAGCGCCAGGACGATCAGCCCCGCGATACCGAATCCCAGAAACCATCCCACGTGTCGATCCCCCTTGATTCCTCGCGACCCTCCACTATTTCTGAATTGTTCCATGTAAGGAGCGTGTAGGACATGGGTGCCAGCACCCATTGATTCCCGGGAGCGGCCCGGCAGTTCAGTACGATGGGCTGCTGTTCTTACGTGGAGGAGGGCGTCGTGGCGGACCGGAGCGAGGGCGGAGCGGAGCCCTCCGCGCGCAGGCGCGGGCAGGGCGAACTGGAGTCCCAGGTGCTCGCCGTGCTGCGCGAGGCGTCCGAGCCTGTGCCCGTGGCGTGGGTTCGGGAACGCCTCGGCGGCGGTCTCGCCTACACCACCGTCATCACCATCCTCACCCGCCTCCGGGCCAAGGGCGCCGTCGAGCGCGAGCGCGCCGGCCGTTCCTTCCGGTGGACGGCGGTCGCCGACGAGGCCGGGCTCGCCGCCCTGCGGATGCGGAAGGTGCTGGACGCGGAGGCGGACCGTCAGGCGGTCCTCGCGAGCTTCGTCACCGGCCTCTCGCCGAACGAGGAGCGACTCCTTCGTGAACTGCTCTCCCGGGCCGCCGAGGAGGAGGAAGGCTAGCCGCCGTGGGAGTCTTCGTCTTCCTTCCCCTGGTCCTTCCGCTGACCGCCTGGCCGGTCGCCCGCCTCGCCGAGCAGCGGCTCCACCCCCGTACCGCGACGCGGCTGCTGGCCGCCGTCGCCGGTGTCTCCGCCGTGTGCAGCACCCTCTGCCTCGGCCTGCTCATGATCGTGGGCACCGCGCAGCTCCCCGGCAACCCGCTGCCCGACACGTGGTCGGACCCCGATGTGCGCGCGGCCCTCCCGTACGACGAGATCGCCGGCCGCGCGGCCATCCCGGCGCTGCTCGCCGTCCTGGTCTCGTGCGGTGCGGCGGCCTGGCGTCAGCTGCGGGTGCGGCGCCGGGTCGTGGCGGCGCTCGCCGGGCTGCCGCCGACGCCCGTCGCGGTGCTGCCGGACCGCACGCCCTACGCGTACGCGGTGCCCGGCGGCCCGGTACGGGGCGGGGCGCGGGGCCAGGGCGGGAGGCCGCGGCCCCCTGGCGGGGAGCCGCGGGGGCACGGCCGGGTCGTGGTCAGCACCGGAATGCTCACGGGTCTCGCCCCCGCCGAACGAAGGGCGCTCTTCGCCCACGAGCGGGCCCATCTGGCCGGGCGTCACCACCGGCACCTCCTGACGGTCCATCTCGCGGCGCGCGCGAACCCGTTCCTGCGGCCGCTGCGTACCGCCGTCTCCTACACCGCCGAGCGCTGGGCCGACGAGGAGGCGGCCGCCGAGGTCGGCAGCCGCCGCTCCGTCGCCCGCGCGATCGGCAAAGCGGCCCTCCTCGCGCCCCGCGCGCCGGCCGCCGCCCTCCCCGCCCTGACGGGCGAGGAAGCCGGCCCGGTGCCCCGACGGGTGGCGGCCCTGATGCGCCCCGCTCCGGCGGGCCGCGCGTGGCCGCCGGCCGGCACGGCCGTGGGCCTCGCCGCCTGGTGCGCCGCCTTGGGCGCGACCGTGTCGGCCCTGTCCTCGGCGAACTCGGCGGTCACGCTCTTCCTGGTGCTGCGCGGGGCCGCCTCGCCGATGTAGCCGTTCGACCGCCTTCCGGGCCCTGTCGTCGTACTCCCGTCGTCACCCGCATGGCGTCGCGGGGCAGACGCGAGTTCGCCGACAGGGCCTAGAGGTCGAACTCGTGCGGCGGCAGGTCCAACGTGAAGCAGGCCTCGCGGACCACGGCCTGCTCCGTCTTGTCGAAGTCGCCGTCGGCGCCGCCGATGACGATGCCGATCTGGACGACGGCGCGTGCCTCGGCCGGCTTCTTCTTCGCCTTGGCGATCTCCTGGAGGACGCTCACCTTGCCGAAGTCGAAGTCGGCCGTCAGCTTGTTCAGGTTGTCGTCGAAACGGCGCTGAAGGTCCAGCGCGTCGAAGTTCTGCAACACCTCGTTGGTCGAGATGAGCTGGGCGACCCGGCGGCGCTCGGCGGGGTCGATCGTCCCGTCGGCGGCGGCGACCAGCGCGCACATGGCCATGCTCGCGTCCCGGAACGCGCCGCTCTTCAGGTCGTTCTTCCTCGCCACCAGCTGGGTCTGCATCGTCGATGCGGATTCCTTGACGCGGTCCCACAGGGCCATGAGCACTCCAGACGTCGATTACTTCTACGGTCTTGTAGAACGTAGCAGGGGGACGTGGAGTTCCCGGGGACCGTCACACGCCGAGGAGTTGGAGCGAGGCCCACAGCGCCACCGTCGAGGCGGTGAGGGTGGCCGGGACCGTCAGGAGGCCGAGGCGGGTGAACTCCCCGAGGTCGACGGGGTGGTCGTGCTCGTGGGCGATGCGGCGCCAGAGGAGGGTGGCGAGGGAGCCGGCGTACGTGAGGTTGGGGCCGATGTTCACCCCCAGCAGCACGGCGAGCACCGCGCCGGGGCCCGAGGCCGCCGCGAGCGGGACCAGGGCGAGGGTCGCCGGGAGGTTGTTGATGAGGTTGGCCAGGACCGCGGCCACGGCGGCGACGCCGAGCAGGGCCGGCAGCGAGGTGCCGTCCGGGAGGACATGGGCGAGGGCGCTGCCGAGCCCGTTGTCGACGACGGCCCGGACGACGATCCCCAGCGCCAGGACGAACGCGAGGAACGGCAGGGCCGCCGAAGCCACGAGCGCGCGCGGGGTGGTGCGGCGCCGGGCCAGCGCCCGTACGGCGAGCACGGCTGCGCCCGCCGCGGCCGCCCACGCCGGGTCCACACCGGTCGCCGAGGCGAGGGCGAAACCGCCCAGGGTCCCGGCCACGGTGACCAGGGCGAAGAGGGGGACGGCCACGGGGGCCGGAGGGCCGGTGGGGGCCGCCGCGACGGCCAGGTCGCGCGCGAAGAAGCGGCGGAAGACGCCGTACTCGACGGCTGTCGCGGTGAGCCACGGGAGCAGCATCAGCAGCGCGAACCTGGTGAAGCCGAGCCCGGTGGCCGTGAACGCGAGCAGGTTCGTGAGGTTCGAGACCGGCAGCAGCAGCGAGGCCGTGTTGGACAGATGGGCGCTCGCGTAGGCGTGGGGCCCGGGCCGGACTCCCATCCGGGTGGCCGTCGCGAAGACCACCGGGGTGAGCAGGACGACCGTCGCGTCGAGGCTGAGGACGGCGGTGATCAGCGAGGCGAGCGCGAAGACGGCACCGAGCAGCCGCTGCGGGCGCCGGCGGGACCAGCGGGCCATCCAGGTGCCGCAGGCGTGGAAGAGTCCTTCGTCGTCGCAGAGCTTGGCGAGGACGAGGACGGCCGCCAGGAAGCCGATCACCGGACCCAGTCGCTCCGCCTCCTCGCGTACGGCCTCGGGGGTGACCGCGCCCACGGCGAGCACGGCACCGGCGGCGGGTACGGCGAAGACCGCCTCGGGCAGACGGAACGGGCGGACGACGGCGCAGATCAGCACCACGGCCAGGGCGAGCACGGAAACGGATGGGGCGAGCATGCGTTCGATCATCCGGGTCGGCCGCCACGGCTCCTCAAGGGGGTGCCCGGTGGGTCTCTCCTTCCTCGACTCAGGAGAAACGTGACATTGTACGATGCTCCCCCGTGACTTCTCGGAGGACGCACGATGGGTGACCTGAAGCAGTACGGCCTCGTCAGGGCCCAGGAGCGGCTCCGCGACCAGGTCGGGCACGCCCTCCGCGCGGCCCTGATCGCCGGCGAGCTGCGCCCCGGCCAGGTCTACTCGGCCCCCGGACTCGCGAGCGACCTCGGTGTCTCCGCGACCCCGGTCCGCGAGGCCATGCTCGACCTGGCCCGGGAGGGCCTGGTCGAACCCGTCCGCAACAAGGGATTCCGTATCACCGAGGTCAGCGAGCGTGACCTCGACCAGTTCACCGAACTGCGCACCCTCATCGAGGTGCCCACCATCGGGCGCATCACCAGGAAGGCCGACCGGGAGCGGCTGGAGGCGCTGCGCCCGGTCGCCGAGGAGATCGTCTCGTGCGCCCGGGATCACGACCTCATCGGCTATCTGGAGGCGGACCGCCGCTTCCACCTCGCGCTGCTCGCGCTCTCCGGAAACGACCGGCTGGTCGAGACGGTGGGGGACCTGCGCAAGCGCTCCCGGCTCTACGGTCTGACCGGTCTGGACGAGGCGGGCAAGCTCGTCTCGTCCGCCGAGGAACACCTCGAACTCCTCGACCTGATGATCGCCGGAGACGCGCGTGGTGCCGAGGCGTGCATGCGACGCCACCTCGGGCACGTACGGTCGCTGTGGGCCGAGGGCCGCGACGAACCGGTCGGGCGACGAGGGTAGACGGCGCGGAGCTCGTCGCGGGCCGTACGTGGCCGCGACGAAGGCCCTGCGCCGCAGGGCCGCCGACGTCAGGGCCGCGCGGAGCACCGCAGCCCGGGAGCGGTGGCGTGCCCGCCCGGATCACACTTCGTCGGCGGGCCGGGTGAAGCGGCCGCTCGGCTCCCCCCGGAGCCGGCCGGCCGGCAGCCTGCGTCCGTAGGCCACCAGCAGGAGGTCCTGGGCGGTGCCGAACACGGGGCTGCCCGAGCCGTACGACCAGTCGAGGTCCTCGGCGCACAACCGCACCGCGTCGAGGTCGGCGCCGAAGAACCTCAGGCCGCTGGGCCGGATCTGGTCCAGCAGGATGCGCAGCCGGTCCTCGGGGACACGCCGGTCGACGCCGAGAGCGACGGTGACGTCCAAGCCGTGCACCACGTCGTGACCGAGTGCCGCCGCGAACCCGCCGACGGGCGGGGTCCACGGATGGTCGGCGTTCTCCCGCAGGAACGAGGCGAGCGCGGTGGTGGAATGGGCGGCCGCGTCCCTGCGCGCGACCCGGTCGGTCATGCGGTGGAGGTTCCCGCGCGCCCTGACCAACTCGCCGAGCGTCGCGGGCAGGGAGAGCCGGAACCCCATCGACATGTGCGCCGCGACCTCGCGAACCCGCCAACCCGCGCACAGACTCCGCTCGTTCCACTGCCCGGTCGTCAGACCGTCGAACAGGTCAGCCAGTTCCCTGCGTTCGGCCGCGATCGCGGCCCTGACCTCGGTGCTGTTCCTCTTGCGGACCGTCGATTTCTCCATGTGCCCAACCCTGCGGCCCGCCGGGCGACAACGCCAATAGATGGTTCTGCTGCTCCCTAGAATCAGTGCTTATGGAGCTTCGCCAGCTGCGCTACCTCGTCGCCGTCGTCGAGGAGGGCGGTTTCACCCGCGCCGCGGCCCGGCTGCATCTGGCCCAGCCCGGCCTCAGCGCCCAGATCCGGCAGCTGGAGAAGGAGTTGGGGCAGCCCCTGCTCGACCGCTCCGGCCGCTCGGTGACACCGACCGAGGTGGGCCGGGCCGTCCTGCCCTACGCCCGCGCCGCACTGGCCGCCGCGGACGCCGTGCGGCAGACGGTGGACGCGTACACGGGGCTGTTGCGCGGCCGGGTCACCCTCGGCCTGGTGTCCGGGGCCGCCGGGCACGCCTTCGACATCGCCGGTTTCCTCGCGGACTTCCACGAGGACCACCCCTCGGTGGAGGTGGCGCTCACCGAGGACACCACGGAACGGATGCAGGCCGCGCTCCTGGCCGGCGAGCTCGACATCGCCTTCCTCGGGGCGGCGGTGGAGACGCCACCCCCGGGAGCGGCCTTCCAGGTGGTGATCGACGTCCCCCTGGTCGCCGTTGTCGCGCCCGGTGATCCGCTGCTCGCACGCGTCGACGGCACGACCGTCCCGCTCGCCGGTCTGCGCGACCGGCCGCTGATCTGCCTGCCGCGCGGCACCGGGGTGCGCGCGGCGCTCGAACGGGGCTGTGCGCAGGCCGGATTCCGGCCCCGGGTCACCTTCGAGGCGGCGGCACCGCACCTGCTGGCGCGGCTCGCCGCGCGGGGCCTCGGCGTCGCCGTGCTGCCCGCCGGAGAGGACGAGCCGGCTCTCGACGGGCGGCTCCGCACCCTGCGGATCGTCGAGCCCGGGATGCGCGGCCGCCTCGCGCTCGCCTGGCAGGCCACCGGGCCGTCGAGCCCCGCGGCCCGGGTCCTCCTGGACCGCCTGCGGGAAGCCCTCCCGCAACCGCGTCCCATCTAGGGGCGTTGTCGATCAGGCCAGGGTCGTGGCGCCCGGTACGGCGGCGGTCAGTCCCGGCCCGGGAAGAAGTCGGCGCCCTGGACGTACTCCATGGCCCTGATGAACTCCGGGTCGCGGAGGCGGCGTTCCATCTCCTCCGGACTCACGTCCTCCACGCGGGTCTGGATCCAGTACAGGTTGCCGAGCGGGTCGCGCACGCGTCCGACCCGGTCGCCGAAGAACAGATGGGTGACCTCGGTGACCGAGGTGCCGCCGGCCGCGACGGCCCGCCGGTGCACGGCGTCGGCGTCGTCCACGTACAGACGGAGGAAGCCGGGGGTCGCAGGCCACTCCGGTCGCGCGTCGAACATCATCACCACCGAGTCGCCGATCCGGACCTCGGCGTGCTGGACGCTTCCGTCCTCGCCGGTCAGGCACGCGAGCTCCTCAGCGCCGAAGGCCCGCTCCAGGAACGCGATGAGCCGCACGGTGTCGCGCGAGATGATCCACGGCGTCACCGTGTGGTAACCCTGGGGAACGGGGTTGACGGACATCTGGCTGCCTCCTGGGGTGCGAGTGCCTCAACGTGATGACGACGCTAGTCCCGATCCAGGCCGGTTCCTGACCTAGAAGGACCCGGCTCCCCGAGAGGCGAGGCCCGGCGCCCTCACCTGGCCATCACCTCGTGTCGTTGTTGGGCCGAACGGGTGAGGAGCGGGAGGATGTGCCCATGAGTAGGTACGAGAGGTACGACGTCACCGACGAGCAGTGGGAGGGCCTCGCCCAGGTCGTGCCCCTGCGCGGCCGTGACGAATGGCCGTCCAGGGTCGACCACCGCACGATCCCCGAGCAGTACGAATCCGCCGAGCAGCGCCGTATGGTCGTGCTCCGCGTGCAGGTGTTCGCCGACGCCCGTGAGGTCGCCGAGTACCTCATCGCCCAGATCCCGGTGCTCCTCGATCTGACGAGCGCCGACACCGAGGTCGCCAAGCGCATCCTCGACTTCAGCAGTGGTGTGGTCTTCGGTCTCGGCAGCGGGATGCACCGCGTCGACCGGAACGTCTTCCTCCTCGCCCCGGCCGGTACGGAGGTCGAGGGTGCGGAAGGCGAGGACGAGGAGGGTGTCGTGGGCGGCCGGACCGCCGGCGTCCCCCGATCGTAGGAAGGTCATCTAGCCGTAACGGTTCGTCAGGGAATGGACTGCGTACGGTCCGGGCATGGACCTCACCGGTGGCTTCACGCTCGACCACTCCTCCTCCACGGCTGCCCCTTCCTCCCGCGCTCCCTCCCCGGGCGCACCGTCCACCGGCGCTTCCTCCACCGGCCCTTCCTCCACCGGCGCACCGTCCACCGGCGCTTCCTCCACCGGCCCTTC
>NZ_LIPQ01000008.1 GCF_001418135.1 Streptomyces aureus
CCCCCGTCCTCCACCCCGTCGGGCGGCTCCGCCTCGACTGGCCCCGCAGTTTCGCCGACCGGCTCACCGCCCCGCTCCCCGGCGTGCGGGCCCTGGCCCGGCTCGCGCGCGAGGGGGCCGTACGCCCCCGCCCCGAAGGCCTCCGCGACATCCCGCTGCTGCCCTTCGAGCCGGGCCCGCTGCCTCCCGCCGGACCCGAAACCCTCGCCATCACCTGGGCCGGGCACGCCAGTTGGGTGCTGCGGATGGGCGGGCTCACCGTCCTCACCGACCCGGTCTGGTCCCGCCGTATCTTCGGCACCCCCGCCCGGCTCACCCCCGTCGGCGTCCGCTGGGAGGACCTGCCGCGCATCGACGCCGTCGTCATCAGCCACAACCACTTCGACCACCTCGACGCCCCGACCCTGAAACGGCTTCCCCGGCACACCCCGGTCTTCGTGCCGGCCGGCCTCGGCCGCTGGTTCGCCCGCCGCCGGTTCAGCCGGGTCACCGAGCTCGACTGGTGGGAGGCGGCCGAACTCGACGGTGTGCGCTTCGACTTCGTCCCCGCCCACCACTGGTCCAAGCGCACCCTCCTGGACACCTGCCGTTCCCTGTGGGGCGGTTGGGTGCTCACCGACGGGTCCGGGCGGCGCGTCCACTTCGCGGGGGACACCGGGTACGGCCACTGGTTCGCCGAGATCGGCCGCCGGTACCCGGGCATCGACCTGGCCCTGCTCCCGATCGGCGCCTACGACCCGCGCTGGTGGCTCAGTGACGTCCACACCGACCCGGAGGAGGCGGTCCGCGCCCACCAGGACCTGGGGGCGCGGCGGATGGCCCCCATGCACTGGGCGACCTTCGTGCTGTCCTCGGAGCCCGTCCTCGAACCCCTCACCCGGGTCAGGACCGCCTGGGAGCAGGCCGGGCTGCGCCGCGAAGACCTGTGGGACCTGCCGATCGGCGGCTCACGGGTGCTCGTGCCCTGACCCCGCCTGCCTTGACCCGGCGTGCCCTGACCCCGCCTGCCCCGGCATCACGGGTACCGGTATCCCGAGCCCTGCCGCCGCCTGCCCGGCACCCTGTGCCCCGAGGCCGCCTACTGCTCCGGCACCCCGCCCACCTTCGCCCGCGGCCCCCGGAACCGCCGCCACAGCCCCGGGACCGCGCTGATCAGCACCGTGAGGCCCACCGCGGCGACGACACCCTGCCAGGGCTCCGGGAACAGCGAACCGCCCAGGATCCCGATCAGCTGGTACGTCGCCGCCCACGCCAGACAGGCCGCCAGGTCGCCGCGCACGAACCGCCGCAGCGGCATCTCCGACAGCAGACACGCCAGCATCACCGGGATCCGCCCGGCCGGCACGAGCCGGGACAGGACGAGCACCGACACCTGATGCGTGTCGAGCCGCTCCTGAGCGTGCGCGAGCCGGTCCGGTGTCACCCGGCCCCGCAGCGCGGCGAGCCACCGCGAGCCGTTGCGCGAGCGCACCCCGCGCTGCCCCAGCCAGTACAGGGCGGTGTCGCCGAGGAGCGCGGCGAACGCCGCCACCAGGAAGACGAAGAGCAGCGCGAGCGGCGACGTCTGGTGGAAGGCGACCACCGCCGCCGAGCTGACGATCGCGCCCGTCGGTACGACCGGCACCAGGGCGCCCAGCGCCACGAGGAGGAACAGGGAGGGATAGCCGACGGCCTGCTGCGTCGACTCCGGCGACAGCTCCCGCACCGCCGTCACGACCCCGGTGAGCCCGTGGATCACCGGCCGCCCCCGGGCCGTGCCGTCGGTCCGCCCCTCGTCCCCGGCGTCACCGGGCCACCTCCGGACGTACCCGCTCGCCGTGCGCGAGCAGATGGACCGCCACCTTCGGCGCCAGCCGCGCCGCGTGCCGTACGAACTCGTCGCCCGGCGCGTGGAACTCGTGCGGCCTGATCCCGTCGAGCCCGATCGGCCAGTACGTGCCGTAGTGCACCGGGACCGCCGCCGCGGGCGACAGCTCGGCGAGCGCCTCCGCCGCCCGGCGCGCGTCGAGATGGCCGTGCCCCAGGTACGGGCCCCAGCCGCCGACCGGCAGCAGCGCCACGTCCACCGGGCCCACCGCCTCCGCCATCCCGTCGAAGAGGCCGGTGTCCCCGGCGAAGTACGTCCGTGCCGCACCCTCGACGACGTACCCGAGCGCGGGGGCGCGGTGCGGCCCCACCGGCAGTCGCCGGCCGTCGTGGAGCGCCGGCACGGCCCGTACGGTCACGCCCTCGACCGTCACCGTGTCGCCCGGCTCCACCTCGGTGAGCCGCAGCCCGTTCCCGTCGAGCCTGCGCAGCCCCGGTACGGCGGCGGGGGCGCCGCGCGGCACGACGAGCAGGGTCCCGGGCGCGAGCCGGGCCAGCGACGGCAGGTGCAGATGGTCGGAGTGCAGGTGCGAGACGAGGACGGCCTCGGCGACCGCGGCCTCGGGCGGCGGCAGGGCGCCGCGCCGCCGCCGCAGGTGCGCGAGCCGCCGTGCGAACAGCGGATCGGTGAGGAACCGGACTCCGGAGTCCTCGACCGTGCAGGTCGCGTGACCCCACCAGGTGACCTCCACCGGCATGCCGCCTTCCGTCGTCCTGGGTTCCGGCCGTCGTTCACCGCCGTTCACGATGTCCGCGCTCGTACCCTCACTCCGTATCGAGGGTAAATGTCCGGAGCGGGCGCCGGAGGATGTTCGGCCGTGCCGTCCCGCAGTAGGGTCGGCCCATGGACGACGTTCGGGTGGCGGCGATCGCCAGCCTCACCCCGCTCGAAGAGCTGGACAGTGACCCCTTTCTCGTGGACACGCGCCGCCAGCACGCTTTGTGCGCGCGCTGGGCCGACGACAAGGGGTACGTGGTCGCCCGCCAGCTGCTGTTCTATGGGATCCGGCCCGATCACGAGGCCCTGTGGGCGGACGTGGAGGCGGGGGCGGTCGACCTGTTCGTCGCCGCCAACGAGCGGGTCCTCGCGCGCGCGTTGACCTCCGTGCCCGGATTCCGCGCGGAGTGTGCGCGGCGCGGGGTGAGGGTGGAGACCGCCTGTTCCGACGGGCGGGCGTGCGAGCCGGAGTACGACGCGGCGGCCAAGGCGGGGGTCCACCGGCGGCTCTCGATGCCGACGGCCGGGTACGACGGCTGCTGACGTCGCCTCCGCGCGCACGGCGACGCGCGCACGGCGACCCGCCGCACGGCCGCACGCCGCACGGCCGCACGCCGCACGCCCGCACGTCCTCACGCACGACTTCTCGTACGTCTTGCGCGCGACCGCACGGACGTCTTCACGCGCGACCTGACCTACGTCAGCACCTACGACCTGACACACCCGGGCCGATCGCCGTCACCCGTTCTCCCCGCCGATCGTGGGCGTTGTGCCACGCTTGAGGCAGGAAACGGGTGAAAGGTGTAGCGGGCGTGGGTGACGGGCGATGGGGTGGCGCCGACCGCTGGCGGTCCGCGGGCAGTGCGCTGGGGCGGGTGATCGTGGTGTGGGCGGTGTCGACGCTCACGATGCTGATCCTCGCCGGACTCCTCCCCGACTTCGAACTGCAGTCCCCCGGCGGCGACAGCTTCACGAGGACGGCGCTCACCGCCGCGGCGGCGGCCGGCGCGTTCGGCCTGCTCGTCGCGCTCGTGTGGCCGGTGATCGTGCGGGCCCTGCTGCTCGTCCCCGCGCTCGTGCTCGGTCTGCTCGTGTTCTTCCTCAACGGTTCGCTGCTGCTCGTCGCGCTCTGGCTGATCCCCGACGGACGCGGCGCCGCCAACCCCGAGACCGCCGTCGTGGTCGCCGCCGTCATGTCCGCCGTCGCCTCCGCCACCTCCACCGCGCTCGCCGTCCGCGACGACGACGCCTACCGGCGCCGGCTGTACCGGCTCACCGGCCGCACCCGGCCCCGCGCGTCGGACGACGCGCCCGAGCAGGTCCCCGGGACGGTCTTCCTCCAGCTCGACGGCGTCGGCCACGACGTCCTGCGCGGCGCCGTCGCCGACGGGCTCATGCCGACGGTGGCGTCCTGGATCGACGCGGGTCACCGGCTCACCCCGTGGCGCACCGACTGGTCCAGCCAGACCGGCGCGAGCCAGCTCGGCATCCTGCACGGCTCCAACGAGGACGTGCCCGCCTTCCGCTGGTACGAGAAGGACACCGGCCGGCTCATGGTGTCGAACCGCCCGGCCAGTGCGGTGGAGCTCCAGCGCCGGGCCGTCCGCCGCACCGGGGACGGCGGTCTGCTCACCGTCGACGGGGCCTCGCGCGGCAACCTCTTCAGCGGCGGCGCCGACCAGCTCGCGCTCGTCCTGTCGATGGCCGCCCGGCGCGGCTCGCGCAACCGCTCGCGCGCCGGTTACTTCGCGTACTTCTCCGACCCGGCCAACGCCGTCCGTACCGCCGGATCGCTGGTCGCCGAGTGCGGGCGTGAGGTGTTCCAGTCGACCCGGGCGCTGCTGCGCCGCGAGAGCCCGCGGGTCTCGCGCGGCGGCACGTACCCCTTCGTGCGCGCCTTCGCGACGGTCGTGGAGCGGGACGTCGTCGTCTCGGCGGTGATGGGGGACATGCTCGGCGGGCGGACCGCCGTCTACGCCGACCTCGTGGCCTACGACGAGGTGGCCCACCACTCGGGCCCGCACGGCCGGGACACCGACCAGGTCCTGCGCCGTCTCGACCGCTCGATCGCGCTGATCGCCACCGTCGCCGAGCACGCCCCCCGCCCCTACCGGATCGTGCTGCTCTCGGACCACGGGCAGAGTCCCGGCGAGACCTTCGAGAGCGCGTACGGGCTGACGCTCAAGGACCTGGTCAGGGCCGGGTGCGGGCTCCCGGTGCCGCGCCGGGTGCGCAGGAACCGCAGGGGGCGCCCGGAGACGGAGTCCGGGGGAGGTTCGGAGGCGCGGGACGCGGCCAGGGACGCGCTGCGCCTCGCTCTGCACCGGCCGGTGGACGAGACCGGCGAGACCGCGAAGGAGCTGCCCGCCCCGCTCTCCGAGCCGCTCGTCCTCGCCTCCGGCAACCTCGGTCTCATCTCGTTCCCCGACGTGCCGCACCGGATGACCCGGGAGGAGATCGACCGGCGCCATCCGACCCTGCTCCGTACCCTCGCCCATCATCCGGGAGTCGGCTTCGTCCTGGTGGCGAGCGCCGAGCACGGCTCGGTGGTGCTCGCCCGCGACGGGGTGGAGGTGCCGGTCGCCGACCTCGACGACGGGGGACCGCTCGCCGTCTTCGGCCGGGGCGCGGCCCGGGCGGTACGGCGTACGGACCGCTTCCCGCACGTGGCGGACATCATGGTCAACTCGATGTACGACCCGGCGACGGGCACCGTGCACGCCTTCGAGGAGCAGATCGGCTCGCACGGCGGCCTCGGCGGCGAGCAGTCGCACCCTTTCCTCCTCTCGCCGCCGGAGCTGTCGCCGCCGGTCGGTGCGGGGGAGGAGCTGGTCGGCGCGGAGCAGGTGCACCGGGTGCTGCGGCGCTGGCTGCGGGAGTGCTCGGGTCCGCAGGTCCCGCTGGAGATTTCGCCGTCCACGGACGGATCGGAATCACTTCTTCCGGTTGACGGGCCGGTCGCGCAGGACAAAAACCACTGATTTGGACGCCTGTTCGCCGTTACCGGACGATGACCCGGAATGTACGACGGAAGGCGCACCACCGCATGAGCACGGCCACCACAACTCCACAGAGCGACACCGAAGCCCCGGGGACCACCGACGCCTCCGGAACCCCCGGAGCCACCGAGGGCGACGGCAGGCACTCCCGCCGCTTCGGGCTCCCCGTCGCGACCGCCCTGGTCATGGGCAACATCATCGGCGGCGGAATCTTCCTGCTGCCGGCCTCCGTCGCCCCGTACGGCACCATCAGCCTCGTCGCCTTCGGCGTCCTCACCCTCGGCGCGATCGCCCTCGCCCTCGTCTTCGGCCGCCTCGCCCACCGCCACCCCACGACCGGCGGACCGTACGTCTACGCCCGCGAGGCCTTCGGGGACTTCGCCGGATTCCTGACGGCCTGGTCGTACTGGATCACCGCCTGGGTCTCCAACGCCGCCCTGGCCGTCGCCGCCGTCGGCTACCTCGACGTGCTGATCCCGCTCCACGGATCGAAGCCCGCCACCATCGCCGCCGCGCTCCTCGTCCAGTGGCTCCCGGCCCTCGCGAACCTCGCCGGCACCCGCTACGTCGGCGCCGTGCAGATCGTCGCGACCGTGCTCAAGTTCGTCCCGCTGCTGCTCGTCGCCGTCGGCGGATTCCTCTTCTTCGACAGCGCCAACCTCGGGCCCTTCCGCGCCGGGGACGAGAGCGCACTCGGAGCCGTCTCCGCCTCCGCCGCGATCCTGCTCTTCAGCTACCTCGGCGTCGAGTCGGCCGCCGTCAGCGCAGGCGAGGTCCGCGACCCGCGCCGCAACGTCGGCCGCGCCACCGTCCTCGGCACCCTGGCCGCCGCCTTCCTCTACCTGCTCACCACCCTGTCCGTCTTCGGCACCGTGCCGCACGAGCGGCTCGTCGCCTCCAGCGCCCCCTTCACGGACGCCGTCAACCTCATGTTCGGCGGCACCTGGGGCGGCACGGCCGTCGCCTGCATGGCCCTCGTCTCCATGCTCGGCGCCCTCAACGGCTGGACCCTGCTGAGCGCCCAGACGCCCTACGCGGCGGCCCGCGACGGCCTCTTCCCGAAGGTCTTCGCCAGGAAGCGGCGCGGGGTCCCCACCGTCGGCGTCCTCGTGACCGTCGTCCTCGCCTCGCTCCTCACCGTCTACAACTACACGGCAGGCACCGCGGGCGTCTTCGAGACCCTGGTCCTCGTCACGACCTTCACCGCCACCGTGCCCTATCTGCTCTCCTCCGCCGCGCAGTTCTTCTTCCTCCTCTCCGGACAGTCCGACCGCGTCCACCGCCCCCGTCTGATCCGCGACACCGTCCTCACCCTCGCCGCCTTCGGCTTCTCCCTCTGGCTGGTCGCGGGCTCCGGCTACGCGGCCGTCTACCAGGGCGTGCTGTTCCTCTTCGTGGGCGTGCTCGTGTACGCGGGGATGTCGGCCCGCGGGCGGCGCGCGGCCGCGGGGGAGGGGACGACCCGGTCGTGACCGGCGTGATCGCCGCCCGTGCGGTGAACCGGTGAATCACGGTCCCCACCCGTAGGCCGCTCGGGCGGATCTCGGGCCGGACACGCCTGTCGGGACCCCGGCGGGGCAGTACGGATCTCCGTGAGCCCCGCGCCCGAGCCGACCACCGAGCCGCCCGCCACCACGGTGGGCCGCCCGGCGCGCGCGAGGCCGTGGTGCGCGAGACAGGGGCGCGGAGGCCGTTGTCCGGCCCCCGGTCGGCGCCTCTGGGTCGTGCTGCTCCTCGTCCTCGCCGCGCTGCTCACCACCGGGGCGGCCGGCGCGCTCACCGGCGGGGCCGAACTCCGGCCCGCCGCCTCCCCGGCGTCCGACCCGAGCGGTGAGACCCACGACCCGGCCGGCACCGAGGCCGGGCTCCCCGGCCGCTCCCGCCGGCACCGGACGGGCATCCGCCCGGTCCGGCGCCCGCGCCGCCTCCCGTGCGGCGCCCGGGACAGGCGCACCCCGGCCGACGCCCCCGTCCCCGCCCCGCTCGGCGACGCGCTCCGGTGCGTGGTGATGCGCTGCTGAGAGGCCCACGCCTCTCCGCAGTTCCCCCGACATCACCCCGCACCACGAGGAGCTCCGCCATGCCCGTCGACCCGTACGCCGTTCTCCAGGCCCTGCTGCGCGCCGAGGCCTCCCGTGCCCAGCGCTCCGACCGCCGGGCGCCCGAACCCGGCGCCCCGGCGGCCGAGACCGCCCCGGACCCGGCACCCGAGCCGCCCGCCTTCCGGGACGAACCCCTCCGCTGACCCTCCGTCACGCCCCGACGCGGGCCACGGCGAAAACCGATTTGCGTACCGGCGTCCGGGGGCACGAGGGTGTTCCGATGACCTCGACCGACCGGAACACCGGCCCCGATCGGTCCGCCGGACCCGCGTCCGGCGACGAGCGGAGGGCGGCGCGAGACACCACCGACTGCGCTCCTCCTCGTCCGCCCCTCCCGCGCCGCGCCGCCGACCGGCTCCTCGCCTTCGCACGGCGCCCGTACTGGGACCGCCCGGATCCCTCGTACCGCATCCGCCGCTGGCCCGACCTCACCGCGCTCTGCTTCGCCACGGTCTTCTTCTGGTCGAGCCTGACCCCGTCCCTGGTGCCCCGCCCCTGGTACCTCCAGGGCCTCGTCGGCGGGATCACCGCCGTCATCGGATACGCCCTCGGCTCCGGGCTCGCCTGGCTCTGCCGGGCGCTCGGGGGTGTCCTGTCGAGCAGGACGGGCCCGCGACGCCCGGCATCACCCCTCGCCCCGTGGTGGCCGCCCGCCCGGTTCCGTACCCGCTGCTGGCAGGCGTACTGGCTGCTCAGCCCGGTCCTCGCCGTCTGGTTCATCTCCGAGAGCGCCCGGATGCAGCGTCAGCTCCGGGTCCTCCAGGGGCTCCCGCCCGCCCTCACCTGGCACACGCCGATGATCGCCCTCATCGCCCTCGGCCTGCTGCTCGCCGCGCTTCTCGTCGCCCGCGCCGTCCGCCTCGGCTCCGTCACGCTGATACGACAGCTCGGCCGGCTCATGCCCCGGCCCGTCGCCTTCGCCGTCGGCGCGGTCGTCTCCGCCCTCCTCGTCCTCGTCGGCGTCCGCGACGTCGTCTTCGACCGAGGAGTCGTCGACATCGCCGACCGCATCGCCGAAGCCACCAACGGCGGGACCAAGGACGGCATCCGGCGCCCCGCCTCCCGCCTCGTCTCCGGCGGACCCGGCTCCCTCATCCCCTGGGAGAACCTCGGCTACCAGGGCCGCAACTTCGCCGGTTCCACCCCCACCCGCGGCACCCTCGCCGCCTGGACCGGCCGGCCCGCCCGCGACCCCGTCCGTGTCTACATACCGTCCGCGCTGCCCGCCGCCTTCCAGGACGACAGCCCCTTCGCCGCCCAGGCCAGGCTCGCCGTCCGTGAACTCGAACGCACCGGCGCCTTCGAACGCGCCGTGCTCGCCGTCGCCGGCACCACCGGCACCGGCTGGGTCGACCCCAACGTCGCCGAGGCCCTGGAGTACATGTACGAGGGGGACACCGCGATCGTCGCCGTCCAGTACTCGTACCTCCCCAGCTGGGTCTCCTTCCTCGTCGACAAGGAGAAGGCGGGCCAGGCCACCCGGGCCCTCCTCGACGCCGTACGCGCCCGGCTCGACACCCTCCCCGCCGGCCACCGGCCCCGGCTCGTCGTCACCGGCGAAAGCCTCGGCGCGTACGCCGTCGAGGCCTCCTTCGACAGCCCCGACGAGCTCCTCGCCTCCACCGACGGAGCCCTCCTGCTGGGCGCCCCGAACTTCTCCCCGATCTCCCGCGAGATCCGCCGCGACCGCGACCCGGGCAGCCCCGTCTGGCGCCCCCAGTACCGGGGCGGCGCCCACATCCGCTTCGCCCAGTTCCCCGAGACCGACCTCGCCCGCCCGGCCGCCGACTGGGCACACCCGCGCGCGGTCTACCTGCAGAACGCCTCCGACCCCGTCGTCTGGTGGTCGCCCGACCTCCTCCTCGGCAAGCCCGCCTGGCTGGACGAACCCCTCGGCCCCGACATCACCCCCGAGATCACCTGGTTCCCCTTCGTCGCCTTCTGGCAGACCTCCGTCGACATGGCCGTCTCGTACGGGGTCGACGCCCCGCACGGTCACCGCTACGGCGCCGGAGCCGTCGACGGCTGGGCGGCCGTCCTCCCTCCGCCCGGCTGGACGACCGCCGACACCACCCGGCTGCGCGCCTTCATCGGGCACCGGGCGGCGGCGTACTGAGACGGAGGACGGGAAAGGCGGCGGCGTCGGGGGCGCCCCGCCCTCCCCCCTCCTCTCCCTCAGGCCGCCTCCACGGCGTCGAACGGCCGCGCCGCCCGGCGCCGCCCGTGCAGCCACACCAGAGCCGCCGTGACCGTGGCGAGGCACACGAGCGCCACCAGGGCCGGGACGAGACCGACGAGCGGGCCCGCCGCCAGGCAGCACACCCCGCCCAGGGCGAGGGCGGTCGGCCGGCGGCCCGTGGTGCGCAGCACGATCGCGGCGGCGCCCAGCAGATACACACCGACGCCCCCGGTCAACGACCAGGCGACGACCCCGTGAAGGGGCTCGGCGAGGCCGTAGTGGCCGGTGTCGGCGACCTGTTGGAGGACCTTCTTCATACCGAGCGCGCAGAGCACGACGCCCGCGACCAGCGGCAGGTGCAGGAACGTGTACACGTCCCGCGCGAACCTGGTGCGGTCGTCGCCGTCGAGACCGGCGAGCCGGTGCTCGGCCGCCTCACCGAGCTGCCGGAAGTACAGCCGCCACAGACCGGCCGAGAGCAGGAGCCCGGCCGCCGAGGCGCCGAGCACGGCGAAGGTGAGCGGGAAACCGGAGACGCCCACGCCCATCGCGACGATGGACTCGCCCAGCGCGATGATCACGATCAGGCCGTGCCGCTCGGAGAAGTGCCCGGGGGAGTTGACCCGCCAGCCGGTGGCACCGGTGACGAAGATGCCGAGATAGTCGACGGCCACCGCCCCCAGCCACAGCAGGAGTTGGACCCGGCCGCTGTACGAGCTGCCGATCAGGAGCAGCACCAGCGGCGGGACGACGGACGTCAGGGCCGTACGGCGCAGGGTGGCGCGCAGGACGGGATCGCCGGGACTGGAGATCCAGTACGAGGCCAGGTGCAGGACGCGCACCGCGCCGTAGCAGAGCACGAACACCAGGGGCACCGACAGCCCGCCCGGAGGGTCCGCGAACACATGCGGGACGGCGAGCGACACGATCAGGACGACGGCCATGACCGTGACGAGGACCCCGAACAGGGCGCCGGAGTCGGCCCGCACGACGTTCCCCAGCCAGGCGAAGCAGCACCAGCACCACCACAGCAGCGCGAGGACGACCATCGCACCGACCACCCGCACCGGCGAGGGCGCGGCCGCCATCAGAGCGGTGACCTGCGTGATCGCGTACACGAACACCAGGTCGAAGAAGAGCTCCGCGGGCGTCACCGCGTGATCGTCCCCGGTGGCCACCATGCGGGCCCGTTCCCTGTTCCACGCCATGTTTCTCTCCCCCTCCGGGGAGACCGCTCCCGGCCACCCCGGCGCGAACAATACTCACGCCCCGGGCCCGGCGACACGCGGTTCCACCACCGGCCGAACGACCCCCGCGCACCGCCCCGCCCGCCCGCGTGACCCGTCGATCAGTGACCGTCGCCGGCGACCAAGAGCCGTCACCGGGCTCGGGGTTGCCCTTCCGGTCAGCCGCCGCTGCCCGGACGGACCTGGCGTGGGCGGTGCTCCCCGACGTATCCAGGAGAAGTCGACAGACACCTACGCCACAGCCTCCCGGGGACCCTCTTGCGCGATCACGAGAACGCCAGCACCGAACAGGCGGCCGACACCGCACGCAGCCCTTCCCGGCACCTGCCACCGGGCCTGGTCGGCCTGCACGCCGCCGCCGGAAACGCCGCCGTCGTCCAGATGCTCCGCCAGGCCGGCCATTCCTGGGCCCAGCCGGAGCAGCACCAGCACTCCGCCGGCTGCGGTCACCCGCGGAACGTGCAGCGGTCCGCGGTCCACGACGTCCTGCGCGCCCCCGGACGCCCACTCGACACCGCCACCCGCACCGACATGGAGGCACGCCTGGGCGCGGACTTCTCCGACGTACGGATGCACACGGACGCCGCGGCGAAGGCGTCAGCCGCCGAAGTCGGCGCCCGCGCCTACACCTCCGGCAGCCACATCGTGGTCGGCGACGGCGGCGCCGACCGACACACCCTCGCCCACGAACTCACCCACGTGATCCAGCAGCGCCAGGGCCCGGTCGCGGGCACCGACAACGGCGGCGGGCTGAACGTCTCCGACCCCTCCGACCGCTTCGAACGGGAAGCCGAAGCCAACGCCACCCGAGTCATGGCGCGCCCGGCACCGTCCTCCGCGCCCGGGCGTGAGCCCGCGCAGGAGCACCCGCCCGCGACGAAGGGAGGGTCCGTCCAGGCGGCCCCGCCGGTCCAGCGCCTCGTCGGATTCGAGGTCGAGGTGAGCGCTCCGAGCTACGAGCACGCCGCGAACGCGGGCCGGCTGATCACCCGTTCCGGGGTCGACCCGCAGAGCATGGACGCCATCAGCACGCTGTTCTTCGGCGGTCTCCCCTATGCGACCGAGGTCGTCGACCGACGGGCGACCGACGGGTGGTTCCTGACCACCGACCACAACCCGCTGCAGAGGCATGGAAGGAACCTGTACCTCGCGATCGCCAAGGCGGCGCTCCAACGCAACCAGAGGGTCGTCGCGAACCCTTCGGGATACGTGTCGGTCAGCAACCTGGAGTACGTGAGCCTGCCGGTGGACGAAATGGCAGCGGGGTCGAACCAGCGGTTCGCAGGCCTGATCGGGAGCATGAGCCAGCACATCCAGCAGATCTTCGGCATGCCACTGAGCGCCGGTATGCACGCCGTACCAGGCAGCCAGTACTTCACAGGCTTCCCCGATCAGGCACTGCGGGCCTGGCTGGGTGACGACATCTACAACGCCGTGCAGGCGGAGCGCACCGCGTTCACCAACGCCATGGCCCTGTCCCTGAGCATCCAGGCCACCGCAGGCGTGCTGCCCTCGGGGATGCCGGACCTCTACACCACGCAGGCCACCCGGCTGGGTGAGGAGGCGAACGCCCCCGGCGCGGTGGACGCCCTGCGCGCACGCGGGGAGGCAGCGGCGGCCGTACCCCAGTCCATCAACGCGCTCTTCAACGATCACGCCTTCCAGCAACAGCTCGGCGGAGCGGCGGAGATCCCGCGACGGCAGATCCACGGACTGCTGAGTCTCGGCCTCTCGTACGTCATCGGAAACGCGATGAACCAGACCCAGCTGTTCGGCGCCACCAGCACGGCGAAGAACGCGGTCCCGCTCCTGGTGAAGCTGGGCGACCTCGCCCAGGTGCACGGCTCGGCGCTGGGTGACGCCCAGGCCGTCACCGCACCCCCGGCCCTGCTCGACCTCATCACGCACTGGTTCCACACCTTCGTGCCGCAGACCAGCCCCGCCTACTGGACACAGGCCTACGGCGTGGGAATGGGCACCTCCGAGAGCCGCGAACCGATCCACGGAAACGCGGCCGACCCGATGGCGGGCACCAGGCAACTGCTCGGCGCCCTCTTCCGCGGCGACACGGGCTTCCGGACCGTCGCGCCCGGCAGGCCCCTCGCCCGGCCCGACGCGCCGTCACCCCGGATGGCCGGCGCCGTCCACGGCCAGCAGGGCGTCCCGATGGAGTTCCGCTGGGGCGGCAAGGCAGGCAGCATCCAGGAATTCGCCACCAAGGCGGAGCGGTTCGTCAACGAGGTGCGCGCGGCCAACTCGGCACACCTGAGCGAAGCGGACCGGAACGCCCTGACGCAGACGTTCTGACATGCCGGCGACCAGGGGCGGGGCCGCATTACCTCCCACGTAATCGACCCGAGCCGAGCCGCCCGGCATGCTCGTGGACACCGGAACCCGGGCGGCGCACTCCGCTCGGGCTCCGGACCCACCACCAGCACGAACGTCCCCCATGGAGGGTGATCCGCCATGTCCCAGGCCCTGCTCGCCGGTCTCGCCCGCACCACCCGACCGCAGTCCGCGGTGCGCCGCTTCCTCGCCCTCGACGCCGTCGTCACCGGGGCGAACGGGATCGCCTACGCCGTCGCCTCCGGCCCGCTCGGGGAGTTCCTCGGCGTCGACGCGGGCCTCCTGCTCGAACTGGGCGTCCTGCTCGCCGTGTACGCCGCCGGCGTCGCCTGGCTCGCGAGCCGCCCGCAGCCCCCGGCGCTGGGCGTGAAGCTCGTCGTCGACATCAACGCGGTCTGGGCCGTCCTCAGCATCGTCGCCCTCGTCGCCTGGCTGGAGCCGACCACCGCCGGCCTCGTGTGGACCCCCCTGCAGGCGGCCACCGTCGGCGGCTTCGCCCTCGCCCAGTGGGCGGCGTTGCGGGCCGTCGCCGCTAGCCGCTGAACGGCGGCAGGGACTGGAGGTAATCGACCGTCGCCGGGTCGGCCGGGAGGAACGTCTCGATGGCCAGCTCGGCGACCGTCACGTCCAGCGGGGTGTTGAACGTCGAGATCGACGACACGAACGACAGCACCCGCCCGTCGTGCTCGATCCGCAACGGCAGCGCGAAGTACGGGTACACGTCCCCGGGACCCGGGGCGCCGGGCCCGTCCCCGTCGACCGCGCCCGCCGGCGGCGGATACGCCCTCACCTCCGCGTACAGCCCCCGCAGCGACTCCGAACGGGCCAGCCCGATCTGACGCTCCATCTGGTGCAGCAGATGCCCGCGCCACTCCGGCAGGTTCCGGATCCGGGGCGCGAGTCCCTCCGGGTGCAGGGTGATCCGCATCGCGTTCAGCGGCGGCGTCAGCAGATGCTCCGGCAGACCGTCCAGCAGCAGCCCGATGCCCCGGTTCGCCGCCACCACCGTGTACGAACCGTCCACCACGAGCGCCGGATACGGCTCGTACCCCCGCAGCAGCTGCTCGATGCCCGCCCGCAGCGCCTCCAGGCGCGGGGCGTCGAGCGGCGACTCCGCGTACCGGGGCGCGTACCCGGCGGCCAGCAGTAGCGCGTTCCGCTCGCGGACCGGCACCTCCAGGTGCTCGGCCAGCCTCAGGATCATCTCCTCGCTCGGCCGGGAGCGGCCCGTCTCCACGAACGAGATGTGCCGCGCCGAGGAGTCCGCGCGCAGCGCCAGTTCCAGCTGGCTCAGCCGCCTCTGCTCACGCCAACCGCGCAGCAGGGGGCCCACTCCCGTGTCGCTCACGACCGTTGTCATGGCCAGACGGTATCCCAGAGGGGGACCCGGGTAGTTTCCCCCGGGGACCTTGTCCGTCACCCGCGCCACCCGACCGGAGGGAGCACCGCCGTGCCCACACAGCCGCTGTCGCAGAAGGAGATCGAGGACCGACTGCGGGAGCTCCCCGGCTGGTCCGTCGAGGACGACCGGCTCACCCGCGAGTACCGGCTCGGCGACCACTTCGCGGCGACCGCGTTCGTCGTCCATGTGGCCAGGATCCAGCAGGAGCTCGACCACCACTCGGATCTGACCCTCGGCTACAACACCGTCGCCCTGTCCGTGAACACCCACTCCGCCGGGGGCGCCGTCACCGAGAAGGACTTCGGGCTCGCCGAGCGGGTGGAGGGGATCGCCCCGGGCCACGGCGCCGCCTGACGTGCGGTCACCCGCCTGCCGCCCTTCGAACGGTCACCCGCCTCCCGCTTCGTACGGTCGCTCCTCTCGTACGATCGCCGGCATGGCGGAGACCCTGCTCGACTACGAGACCGAAGCGGCGCACTACGACCGGACCCGGGGCGGGGTACCCCGGGCCGGCGCCGCGGCCGAGGCCGTCCTGAGCCTCGTGCCGCCCGGCGCCCGGACCCTGCTCGACCTGGCCTGCGGCACCGGCCTCGTCACCGAACGGCTCACCCGGCCGGGACTGCGCGTCTACGGGGCGGACGCCGCCCACGCCATGCTGCGGGTCGCCGACGGACGCGCACCCGGCCGGGTCGTCCGCGCCGACGCCCGGCGGCTGCCGTTCCCCGACGCCTCCCTGGACGCGGTCAGTGCCGTCTGGCTGCTGCACCTCGTCCCCTTCACGGCGGAGATCGTCGCCGGGGCCGCCCGCGTCCTGCGCCCCGGCGGCGTCCTGATCGCCACCGTCGACAAGGACGCGGCCCACGACGTCGGCAGCGACATCGACGCGATCCTCCGCCCGTACCGCTCGGCCGGGGCCGCCTCGGACCGGGCCGACCTCGTCACCCGGTGCGCCGCCGACCACGGCCTCGCACCCACCCCCGGCACCCACTTCACGGGACACGGCCAGGGCGCCACCCCGCGCGACACCGTACGCAAGCTGCGCGCCGGGTACTTCGCCTCTTGGTTCCCCGACGACGCGGCGGCCGTCGAGACGCTCGCCACCGCCCTCGCCGCCCTCCCGGACCAGGACCGTCCCCGTGCGGATCCCCGGTACCGCCTCGCCCGCTTCGTCCGGCAGGACTGAGCCGGCACCCGGGTGACCCGGGCTCAGGCCTCCTCGCCGCCGGCCCAGGTCGCGTCCGCGAACGCGCCGAACGAGCGCGGTTCACGTCCGAGGACCCGCTTCACGCCGTCCGTCACCGAGGCGTTGTGGCCGTCGAGGAGGGTCGCGAACAGGGCCGCGAGCCATCCGGCCTCCGGGGCCGGAAGACCGAACCCGGTGAGCATCGAGGCGTACTCGGACCGGGACGCGGGCCGGTAGGCCACCGGGCGCCCCGAGGCGCGCGAGATCTCCGCCGCCACCTCCGCGAACCCGATCGGACGGGGCCCCGTCAGCTCGTGCACGCGTCCCGCGTGACCGTCCGTCGTCAGGGTCTCGACGACCACGTCCGCGAGGTCGTCCACATCGATGAACGGCTCCGCCGTGTCACCCGCCGGGAAGACGACCACGCCCTCCGCGACCCCCTCCGCGAGCAGCCCCTCGGAGAAGTTCTGCGCGAAGAACGAGGCCCGTACGACGGTCAGTTCCACCCCGACGGCCGCCGCGCGCAGGGCCTCCTCCGCCACGACCGCCTCCGGCTCCCCGCGCCCGGACAGCACCGTCAGCCGCCGCACGCCGTGCTCCGCGGCCAGCCGGCCGAAGGTCTCCATCGCCTCGACCCCGCCCGGCGCGGCGAGATCCGGGTAGTAGGCCACGTACGCGGCGTCCGCGCCCCGCAGCGCCGGCCCCCAGGTCTCCGGGGCCTCCCAGTCGAAGGGCGTCGAGCCGGAACGGGACCCGGCGCGGACGGTCACCCCGCGCGCCGTGAGCCGCTCGNNCGGTCTTGCCGGTCGCGCTCGTCACCAGGACGGTCGGGCCCTGCTCGTTCACGCCCGGCTCGGTCGCGTGCTGTTCGTTCCGCGTGTTCCTCGTCTGCTTCGTCATGGGTCAAGACTCCCGCCCACGGCGCCCGCCGCCCATGCTTCCCCGTCTCACACCCCTACGTCTCCGTCTCACCGGCCCGCCTACCCTGTTGACCCATGGACGCACTCGCCGGACTCCTCGACGGCCCCCGCGCCAGGGGCGCCTTCCTGCTCCGCATGGTCATGGAGCCGCCGTGGTCGGTGCGCATCGAGGACGCCGCCCCGATCTGCGTGATGTGCGTGACCGAGGGCGAGGCCTGGGTCGCGCCCGGCACCGGCGAG
>NZ_LIPQ01000080.1 GCF_001418135.1 Streptomyces aureus
GCCGGGGGTCCCCTCGGCGTCTCCGGCTGTGCCTTCCGGGCCCGGCCCGGTGCCCCTCGCCGGGGTGGGCAAGACGGACTCGGGCGTGGTCACTCCCGGGGCGCCGTCGGCGCCGGGGCCGGATGTGTACAGGGCGGACCAGGTGTCGTTCGGGCCCGGCCCGTTGAGTGATTCCGCGACGTACCCCACCTCACCCGTGTCGCCTGTTTCTGCGCCCGCCGGGTTCGCGCCCGCGTACGCTGCCGGGACGCCCCCAGGCGGCACGTCCTTCGAGCCCCTGTCCTGGGCGGCCGACTTCTTCGCGTTCGAGCCGCGCGTCTATCGCGGCAAGGGGGCGAAGACGGTCACTGTGGACCTGCCGTTTCCGCCCAACGGGGAGCCGGTGATCCTGGAGGCACGGACGGAGGAGTACAACTTCATCTCCGTCAAGATTCCCGGCCGCGAGGACGACGTCTTCCTGTCCGACCTGCCTGATCACTACAGCCGTACCCTGATGGTGCCCAACCGCAAGGGCGGGCCGCTCACTCTGAAGGTACGCAACTCCGGGGCGTGGCAGCTCACGGTCCTGCCCCTGTCGGCGGCTCTGCCGCTGGACTTCGGCACCATCGCGGGCAGCGGCCGGGAGGTCTTCGTCCACACCGGCCCCGCGGCCGAGTTGAAGGTGCGGGCGGAGGACCCGCACAAGGGCTGGTTCCAGATGCATTACCACTGGGGTGACTCCCCCAGTGACCTGAGGCGCCCTGCCAAGCGGCTCGTGTACGAGTGGAACGGTCGCCGGGTACGGGAGAAGGTCGCACTGCCCAGCGGACCCCTCCTGGTCACCATCGACAAGAGCAGGCACCAGTGGGAACTCACCCTCGATCCGGCTGACCCGAGCGGGGCGTCCCGCGGAGCGCGCAGGGCCTGGCGTCGCTAGGTCCTGTCCGGCAAAGGATCTCGGAGGGGTTCGCGGAGCCAGAGAGTGCGTGCGGCAAGGTGGACTCCGGCTCTGTAGCGGGCGGCGAGTTCGTCGAAGCCGGTGGCGATCGCGCTGAAGGTGCACGCCGACGGCCTCTGCGAGACAACAGTCCTCCGCTACACCCCGCCCCGTAGCCGCGCGGCTTCGGGGCCGCGCTGTGCCGGCTCGACTGCCGCGCCCGCGCCGACGCGGGCCTGCGCCGCCTCATCACCGCCCGACTGCCGCAGCAGCCCCGGTCCGAGACCTGGCGGCCTGCCACGAGCAGCCTCCGGCGGCACGAAGAGGCCGCGGCCGTCCTGGAACGGGCTCGCGCTCTCATCGGCACGACGAGCGACCTCGAACGGGAAGCCCGCGTCAACCACCACCTGGGCCTTCGCATGACGCGAGACGGCCCGTCGAGCGAGGTGCTTCGACGGGCCGTTTCGAAAGGCCGGGGCCCATGCGGGCCAAAGCGTGCGGGAAGGCCCTCAGAGGGTGCAGAGGGCGTCGATGGCAGCGTTGGTCAGGTTCGCCACCCCGGCCCCCGCAGGGCCGGCCATGTTGTACTGGTTGGTGGCCACGGCGGCCTGGGTGCCGTCCTCACGGGTGAGGGTGGCGGTGTAGTAGCCGTAGATGGCGCCGCCCTTCGTCCAGACCTTGCCGCAGTCGCCCGGGCCGTCGACCACTTCGTGGGCGAGCCCGAAGGACAGGTTGGGCTGGTCGGGGTAGGGGACGAGGGTCTTGAGCTGATCCGTCATCGCCGCGGAGAGCAGGGTGCCGTCGAGCAGCGCTCGGTGGAGGGCCGCCAGGTCGTCCAGGGTGGACACCATCGCGCCCGCCGCACCGGAGAACTGGACGTTCAGGGTGGTGACGTCGACGTAGGGGCGCTCGCCCCAGTAGTAGAGGGGCACGGCGTACCCCCGGACGTGGTTGCCGTACAGCTTCGGATCCGACGTGGGGTAACTCGTGCCGGTGAGGCCCAGCCGGTCGATGAGGCGGGTCTGCACCTCTACGGCCGGTTCGTTGCCCGTCACCGACTTGATGACCATCCCGAGCAGGATGAAGTTGGTGTTGCTGTACTTGACGCTCGTGCCCGGTGCGAACAGCGGTGCTCGCTGCATGGCCAGCTGCACCAACTGCGCGGCCGGAAAAGGCTTGTTCGGGTTGTTGTACGCGTCCGCGGTCACCCTGTCGAGGTATTCGGGCACGCCTGAGGTGTGGTTCAGCAGCTGGCGGATCTTGATCTTCTTGCCGTCGTTGCCGTTCCCGGTCACCACGCCCGGCAGCCACCGGTCCACGGTGTCGTCGAGCGACAGCGCGCCCTGATCGGCCAACATCATGGTGACGGCGCCGATGAACGGCTTGGTGTTGCTCCCGATGCGCACCTGCGCCTTCGGGTCGGTGTGCGTCCGGGTGACCCGGTCGCCGACACCCGCTGTCAGGTACCGGCTCGCTCCGTCCTTGCGGAGCAGCGCCGTGGCACCCGGGTACCCGGCAGCGACTGCCGCGTTGAGTCCATCCTGCATCACCTGGTCGGCAGTCCGGGTCGGCGCACTGTGGACCGGCCCGGCAGCCGTGACCGTGAGTGCGACCGCCACGGCCAGGGCCGCTCCTGCCTTGCGAGTGAGTAACGACATAACCATGGGAATCTCCTTGGTCCGTTGTAAAAGCCGCTCTCGTAAAGAGGCTTGCTTGAATGCAGCGGAGAGCGGGATGACATGAATCACATCGCCTCGAAAGGTCTCCGCAGTACCGGAGGAGACCGCAGCGACCCGGCGAGGTGCCTACCAGGGCATGAGCGGAACATCGGCCACGCCAAGCGCCTCCTCTTGCGATCTCACGCCGTGGTCGAGCTGTTGACGCAATTCGTACAGGGAATCAGGGGTTGCGACTCGGACGAAACGGGCCAGGAGGCGGTCGGTGTGGGCGTCGTCACCGGCGCGCACAGCATCGACGATGCGCGCTATGACGTCGCATACAGGAGGCGTCAGAGCATCAACTGACCCATTTTCGCCGGCGCCTGGATCAGGGGTGTTCGTCCCTGCTCCCGACTGGGGCCGCTGCTCCTGGTCGTGTTCGTCCATGCCCGAAGCCCCTCGTCTCTTCGCCGGTCCGGCGCGGCACTTGACGCCGGAACCGTCGGGTCGGTCACTGCTCATACGTGCCGGGCGATAAAGGTGCGGCCCCTGACTCCAGCGCTCTCACGGGCCTGACAGACTCTGTCGTGGCACGCTGCTTTTCTGATGAAGTCCTGTTGAAGCAATGGGGTTCCTGCGGCGGGCAGGCAATGGACGCACGGGGGCATGGGGATTCGGCGTGAGCGTTAATTCATCGGGTAGGGGTACTGCCGGTGCCCGGGGTGATCTGCAGATCGATCTGCTCGGGTCGGTCCGGGCCCGTCGCGGCGACGCGGCGCTGGTGCTGGGCCCGGCGCGACGGCAGGCGGTGCTCGCCGCCCTGGTCCTGCGCTCGCCCGACTTCGTGACCTACCAGCAGCTCCTGGACGATGTCTGGGGGGCCAGTCCCCCGGGCACCGGGCACCGGGTCCTGCCGAGCTATGTCTACGCGCTGCGGAAGACTCTGGACGAGCCGGGCACTGCAGAGGGTCGGTCGGTTGTCCATGGGCGGCGGGGCGGCTATCGCCTCACGCCCAGCGGGGTCCGGACCGACACCGCCGAGCTCGCCAGGGAGGCTGGAAGAGCCCAACGGGCGAAGGCCGCCGGCGAGCTGGATGCCGCACTCGCTCATGGCAGCAGGGCCCTCGACCTGTTCCGTGGGGAGCCGCTGACCGGTCTGCCAGGCCCCCTCGCTGCTGCCGAGCGGCAACGTCTGGACCAGCAACGGCGCTCGCTGCTCCAGGACCGGGCGGAGTGTCTGGTGTTGCTCGGTGACTACTCGGCTGCCTTGGACACCCTCCTGTCGACGCCTCTCTCACAGCCGCACGATGAGCCGCTCGCCGCGCTGCGCATGCGTGCCCTGTACGGCAGCGACCGCCAGGCCGAGGCGCTCTCCGTCTACTCCGAGACGCGCCGCCTGCTCGTCGACGAGCTGGGCGTGGAACCCGGCGAGGAGCTGCGCCGTGTGCACCAGGCCGTTCTGCGCCGGGACGATCTAGTGTTGCTCGGCCGGACCGGCCGCCGGCCCTCAGCCGCCGCCTTCGACCCCGGGCGAACCGGGCTCCATGCGCCCTCGCCCGGGCGCTCGGCCTCCGGTGGCCGAGACGGCCTCCCCGACGGAACCGACCGGCCTCGCGATCCCGCCGGGTCCGATCGCGCTGACGTCTCCGGCCGGGGTCGTCCTCGGCGCCGTCGCAACGACCTTCCCGGCGACATCGCCTGCATGGTCGGGCGCGACAAGGAGCTCGCCCTCCTCACCGCCCCCGTGTCGCCGGACGCGGTCTCCGTGATGACGGTCGATGGCACGGCGGGCGTGGGCAAGACCGCCTTGGTGGTGCGGGCCGCCTGGACGCTCGGCGACGCCCACCCCGACGGTTGTCTCTTCGTCGATCTGCACACACACGGCGCCGCGCACGAGGACGTCACCCCGCAACGGGCCCTGCGCCGGATGCTCCGTGCGGTTCGCGGCGAGGACGACGCACTCCCGGACCTTGCGAACGGGCCCCACGGACCCGACGACGCCGGCGATGCGACGGACAAGCTGGCAGATCTCGTCACAGCCTGGCGCGCCGCCACGAGCGGCCTCCGGCTGCTGCTGGTCGTGGACAACGCACGCGGCGCCGAGCAGGTGCGTCCGCTGCTGCCGGCCGGGCCGGGCAGTCGGGTCCTGGTCGTCGGCCGTCAGCGTCTGACCGGCCTCGACGCCGACCTGCGGCTCACGGTGGAGCCGCTGGGTCCGAGCGCTGCCGTCGGCCTGCTCCGCGAGCTCGTCGGGGAGTTGCGGGCCGACGGGGAGCCTGAGGCGGCGCGTGAGCTGGCCCGTAGGTGTGGCGGCCTGCCCCTGGCACTGCGGATCGCGAGTGCCAGGCTACAGAGCCGCCCGTCCTGGACTCTGGCCTTTCTCGCCCGCCGGATGTCCGACGACGCGCACGGCCTCGCGGAGCTGCGGGCCGGGGATCGCAGCGTGGAGGCCGCATTCCGCGTCTCGTACGACCAGCTCGGACCGGAACTGCAGCGTGGCTTTCGCGCGTTGGGTACGAATCCCACCGCCCGCTTCGACCGGCTCACGCTCGCCGCCATGCTGGGCGGCGCCTGTGAGGAGGCGGAGAACGTCCTGGAGGACCTGGTCGACGCCAGCTTGCTGCAGCAGCCGCATCCTGGCCGATACCGGCTGCACGATCTCGTCAAGGCGCATGCGCGGCGCCTGGCCGGCGAGGCCCCCGAAGAAGCTGCCGCAGACCGCGACGCCGTTCTGCGCCTCCACATCGCGGCGGGCCGCATGGCCAGCGACTGGGGGCCCGGCAGCTTTCCCGCACTCACCACCGGTTCGGCCGGCCCCGGCCCGACCACTGCCTGTTCGCCCTTCGCCGGGTGGCGGGAGGCGTCGGCGTGGCTGACCTCGATGGGTGGCGAGCTCGTCGATGTCGTGGCCTTCGCGGCCGCCGGCGGCCACGCCGACCACGCGTGTCTGCTGGCAGAGGCCCTCGTCGACCACCTGGCCGGACACGGTCACCACCACGAGTGCCGGACTGCCCTTGAACTCGCTCTGGCGTGCGCGGACGCCGCCACCGATCGGCGGATGCCGGCGGCACTGCGCAACTGCATGGGTGTCCTCGATGTCTACCAGGGACGGTTCCGGGAGGCAGGAGCATGGTTCGCCGAGGCGCTGCACTACAGCCGGGCGGGGGGCGACGTCCGAGAGGAGGCCCGCGCCATCGCCGGGACGGGCGTCGTGCTGGGGCAGCTGGGAGACGTCGAAGAGGCACTTTCCGGCCTGGACCGGGCAGTAGGGCTGGCCTCCGGCCTCGCCGACGACTGGCTGACGGGGGTGTCCCACTGCAACATCGGCTCCATCCATCACCGGCTGGGACGGTACGAAGAGGCGCTCTGGCACTACAACACCGCCCTGGCACTCGCGGAGAAGAACGGCCGGCCCAGGACGATCAGCAGCACCCTGTGCTTCGTGGCCGAGATCGAGCTGGCGCTCGGCCGGTACGAGGTGGCCACGGACCTGCTGAGGCGGGCCGCGGGACTGGCCGGTGAGGTCGAGAACCCGCCGCTGCGCGCGGCGACCCTGTCGCGGCTGGCTGCCGCGGAGCACACCCGAGGCGACCTGCGCTCGGCTGTGGACCTTCACCACGAGGCGCTGTCTGCACTCACCCCGCACACAAGCACATGGTTGGAGATGGGAGTTCGTATCCGGCTGGGCAGGACCTATGCGGCGATGGGCCGTCACGCCGACGCACAGCGGGAGTTCCGGGCCGCTCTGGCTCTGCCCGGAGCCGGTGACCATGCCCGCGAACACGGGATGGCACGTGAGGGACTGGAAGCCACGGGCACCGTCCGGCGGCCCACCGGCCAGCCCGCTGACCTGGCGACTCCCAGAGGCGACGTGCCGCGAAGCAAGCAGTGACCGGTCGTCGGCCAGACCCGTGGATCCTTCCGGCAGGCACAGCGAGACCGCACGAGGCCACATGGCAGTTCTGAGGCCCGGAGGTAGGAGGGGTGCGGCCGGTCGGGGAAGTCGGCCCGATCCAGGTATGCAGCCCGACTCCTCGTCGAGCCAGGCCACCGTGCGGCCAGGTGAGACCGTCACTCCGAACCGCTCGAAGCCCGGTCCGAGAGATCAACCGCCTCCGCGGGTCGTCGACGACGTCGGCGCGCTCGTCGAAGCCGACCGCGTCCGTGTCAGGGGGCGAAGGAGAGCATGCGGGGCTCGTGCTGGGCGTCGTTGCCGCTCAGACCGGCAGGCGTGATCACGAGCCGGTCGCCCACGTAGGCATTTTCGCCGACGACCGCCATCCCGAACTCGACCCTCGCGGTGGAGGCGGGGAGCCTCAGCACGTCCTTGACCGTGTCCACGCCCCCTGGACCGACCCGGAAGACGCGCCCGGCTTCGCTGTAGGTACCGACCCGGTAGACGAGCCCCGTCCTTCCCGGTCCGACGCGCAGGGGGAAATAGCCGTACGAGGTCCCACCTGCCTTCACTCCCCAGACCAGTTTCCCGGTGGCGAGGTCGTAGGCTCCGACGCGGTCGGTGCCACCCAGCAGCACGAGACCTTCGCCCACGACGGCCTCCCGGCACGCCTGGGCGTCGCCACTGGTGTCGAGGGAGTCTCCGCAGTGCTTGAACCCCTTCGGCCGGGGGTCGATGGTGCTGCGGACCTTGCCGTCGGGACCCAGGGCGACGACCCGCCAGTCGTCGGCATGGGTCTCCCGGTGCGCGGTGGTGATCACGGCCGGTGCGACGGACAGCACTTGGCCGATCCTCCGGCCCGGCTCCGTCCGGTGGCGCCAGCGGACCTTGCCCGTGGCCGGGTCGATCTCCCGGACCTGGTCGTACGCCTTTTCGAGCGCGGTGATCGCGCAGTCGGCGAGCACCAGGAGCCGGCTGCCGCCCGCCACTCTGCCGGGGTAGCACTTCCCGGGGTTCTCCATGGGGATGTCGTACAGCTTCCTCCCGTCGGCGACCTTGTACGCGGAGGCCTTCATGCTCTGCACGATCGCGAAGGTGCCCCCGCTGATCGCGCTGTCCACGGTGATCGTGCCGTCCCCCGCGCCGGTCTCGGTCAGCTGTTTGTGCCAGCCTGCCCTGCCTGCGCGCAGGTCGATCATCCGGAGCTGGTTGCACCGGGCGCCGGTCCAGGCCTCGACGTTCTGCAGGACGATGACGACCTTGCCGTCGGGGGTCGCGTTGACCGGGGTCTCGCAGACGGGGGTCGGGAGGTCGACGCTCCACAACTGGGCGCCGTCGCTGAGCCGGTGGGCGACGACCCTCTTGTAGATCGCCTGGACGGCGGTGCCGCCGACGATCCAGAGGTCCTCGGTCGGGATGTTCCGACGGGGCAGGTCGGTGCGGTCGTCGACGATCCAGGCACGGGCCTCGCCGGCCCGGCGCTGGCGCGCGATCTCCGCGGTGGTGGGGATGCGGGAGGGCGACGGGGTGGGGCGGGCGCTCGCCTTCGGCGGCGTCGTGGCCGACGGGGCGCCGCTCTGCGCTCCGGCGTGGCCCGTCCGGGCGCGGTCCGCTCCGGAGCGCTCGCCGAGGACGTACGTGCCGGCACCGAGGAGCAGCAGCAGCGCGAGGACCGCGGCGACCAGCGGCCAACGGCGACGAGGTGGGCGAGGCGGTGGCGGGCCGTACCCCTCGGGCGCGTACGGATTGTCGGGTACGGGCCAAGGCGGCGGGCGGTGTGTGTACCAGGGCTCGTGCGACTGCGACATGCGGTTTCCTTTTACAACACGGCGGGCGGCCTCCCCGTAGTGCCGGGCTCCTGCGCTCGCACGGGCCGGGAGGGCACGGCGACCTGGCTACGCGAGGCCGACCACAGGGACTCTGGTGCCACGCGCTGCTTTTTCGATGAACTCCGGTTGAAAGGCCGACAGCTGAGGGCCGGGGCGCGCCCTGTCTCGGCGCGATGGTGGGGCGACCGCGCCGCCCGCCGGCCTGTCGGCACCGTAGCCGATCCCCTCACCGCGAGGGTCAATCCCTGACCGGCGTGTGGCAGAGGTAGAACAGCTCGGGATCGCCCTCGTCCAGACCGTGCAGCAGCCCCATCGGGCTCCATCCGGCCCGCTGGAGCAAACGCTGCATCGGCTGGTTGGAGACGTTGGTCGAGGTGAACAACTTCGAAGTCGTGCACGAGAAAGCGGCGGACTCCAGCAACCGGTACCCGACACCCCTGCCGCGGGCCGACGGGGCAACCATCACCATCGTGACGAATCCCTGATCGAAGAACGTGTACTCCACCACGCAGTAGCCGAGCAGCCCGGACGCGCCCTCCGCCACAACGGCCGAGCCCTCTCGGCACCACCTTCTGATGCTCGCCCGCCGTCCCGCGTCGCCTTCGGCTGCCACGGCGTCGATCACGATCAGCTCGTCCGACTCCGACTCATGCGCACGGCGCACGATGACATCGCCGAAATTCCCATCGGTCATGGATGCATGCTGCCAGGACACGCCGGCAGCGCCCTGCTTCCGGTCGGTCGTACCTTCACAGGCCTGCGATGCTGCCGTGCTCGGAGTCGAGAGTGACGCCTGATGCCTGAGGCCCGGGAGCGGGAAGGCGGGCGATCGCGTCAGTCCACTGGTTCGTCGACGTCGGCATTCTCGTGCTCCGCCTCGTCGGCGCCGCCCCGGCGTCCGGTTCCCGCCACGTCGGTCTCGGGCGCCGCGGAGTCGGGCCAGTCCGGTACGGGTATTGCCAGAGGATCCTCGCCCTGCTCCGCCCGCTGGTTCTGCGGGTCGCGAGGCAGTGGCTGGTCCGCCTCGTCGGGCTCGTCCGGCTCGTAGCGCGTGTCCGTCTCATCGCGCCGGCCCGTCCGATCTGGCTCCTTCTGGGTGTTCATACAGGCTCACCTTCCTCTGGTGGCGATTTCCGGGCGGCTCGCGCCGCTCGGACGCCGGACCATCTCTCGGCGGCCGACCGCAGCGCCGTCCGGTAGCAGTGATGGGCACGCGCATGCCGTGCGCGTGCCCGCCGCTCGCCGCTCGCCGATGAGCTGCAAGATCACTGCCGCCGTCGGGTCGAACGGCGGCACCGGGGCCTCAGCTCGGCCAGGTTCCCGTCAGGCGCCGGACCGAGGTGGCTCCGGCGCGGTCGACCGCAGCCTTGACGACGGCGAAGATCGCTCCCTGCAGGGCTGCGGCGAGCAGGATCTCCCGCCACGTGCGTTCCTCGTCCATCGCGCCCGGGGCGTCGTCCTCGTGCCCGGCCCACTTCCACATCTGGTTGAAGGCGGCGCGGGCCAAGAGGCCGCCGGCGAAACCGAACACCAGGCCTACTGGACGGTAAGCAAGTTTGGCGGTCTTCATCGGTGCCTCCGGCTCCAACGCACGAGCAGGAGAACGCCGAGCGCGGCGGCCCCCACGAGCAGGGGGGTCCGGTGGGCCCGCGCCGCGGCCGCCCCCTGACCGACCTTTTCGGCGACTCGGTCCGGTGTCCGCTCGGTGGCGAGCTCCCCCGCACGCGCGGCCGTGCTGCGCAGCTGCGCCACGGCGTGAGTCGCCTTGTCCACAGCCGGGTCGGGGGTCTTGTCCTTCGCGAGCTGGGCGGCGTGCTCCGCCGTCTCGCGGAGGTGACCGGTGAGGGCGGCGGCCTTCGTGGCGGCATGCGTCCTGAGATCGTCCGCCTTCTCCATGGCCTGGGCCTTGACGTCGGCCTTGGCGGCCAGCGCTTCCATGGTCTGTCCGAGCCTCTCACGGGTGTGCGTGACCATATTGCGCAGTTCCTCGGGTGTCGGCGCTGATTTGTCGCCTCGCGGCTGATGACTCATCGGTGTGCCCTCTCCTTGATCTCGCCGACATCGACCTTGACGCTGCCGATGGTTCGTTCGGGTGACCTGATCCGTCCACGCGCTCGTCCGGACGCCCCGGCCCGGGAGGACGTTCAGCAGCACCATGCGATACGCCTCCCTCCTGCACCGATCGGCACCCCCGGCACGTGCGGTGCCGGCCCAGGGACGCAACCGCCGTCCCGCGGCCCGAAAGCCCGGGGACGAGCGCCGTCCGCTTACGCGCCTACCCCGTCACCGGCAGACCACCCGTTCACGCCCCGGCTCGCGATCCGTCCGGGGCACGAGCCGACCACGCCGGTGGTCGCAGGCGCGTCCCTTTCCGGTGCCGCAGCGCCCTTGCGTCCAATATCCGGGTCGACTCGCGGCGGAGAGTCGGCGAACACCGCCCCTTCGGGCGACGGTCCTTCATGATCGGGGCAGAAGCACTGCGGAGGCGTCCGGTCCTGGCGACAGGGACGGGCCCGCAGCCGACGACACGACAGTGAGGTGAATGGTGTGACGGGAATCAGCGGCGCCGGCGACCAGGACGGGGAGCGGGCCGATCTGCTCAACGGCCTGAGCGTGGACGAAACCAACCCCGAGCAGCCCGTTCTCCTCAGCGCCGAGGGTGCCCCGATCCGTACCTGGCGGGAGAACTACCCCTACGACCGCAAGCTGCGGCGGGACGAGTACGAGCGGGCCAAGCGGATCCTGCAGATCGAGTTGCTGAAGCTGCAGCGGTGGGCCAAGGACACCGGCGCGCGGTTGGTCGTCGTGTGCGAGGGGCGCGACGCCGCCGGCAAGGGCGGCACCATCCAGCGGTTCACCGAGCGTCTGAACCCTCGGGGCGCCCGGATCGTCGCCCTGGACAAGCCGACGGAGCGGGAAGCCGGGCAATGGTATTTCCAGCGCTACGTCGCCCACCTCCCCGGCCCCGGCGAGATCGTCTTCTTCGACCGCTCCTGGTACAACCGGGCAGGTGTCGAGCGCGTCATGGGGTTCTGCTCGGACGACGAGTACGCGCGGTTCCTTCGCCAGTGCCCGGTGTTCGAGCGCATGCTGGTCGACGACGGCATCCACCTGGTCAAATTCTGGTTCTCGGTGTCGCGGTCCGAGCAGCGCACCAGGTTCGCCATCCGACAGGTCGACCCTGTGCGGCAGTGGAAGCTCTCCCCCACCGATCTGGCGTCGCTGGACCGCTGGGACGACTACACAACCGCCAAGGTCGACATGTTCAGGGCCACGGACACCGCGCACGCTCCCTGGACGGTCGTCAAGAGCAACGACAAGCGCCGCGGGCGGCTGGAGGCCATGCGCAGCCTCCTCCGGGGCATCGACTACACGAGCAAGGACCCCGAGGCCGTGGGGGAACCCGATCCTCTCGTCGTCGGCGCCGCGGACACCCTCCTCGAGCCCGGCGAGGAGACCTCCAGCCTCTCCCCCACCCCCCTGGCCCTGGAAATCGCAAGCGACACCTGATGCACGGCGGGGCCACGAAGGCGAGCCCTAGGTGTCACCGTTCGCCTCCGGGTGGGCCCCGCCGTGCATCAGGTGTCGCTTGCGATTTCCAGGGCCAGGGCCTGCAGG
>NZ_LIPQ01000081.1 GCF_001418135.1 Streptomyces aureus
CGCCCCCGACCGTCCGCTCCCGTCCGCCCCGGACCCATGTCTCCGATCGAGGTAGTACGGCCATGAACTCCCGCCAGCGCCGCGGCGTGATCCTGCTGCTGCTGTCCGTCCTGTGCGCGATCGGCGCCTTCGCCGGTGTGCTCGCCGTCATCAGCGACGTGAACTCCAAGGTCGGCCCGGAGACCACCGCGTACCGGATCAAGGCGAACGTGGCCCCGTACACCCCCCTGAGGGCGAACCAGTTCGAGAAGATCACCATGCCGGAGCGCTGGCTCTCGAAGACCGCCGTCACCGACCTCCGCCAGATCGAGGGCCGGATCGCCGTCACCCAGCTCAAGGCCGGCTCGCTCCTCCAGTCCGACATGATCGTCGAGCAGCCCGAACTCCAGCCGGGCCAGCAGGAGATCGCGATCATGATCGACGCCGCCACCGGTGTCGCGGGGAAGATCACCGCGGGCGCCACCGTCAACATCTACGCCACCTTCGCGGGCGACAAGAAGGGCGAGGCCGCCCAGTCCCGCATGATCGTCGCCGGCGCCCGCGTCCTCGACGTCGGCAAGCTCACCCCCATCAGGGACAGCTCCCAGGGCTCCGCACGCGCCAACGAGGCCGTGCCGATCTCCTTCGCCCTCTCCACCCTCGACGCCCAGCGCGTCGCGTACGCCGAGTCGTTCGCCGAGCACGTACGCCTCGCCCTGGTCGCCCCCACCACCGGCGGCGCCCCCGCCGACCAGCGCGACCGCACCTACACGCTCGACAAGGACAAGTGAGGCCGGTATGACCACCAGGATCCTGCCGGCCGTCGGCGACCCCGACGCGGCCCGGTCCGTCACCACGCTCATCGGGCAGCTCCCCGACGCCGAGCCCGCCCCTCCGGTCACCGACTCCACCCAGCTCGTCGACACCCTCGCGCGGCTCGCCGCCGCCTCGCTCGACGAGCTTCCCGAGGTCGTCCTGGTGCACGAGCGGATCGGCCCCGTCCCGGCGCTCGACCTCGTCCGCGAGGTCGCCCTCCGCTTCCCCGCCGTCGGCGTCGTCCTCATCACCGCCGACGCGAGCCCCGTCCTCTTCTCCGCCGCCATGGACTCCGGCGCGCGGGGACTCGTCACCCTGCCCCTCGGCTACGAGGAGCTCGCCAGCCGCGTCCAGGCCGCCGCCCAGTGGTCCGTCGGCGTCCGCCGCCACCTCGGCGCGGGGGCCGACCAGGTCACCGGCCCCGGCGGCACCGTCGTCACCGTCAGCGGCGCCAAGGGCGGTGTCGGCGCCACCGTCACCGCCGTCCACCTGGCCCTCGCGGCCCGCGCCTCCGGGCGTACCGTCGCGCTCGTCGACATGGACCTCCAGAGCGGCGACATCGCCTCGTACCTGGACGTCCAGTTCCGGCGCTCCGTGGCCGACCTCGCCTCCATCGCCGACATCTCGCCGCGCGTCCTCCAGGACGCCGTGTACGTCCACGAGACCGGCCTCTCCCTGCTCCTCGCCCCGGCGGAGGGCGAGCGCGGCGAGGAGGTCACCGACCGGGCCGCCCGCCAGATCGTCAGTGCCCTGCGCGGCCGGCACGAGGTCGTCGTCGTCGACTGCGGCTCCCAGCTCAACAGCGCCAACGCCGCCGCGATCGAGATGGCCGACACCGCCGTCCTCGTCGCCACGCCGGACGTGGTCGCCGTCCGGGCGGCCAAGCGGACCGTACGCATGTGGGAACGGCTCCAGGTCCGCAAGGCCGAGGAGACGGTGACCCTGGTCAACCGGCACCACCGCTCCACCGAGATCCAGCCGCCCCTCGTCCAGAAGATCACCGGCACCCGGGTCGCGGGCGTCGCCGTCCCCGCCCACTTCAAGGAGCTCCAGGCGGTCGTCGACGCCGGCCGGCTGCACGAGCTCGACGCCAAGTCGACGGTCAAGCAGGCGCTGTGGGCCCTCGCCGGCGAGCTGGGCCTGGTCCAGGCACCGGCCGCGGCGCCGGCGGCCGGACAGCCCGGCAAACAGCTCGCACGGGCGGGCGACCGGGGCTCGCTGGGGCTGCGACGCCGCGCCGGAGGGCGCTGAACCATGCGCATCCACCAGGGCCCGGGCAGGGACGACAGGGGGCAGGTGGCGGTCGAGTTCCTCGGCATGGTGCCGCTGATCCTCCTGACCCTCGCGCTGCTCTGGCAGATCGTCCTGGTCGGGTACACGTACACGCTCGCGGGGAACGCGGCGGACGAGGCGGCGCGGGCGTGCGCCGTCGGCGACGACGGGACGGCGGCCGCCGGACGCCATATCGGCGGCGCCTGGAGTGTCTCCGGTGGGGGCTGCGGAGACGTGAGCGGCGGCATGGTCCACGTCCGGGTCTCCGTCGAGGTTCCGGTCCTCGTCCCCGGCCTGGGAGGCCTCTTCCCGGTGAACGCCAAGGCGGGGGCCGTGGACGAGAGGGGCCTCACGCGATGAGGAGAGACCCGCGAGAGGGGCGGCGCGACCGCGGCCAGGCCGCCATCGAGTACCTCGGCTTCCTGCCGATCCTGCTGATCGTCGGCCTCGCCGGGCTTCAGCTCGGCATCGCCGCGTACGCCGCGCAGCAGGCGGGCACGGCGGCCCGCGCGGCCGCACGGGCGGAGAGCAGCGACGCGGAGGACGGGCCCGACGCCCAGACGGCCGCCACCGCCGCCGTGAGCGGCTGGGTCGACCCTTCCGTCGTAGTCGGCTCCCCGGGGGGCGACGAGGTCACCGTCACCGTCAGAGTGAAGATCCCGTCCGTCGTGCCCTTCGTGGACGACTTCGGCAGCGTCGAGAAGACCGCCACCATGCCCCTGCCCGACGAGGAGGACGAGTGAGAAGGGACCACGAATCATGAGTCTGCGGGCCCGGATCAACGCCCCCGAGGACCACGGGGGCGGCGCGGCGGCCAGGGAGGACGGCCATCTGGTCGCCTCCTTCCGCGCCAAACTCCTGGAGGAGATCGACCTCACCGAGATGTCCGCGCTCGCGGCCGCCGAGCGGCGCGCCCGTCTGGAGCGCGTCCTCGGGCACATCATCAGCCGCGAGGGGCCCGTCCTCTCCACCGCCGAACGGGCCCAGCTGATCCGTCGTGTCGTCGACGAGGCCCTCGGGCTCGGCGTACTCGAACCGCTCCTCGAAGACGCCTCGATCACCGAGATCATGGTCAACGGCCCCGACCAGATCTTCATCGAGCGGGCCGGCCGCGTCGAACTGCTGCCGCTCCGCTTCGCCTCCCACGACCAGCTGATGCAGACCATCGAGCGGATCGTGTCCACCGTCAACCGGCGGGTCGACGAGTCGAACCCGATGGTCGACGCCCGACTGCCGTCCGGCGAGCGCGTCAACGTCATCATCCCGCCCCTCTCGCTCACCGGGGCCACCCTCACCATCCGCCGCTTCCCCCGGGCGTACACCCTCCACGAGATGATCGGCCTCGGTTCGCTCGACGAGCAGATGCTGCTCCTGTTGTCGGGACTGGTTCAGGCCAAATTCAACCTGATCGTCTCGGGTGCCACCGGCACCGGTAAGACCACGCTCCTCAACGCCCTCTCCGGACTCGTCCCCGACGGCGAGCGCATCATCACCATCGAGGACTCGGCCGAACTCCAGCTCCAGCAGTCCCATGTGATCCGGCTGGAGGCCCGCCCGCCGAACATCGAGGGCCGCGGAGCCATTTCCATCCGCGATCTCGTCCGCAACTCGCTCCGCATGCGGCCCGACCGGATCATCGTCGGTGAGGTCCGCGGCGGCGAGACCCTCGACATGCTCCAGGCGATGTCCACCGGCCACGACGGCTCGCTCGCCACCGTCCACGCCAACTCGGCCGAGGACGCCCTGATGCGGCTCCAGACGCTGGCGTCGATGTCGGAGGTCAAGGTGCCGTTCGAGGCGCTCCGGGACCAGATCAACAGCGCCGTGGACGTCCTCGTCCAGCTCACCCGCCACCCCGACGGCACCCGCCGGATCACCGAGATCTCCGTCCTCGCCTCCCACGGGCGCGAGCGCTTCCTGCTCGCCACGGTGTGCCGCTTCCAGGCGCAACCCGTGGCCGCGGACGGGCGGGTGTACGGGCAGTTCACGTACCACCCGCTGCCGAGGCGGGTAGCGGAGCGGCTCTACCTGGCCGGCCAGCCCATTCCGCAGGCCTTCGGCGTGGCCGTGACGGATGCCCACCTCACCACCCGCGAAGCCGACTGATGCCGACGAGAGCCGACGAGGAGCAAGGCACATGATCGACCCCTTCTGGCTGACGATCGGCGTCGCGCTGCTCTGCTGCGTCCTCGGCATCATCGGGATCCAGCTGTACGCGAGCGGGGCCCGCCGGCACGCGGCGCTCGTCGCGCGGCTCGACGAGTCGGGCGCGCCCGAGGCGACCGGCCGTCGCAGGCGCCGCTTCCAGGGCGTCGACCGGCGCGTCCGCCGGACGGCCCTCGGCCGGAAGCTGGAGCTGCGGATCGCGGCGACCGGTCTCGACATCACGCCGGGCGAGTTCACGGTGGCCCTGGCGGCGACGGTGGCGGTCCTGTGGGTCGTCGGCCAGTCCGCGCTGTCGCCGTTCTTCGGCCCGATCTGCGGACTGCTCGGCGTCTGGGTGGCCATGGGCTATCTCGGCTGGCAGCGTCAGAAGCGCATCGAGAAGTTCATCAACCAACTCCCGGAACTCTCCCGCATCCTGGCCAACGCCACGCAGGCCGGACTCGCGCTCCGGATGGCCCTCAGTCTCGCCGCCGACGAGATGGAGGCGCCGGCCGGTGACGAACTGGAGAAGGTGGCACAGCAGCTGGCCGTCGGAACGTCGCTCGACGACGCCCTGGGGGAGCTCGCCGAACGCCTCCCGTCCCGCGAACTCGTAGTCCTCGTCACCACCCTGGTCCTCGCCAACCGGGCCGGCGGCACCGTCGTGTCCTCCCTGCGGAACCTCACCGAGACGCTGGAGGAACGCAAGGAGACCCGGCGTGAGGTCCGCACCCAGCTCTCGCAGGTGAGCATGACCGCGTACTCCGTCCCCGTCATCGGCGTCGGTTCGCTCCTGCTCATCGACAACATGCAGCCCGGCGCGCTGGACCGGATGACCGGTTCGGGGCTGGGGCAGTTCGCCGTCGTCGCGGCGTTCGCCCTGTACGTGGTGGGCTTCATCGCCATCCGCCGCTTCTCCAAGATCGACGTGTAGGGACGGGACAGCCGCCGTGGACCTCCTCCTCGCCCTCCTCGCGGGCCTCGCCGTGGCCGGGGCCGCGTACGGCATCCGCCTCTACCGCGCGGACGCCAAGCTCCCCGACGACCTCCGGCTCGCCCTGGAGGTCGGCGCCACCCGCACCGGGGCCGTCGACTCGGCCGTCGACCGCCTGGGCATGCAATGGTCGCCGACCGTGCTCCGCCTGATGGGCCCCAAGAGGGTCAACGCGGTCCGGCGCCGGATCGACCTGGCCGGAAACCCCGGCGGCCTGACGATCGACCGGTACGGGGCGAGGCGGGCGGTCTACGGCTTCCTGGGGGTCCTGGGCGGCCTGCTGATGCTGAGCAGGGGATCCTTCCTGGTCGCGGTCCTCCTCTTCGCCTTCGGCGCGTTCTGGACGGAGGTCGGCATCTGGTCGGCGGTCCGCATCCGCAAGGACCAGATCGAACGCACGCTGCCGGACTTCCTGGACGTGCTGGCGGTCGTGGTCTCGGCGGGCCTGGGGTTCCGGCAGGCGCTGGAACGGGTGGCGGAGAAGTACGAGGGCCCGTGGGCGGACGAACTCCGCATCACGCTCCGGCAGATGGACATGGGCGTGAGCCGCCGCCAGGCCTTCGACGAACTGCGCCGCAGGAACGACTCGGAGCAGGTGGCGCAGTTCGTGACGGCGCTGCAGCAGGGCGAGGAGCTGGGCGCGCCGATCGTGGACACGCTGATCCAGATCGCGAACGACATGCGGCGCACGGACGCGCAGAACGCGCGCAGGAAGGCGGCGAAGGCGGTCCCGAAGGCGACGATGGTCATCACGACGCTGATGGTCCCGGCGACGATGATCCTGCTGGGCGCGGGCCTGTTCCTGGGCACGGGAACGGACTTCGGGTCGGTGACGGGCGAGTGAGGGGCCGAGGGGGAGGGCGGTGACATATTCACGGGAAAGGCCTTCGCGCGCACAACAGGATGTGCCACAGTGCGGACTGAGTGTGAGGGAGGGGGGTGATGGTCGTGATTGCGAGGAGCCTTGAGAACCGTCACATCGCCACCCGCACACGGGCCGAGGCCATAGCCTCCCGGCTGGGCAGGAGGCCCAGCCGATGATCAGGGCCCACACGGCCCACGGGCCCTGTCCGCCGACCCGCCGGTCGGCGAACCGTACCCGAGCACAGGCGTCTGAACGCGGAGGGGACCACGATGAACGACGCGATGCTGAAGGCCCTGACGAGGGCCAAGGTGGGAGTGACCGCGCGACTGCTGCGAGGGGATCGCGGGCAGACGGCGGTGGAGTATCTGGGGATCATCGTGGTGGTGGTTGCGATCGTGGTCGCGATCACCGGCACGGACATCGGGCAGTCGATCAAGGGTGCGATCAGCCAGAAGATCGCGGAGCTGACTGGTGGCGGCGGCGAGTAGGCGCTGCATGCCGGGGGCGGGACTCAGGGCAGGCGTTCCCGGTATACATCGCTGCCATCGGGGGTCTGCTGTTCTTGGCGTTCGTCTACTTCGTGGTGGGGCAGGCCGCGGCGACGCGTAACGGCGCCCAGACTGCGGCCGACGCGGCGGCACTCGCAGCCGCGGAGGATGCCCGGAATCAGCTCCGCGAAGGGTGGCTCGGAGTGGTTCTCGATCCTGAACAGTGGGACGGGTTCCTCAAGGGGAGGACCTACGACACCTCCTCGGCGTGTCGGCACGCAGCTGCCTTCGCAGCGAAGAACGACGGGGTGCTCCCAGACGGCGATTGCATCCGTCTTGCGGGACAACAGGGTTTCAGCGTCACCGTGCGTACGGAGGAAAGCGTCGGTCTCCCGGGAGCCGAGGCGCAGCATGCCGTCGCATCCGCGAAAGCGCTGATCGAGCCGAAATGCACCTTCACGGCCCCGGACGAGCCTGAACCGGAGCAAACCGCGCCGGATCCCGACCCCACGGAACCGGAGGAGGAGCCGGAGCCGATCACCGGACTCATCTGTGGTGAAGAGGCCTGGACGATTGACCCCGACGACCCGGTTCTGCCCAGTGCCGTAGATCTCTTCACTGTCCGGCTGGCCGGCGACGACGAGTAAAGGAAGCGCGCTTCATGAATGTTCGGTACGCCCGAAAGGGGCTGGCCTCCCTCGCGGTCGGGTCGATGGCACTTCTCGCGGTCGGCTGCGGAGCCGAGGAGAAGCCGAAGACGGACAAGCCGACCGCGACCACTGCGGCACCTCAGAAGACGCAGGAAGGGCAACAGCCGCAGAGCACGGAGGAACCCGTGGAGGTGGTGGCCAAAGTCAAGGGTCAGAAGGGACTCGAGCTGGAGATCAACTCTGCGGAACGCGACGCAGGAGGATTCCTCACCGTCAAGGGGCGATTGCGGAACACCTCTGGCGCCATCAGCGTCGTTCCTCCTCAGACAAGCGGTGATGAGACAGAAGTGGTTAAACACGGGACTTCGTTGGGGGGCGCCACCCTTGTCGACGCCGTTGGCAAGAAGCGCTACTACGTCCTGAGGGATACCGATGGGCGGCCGCTCACCACCACTGGGCTCGACAGCCTGGGTCCCAGTAAATCCACCGCCGTCTTCATGCAATTCCCCGCACCCCCCGCCTCCACCACCGAAGTCTCCTTCCAGCTCCCCACCTTCGAACCCGCCACCCTCAAACTCTCCTGAGGCGACGCCATGACGACGACATCCCGACGCCTCGCCGCCCTTCTGGTCGCCTCCGTCGCCCTGGGGCCCCTCGCCGTGCCCGTCGCGTACGCCGACGATCCGCCCGGGTCCGCCGCCAGCGCCTCGCCGCCCCCGGCCATCGACCCCAACGCGCCCGGGCTGATGCTCCCCGACGGTGCCACCCTCGCCGCCGCCAAGGTGCTCGACATCAAGCAGATCGTCGAGGACGAGGGTGGTGAGCAGCGCCGTCAGGACACCAACGTGGACGTGACGTTCGCGCTGCAGGCCGAGGTCCTGTTCCCCAAGAACAGTGCCAAGCTCGGGGCCGCCTCCCACGCCCGAATCGCCGCCATCGCCGCCGAGATCGACAAGCTCGGCTCCGGCCGGGTCCGCGTCTTCGGGTTCACCGACAACCTCGGTACGTACGAGCACGGGCTCAAGCTGTCCAAGGAGCGGGCCGTCGCCGTGCAGCAGGTCCTCGCGCGGAGTCTCGACCCGGGCACGACGTTCGACATCCGCGGTTACAGCGAGGACTACCCGATCGCCGACAACGGCTCCGAGGAGGGCCGCAAGAAGAACCGTCGCGTCGAGATCTCGTTCCCCCGCACCACGCCACCCGTCGCGCCCTGAGGGCGGGCGGGGCGACGTCTCGTCGGTCCTCCCCGTCAGAGAGCGAGCGCCGCCCTGATCGTGGCCGTCATCCGGTCCGGATGCCGGAAGACCTCGCCCGCCGTGAACCGCAGCATCCGGCGGATCTCCGGGCAGGACTGCAGCGCGTTGAAGCGGGCCACGTCCCGCTCGTGGGCCCGGCGGGTGCCGTGGAAGGCGTAGCCCTCGACCTCCACCGCCAGGCCCTGCGCGCGGAACAGGAAGTCCGGGCGCAGGGGTGGTCCGGCCGCCGTCCGCAGGATCGGCTGGCATTCCGGGAAGAGGCCCGCGTCGCCCATCCGCAGCCTCGCCACCGTCTCCGCCGGTGAGCCCGACGCCGGTGCGGCGAGCCGCAGCCAGGCCCGGGCGCGGGACGCTCCCCGCCGGGGCGCGGCGAGTTCGGCGGCGAGGTCCTCGTATCGGACGAGTGCCTCGCGCCGCACCCCCTCGACCGCCCGCCGCGCGAGTGCCGAGTCGGCGACCACCACGGCCTCCTCCCGGCTGCCGGCCGCCCGTATCAGGTCGCCGACCGTCCGCGCCGGGGTCGTCGTCCGCAGGCCCCGGCGTATCGACCCGTCGCCGGCCGTCAGGAACCTCGTGCCGTGGACGCGCACCCGCGTCCCCTCGCCGACGGTCGAGCGGGACCGGGCCGGGGCGGTGAACTCCAGACGGTCCACCGGTCCCGGCGCCCCCAGCCGCTCGATGCGGTGCAGTCTCGCCGCCGTCCCGTGGCTGCACACCCACTCCGGGCGCAGGAGCTGGAGCGCCGTCGCCCGCACCCGCCAGTCCACGTCCTTGCCGGGGGCCGCCCACGCGCCCCGGCAGATCCGCTGCCAGCCGTCCCCGCGCAGACGGCCGGTCAGACGGCCCGGCGGCCAGCCCGCCGCGACCGCCCAGACCGTCAGGAGGACCCCGCCCCTGGCGAGGATCGCCAACTCGTACATACGCCCAACGAACCACGGAAGGGGGACACTTCGCACCCCCTGTGGAAAACCTGTCGAAAGCCGTCGTCAGGAATGCGCAAAGGTGGGGGGACAAGCTCGTCGGGCAGGAGCATTCTGGACGGATGACGACGACGGGCGAGACTCCGGGCGCGGCCCCGGGTCTGCGGAGCGCGCAGAGTGTCCAGAGCGCGCAGAGTGTGCAGTTGGTCAGCGATCTCGTCACCCGGATCCCCGAGTTCCGGGACGTGTACGAGAACCATGTCTTCCATCAGGGTGGTGTGCATCCGCACGTGTTCTTCTGGGACGTCGTCCAGGACACCGTCCGCTCCTTCCTCGGCGAGTCCCCGTGCGCGACGGACTGGCGCCGCACCCTCGCCTTCCTGGAGGAGCAGAGCTGTCGTGGTGTCCTCGGCGTCGACGAGGTCATCGTCACCTCCTTCCTCGGCGACCTGCCCTCCCCGCACGAGCCGGGGCACGCCATCGTCCAGCAGCTCGGCCCCGTCATGGCCGCGAAGTTCGTCCGCATAAGGCCGCTGGGCTGAGGCACGCGCCCCGCCGGGATAATCGGGCGCATGTCCCCGCCGTCCCCGCCCGTACTCAGCCGTCGCACCCGCGCTGTCCGTCCCCTCCGTACCCTCGACCCCGCCGTCCTCGCGGTCGGCGGGTACGCCGTGACCCGCCTCATCGGCCTGGCGGTCCTCGCTATCGCCTCCGCCGTCGCCGGCGAGGACGGGCTGCACCGGCTCAAGGGCCGCTGGGACTCCGTCTGGTACGTGCGGATCGCCGAGAACGGTTACGGGTACCAGGCCACCCTGCCGAACGGCGACGTCCACCCCGACCTGGCCTTCTTCCCGCTCCTCCCGGCCCTGGAGCGCGGCCTGTCCGACGTCCTCCCGCTGGACGCGGCCACCGCCGGGCTGCTCGTCTCTTGGACGGCCGGGCTCGCCGCGGCCTGGGGCATGTTCCGGTGCGGCGAGCAGGCCTTCGGAACCCGCGCCGGCGTTCTGCTCGCCGTCCTCTGGGGCGTGTACCCGACCGCGTTCGTCCAGTCGATGGCGTACACGGAGACGCTGTTCACCGCCTTCGCCGCCTGGTCGCTGTACGCGGTCCTGCGCGGGCGCTGGATCCTGGCCGGCGCCCTGTGCGTGGCCGCCGGGCTCACCCGGCCGACGGCCGTCGCCCTGATCGCCGCCCTCGGGATCACCGCACTCGTCACGCTGGTACGCGACCGGAGGCTGCCCCCGCGGACGGTGGCCGGGGTCCTGATCGCGCCGCTCGGCTGGCTCGCGTACATCGCGTACGTCGGTGTCCGCCAGGACAGTGCGACCGCCTACTTCGACGTGCAGGCCGCCTGGGGCAACTCCATCGACGGCGGTGTCGCCCTCGCCCGGTTCATCGCCGGCCTGCCGTGGCCCGCCGCCCTCGGCCTCTGCGCGGCGCTCGCGCTGCTCGGATGGCTGGTCGCCCTCTGCGTGCGGCAGCGGCAGCCGCTGCCCCTGCTCGTCTACACGACCGGCGTCGTGTTCGTCTCGCTCGTCGGCGCCGCGTACTTCGGCTCCCGGCCGCGGCTGATGATGCCCGCGTTCGGGCTGCTGCTCCCGCCCGCCGTGGCCCTCGCGCGGCTCCGGGTCCGGACCGCCGTGCCGGTCCTCGCCGGGCTCGCGCTCGCCTCCGCCGTGTACGGGGCCTTCACCCTGCTGGGGTCGGGCCCGCCGTGAGGTCCCCGTCCGGGCTCCCGGGCCCGGTGCCCGTCTCCACGCGCACGCGTACCCCCGGCCGCAGCCCCCAGCCCGCCATCGCGCCCGCCTCCGCCTCCAGGACGTGGCGGCCGCGCGGCCGGATCATGCCGAGCCGTCCCGGGCGCATCGTGACGACGGAGCGGACCGTGAACGAGCGGTCCAGATAGGCCACGTCGATCGCGAAGCGCATCCCGAAGGTGTGCACGCTGTTCGTCCGGACGATGAGCATCGCCCCCGCGATCCCGTCCCGCCCGAGCAGCCCCCGCCGCCGCGCGCGGTACGAGGCCGCCACCTCCAGTGGCACCTCCCGGACCGTGCCGGTCGCCAGCGTCCCCGTCCCGTCCGCCCATTTCCCCATGCGCCAGACCGTAGCGGCCCGCCGACCCTAGGGTCGGCTCCGTGTACGTCACCGTGATCGCCCTCGCCGCCCTCTGGGGCGCCGCCGCCGGGCTGCTCGTGCCGCGCGCCGCGTACCGGCTCTCCGTGGCGCCCGAGGAGCCGTGGCGCGACCGCTGCCCCGCCGGGCACGTGCTCGTGGGGCCCGCGCGCGGCTGGCTCGGCGGCCCCGGGCGGCAGGAGTGCGCGACGGTCCCCGGGCCGCTCGCCGCGCCTCTGCTCACCGCGCTCGCGTGCGCCGCGCTCGCCGCCGCCACCGGCGGGCCCCGGCCCGAGCTGGCGGTCTGGCTGCTCGGCGCGCCCTTCGCCGTTCTCCTGGCCAGTGTCGACGCGCGCGTGCACCGGCTTCCGGACGGTCTCACCCTGCCGCTCGCCGCCGCGGTGCCTCTGCTCCTCGGCGTCGCCGAGCTCCTGCCGTACGACGCGGGCTCCTGGCTCCACGCGCTGCTCGGCGCGCTCGCGCTCGGCGGGGCCTATCTGGTGCTCTTCCTGGTCAACCCGAGCGGACTCGGTTTCGGGGACGTCAAGCTGGCTCTGCCGCTCGGTGCCGCACTCGGCTGGTACGGCTGGGGCGTGCTCTTCGCCGGGGCCTTCGCGGGGTTCCTGCTCGGCGCGCTGTACGGCCTCGGACTCGTCCTGCTTCGACGCGCCGACCGCTCCTCGGCGATCCCCTTCGGCCCGTTCATGCTCGCGGGCGGGTTGCTGGGGCTCCTCCTCGGCGCGTTCACCGCGCTTCCCTGACCTGTGCCCGCAGGTCACCGCCCCGTCGCCCGCCGTGACGGCATCGGCTCGCGCACCCGCGCGTCCGGGTCCTGACCTGCCGGAAAACCGTCCCGGGCGGCTGCCCCCGTCAACGCGGCGCCCGGCCCGGGCGGTCCCTCTTCGGAGGGACGGAACTCCGCCGCCGCGCCGGGGCGCAAACCCGCCACAGCCCCCTGCATCCCTTGTCCCGACTGGGATCCGGCGAATTCGCCGAGGTTCGTTCGGCGTACGTGGCGCGCAACACGACTATCGAAGGGTTATGGTGGAAACCCCCCCTCGGGCCGGTCCGTATCCCCCCCACGGACCGGCCCGTTTTTTCTTTCCCGGATCCCGCCAGTGCCTGCCCCGGATCCCCACAGGGCCTGCCCCCGGTCACTCCGGAAGCGTCAGCCCCGGCCGGCCCAGATGTTCGTGCCCTGGGTGTCCACGGCGAACGAGTCGATCTCCGTCAGCTCGTCGGAGGTCAGCGGCGCGGCCGCGAGAGCCGCCACGTTCTCCTCCAGCTGGGCGACGCTGGACGCGCCGATCAGCGCCGAGGTCATCCGCTCGTCGCGCAGCACCCACGACAGCGCCAGCTGCGCCAGCGACTGGCCGCGCCGGCCCGCGATGTCCGCGAGACCGCGCAGCCGCCGCAGCACCTCGTCGGAGAGCAGGTTCGGGTCGAGGGACTTGCCCTGGGTGGCCCGCGAGCCCTCCGGGATGCCCTTCAGGTACTTGTTGGTGAGCAGCCCCTGTGCCAGCGGCACGAAGGAGATGCAGCCCATGCCGGCCTCCTCCAGCGTGTCGAGGAGACCGTCGTCCTCGGTCCAGCGGTTGATCATCGAGTACGAGGGCTGGTGGATGAGGGCCGGGACACCCATCTCGCGCAGGATCCGCGCGGCCTCGGCGGTCTGCTCGCTGTTGTACGAGGAGACGCCCACGTACAGCGCCTTGCCCTGCTGGACGGCGGAGGCGAGGGCCCCCATCGTCTCCTCCAGCGGGGTGTGCGGGTCGAAGCGGTGCGAGTAGAAGATGTCGACGTGGTCGAGGCCCATCCGGTTCAGGGAGGCGTCGAGCGAGGACAGCAGGTACTTGCGGGAGCCCCACTCGCCGTACGGGCCGGGGTGCATCTCGTACCCGGCCTTGGTGGAGATGACCAGCTCGTCGCGGTAGGGCGCGAAGTCCTGGGCGAAGAGCTTGCCGAAGTTCAGCTCGGCGGAGCCGGGCGGCGGCCCGTAGTTGTTCGCCAGGTCGAAGTGGGTGACGCCGAGGTCGAAGGCGCGGCGCAGGATCGCGCGCTGGGTGTCGAGCGCGCGGTCGTCGCCGAAGTTGTGCCAGAGGCCGAGAGAGATCGCGGGAAGCTTGAGGCCGCTGCGGCCCGAGCGGCGGTACTCCATGGAGTCGTAACGGTCCGCGGCGGCGCGGTACAGGGGGGAATCAGTCACGTATCTCTGCTTATCACGGACTTGTGACAGTCCCGGGCTGGGAGCCTGTCGCCCGTCCGCAGTAGTGTGGCGGCTTGCGGACCGCCGCGGCATGGCGGGCCTGCCGTTGCATGGAGAGGTAAAGAACAGTGAACCTGCGCGACCTGGTGTACGGGCTCTACGCACGCCGGGTGGAAGGCCGCCTCGACCATGCCCAGGTGCCCAAGCACATCGGGGTCATCCTCGACGGGAACCGCCGCTGGGCCAAGGCCTCGGGCGGCACGCCCGAGCAGGGCCACAAGGCGGGCGCGGACAAGATCCAGGAGCTGCTCGGCTGGTGCGCCGAGACCGACGTCGAGGTCGTCACGCTCTGGATGCTCTCCACGGACAACCTGAACCGGCCCGAGGAGCAGCTCGTCCCGCTGCTCGGCATCATCGAGAACGCCGTGCGGGCGCTCGCCGCCGACGGCCGCTGGCGCGTCAACCACGTCGGCACGATGGACCTGCTGCCCGCCCGTACCCAGTCGGTGCTCAAGGAGGCCGAGCAGGCCACCCACGACAACACGGGGATACTCGTGAACGTGGCCGTGGGCTACGGCGGCCGGCAGGAGATCGCGGACGCGGTCCGCTCGCTGCTCCTGGAGCACGCGGAGCGCGGCACGAGCTTCGAGGAGCTCGCCGAGATCGTCGACGTCGAGCACATCTCGGAGCACCTCTACACGCGCGGTCAGCCCGACCCGGACCTGGTGATCCGCACCAGCGGCGAGCAGCGGCTGTCCGGATTCATGCTGTGGCAGAGCGCCCATTCCGAGTACTACTTCTGTGAAGTGCACTGGCCGGCCTTCCGTAAGGTCGACTTCCTGCGGGCGCTGCGCGACTACGCCGCCCGTCACCGGCGTTACGGAACCTGATTCCCGGCGTCCCCCCGGCTCCCCGGAATACCCCGGGGGCCCGATCGGAACCGATCACCTCGTGTTCACGAACACGTCGTCATATGCCATGGCATGGCAGAGCCTGTTCGAGGGCATATCCCTGGTGAAGTGAGCGGCACGGAGACCGCCACCCGGGAGGCCCCTTGCACCAGGACGACCGTGCGGGACACGTACGGGAGAAGCGGAGGGCCGTGGTTCGGCCCGTGCACGGCGGCCCGAACCCGGTCCCATTCCGCAGCGACACCGGTTCCGTCGCACCCCGACCTCACAGGGGTCTTCCGAGGGGGTCTGTCCTTCCGTGGTGACCAGCACGAAGCGCCGCCTTTCCGACCGGCGCACCTATGTTCTCGACACCAGCGTCCTGCTGGCCGACCCCAACGCCATGTCGCGCTTCGAGGAGCACGAGGTAGTGCTCCCGATCGTCGTGGTGACGGAGCTGGAGGCCAAGCGGCACCACCCCGAACTCGGGTACTTCGCCCGGCAGGCCCTGCGCCTCCTGGACGACTTCCGGGTCCGGTACGGGCGCCTGGACGCCCCGCTCCCCATCGGGGAGCTGGGCGGCACCCTGCGTGTCGAACTCAACCATTCCGACCCCGGCGTACTGCCCGCCGGCTACAGGTTGGGGGACAACGACTCACGGATCCTCGCGGTCGCGCGGAACCTCCAGGCGGAGGGGTACGACGTCACGGTCGTCTCCAAGGACCTGCCGCTGCGCATCAAGGCCTCGTCGGTCGGACTCCTCGCCGAGGAGTACCGCGCCGAGCTGGCCATCACGGACGCCAACGGCTGGACCGGGATGTCCGAGCTGGCGCTCTCCGGCGAGCAGGTGGACCTGCTCTACGACCAGGAGTCGCTGTACGTGCCGGAGGCCGCCGAGCTTCCGGTCCACACGGGCCTGGTGCTCCAGTCGGAGCGGGGCAAGGCGCTCGGCCGGATCACCGCCGAGGGGAACGTACGGCTGGTCCGCGGCGACCGGGAGGCCTTCGGGCTCCGCGGCCGCAGCGCCGAGCAGCGGATCGCGCTGGATCTGCTCCTCGACCCGGACGTCGGCATCATCTCCATGGGCGGCCGGGCCGGCACCGGCAAGTCCGCGCTCGCGCTCTGCGCGGGCCTGGAGGCGGTCCTGGAGCGCCGTCAGCACCAGAAGGTGATGGTCTTCCGTCCGCTGTACGCGGTCGGCGGCCAGGAGCTCGGCTACCTGCCGGGCAGCGAGGCGGAGAAGATGAGCCCGTGGGCTCAGGCCGTCTTCGACACGCTGTCCTCGGTCGCGAGCCGTGAGGTGGTGGAAGAGGTCCTCGGCCGCGGGATGCTGGAGGTCCTGCCGCTCACCCACATCCGGGGCCGTTCGCTCCACGACGCGTTCGTCATCGTGGACGAGGCCCAGTCCCTGGAGCGGAACGTCCTGTTGACCGTTCTGTCCCGAATCGGGGCGAATTCCCGGGTCGTTCTGACCCATGATGTCGCCCAGCGGGACAACCTCAGGGTCGGTCGGTACGACGGAGTCGTCGCCGTGGTCGAGAAACTGAAGGGGCATCCGCTCTTCGCCCATGTCACCCTCACCCGCTCCGAGCGCTCCCAGATCGCGGCGCTCGTGACGGAGATGCTGGAGGACGGTCAGATCTGACCCGATTCGTACGCGTCCGTACACGTACGGAAGTTGGCGCCGCCCGGCAGAGCGCAGGAGCTTAGCCGGACGGCGCCCCCATGTCCGCCCTATCTTCGAAAACACCTGCCCCCGCCCAGGTGTGAGCTTTCACACGCAACTCAGAATTGCCTTGCGGTGTCGCCGTCCGGCAGAGTCTTGCTTCCGTCAGGCCCCGCATACGGCACCCGTGCACCTTCAGGCGCACAACCACATAACTCCACAGCCGTTCGCCGTATGCCGCCCACAGCACCACGGGCCCGTGTCTTCTGTGACCGAGTACGTCGGAGACCAGCGCCAGGGGCACGATTTCGCCCGCGTGGTCACCTGTGCGGGCGTGCTGGAAGGAAACCGTGTGAGCCGGATCTCGGTCCGGGGATTCGCGGTGGCTTCTGCCACTGCGGTCACCACCGTCGGCGCCGTCATGGGCGTTGCGTCGGGTAACGCCGCTCAGTCCTCGGACGACAACTTCGAGGCCACCGCGGCCGACACCACGCTGCTCGCGGACATCCCCGTGGGCGAACAGGCCCAGGTACAGGTCTCGTCCCTCTCGGAGCAGGCCGACGTCCAGGCCGCCGCTGCCGACTCCGTCGCCAAGAAGTCCGCGGAGGAGACGGCTCGTCTCCGCGCCGCCAAGGACGCCGAGGCGAAGAAGGAGGCGGCCGACAAGGCCGCCGCCG
>NZ_LIPQ01000082.1:0-549 GCF_001418135.1 Streptomyces aureus
GCCCCCGACGGCCCCCGCAGCCTCCGACGGCCGGCGACACACGGGGTGCTGCTCGCTGCGTGCGGGATGTCGCTCGCGGGTACGCGAGCCCTGGCGAGGGATTCTCGTACTGCGCTCTCCGCGCACCCGAACGGATCGAGGGGCAGACGTACGACATGGACTGGCTGACCAAGCTCCCCGTCATCGGCCCATGGGTCGCCCGACTCATGCGCACCCATGCCTGGCGCTCGTACGAGACCCTCGACGCGGCCCACTGGACCCGGCTCGCCGCCGNNGCCGCGCTCCTCAGCAAGGACCAGCTCGACAGGATCGAGGAGAAGATCAGCGACCAGGTGCCCGGCATCTCCGACCAGCTCAACATCAGCGGTCTGGTCGACAACGCCGGCACCGTCGGACTCGTCGCGGGCGCGATCCTGCTGTTCACCGGCATCAGCTGGATCGGGTCCATGCGGGAGTGCCTGCGCGCCGTGTGGGGGCTCGACGACATCGAGGGCAACCCGATCCTGCTCAAGGGCAAGGACGCGCTCATCCTCATCGGCCTCGGCGGCG
>NZ_LIPQ01000082.1:581-753 GCF_001418135.1 Streptomyces aureus
GGCGGCGCTGATGGGCGCGGTCGGCTTCGAGCTGTTGAAGCTGCTGCTCGGCGGCTACATGAGGGGCGTCGCGGCGAAGTCGATGTACGGGGCGTTCGGCGTGCCGGTCGCCCTGCTGCTCTGGATCAACTTCACCGCGAAGCTGCTGCTGTACTGCGCCGCGTGGACGGCC
>NZ_LIPQ01000082.1:791-20649 GCF_001418135.1 Streptomyces aureus
CCGTCCGGGGCGTTCTTGCCGGGTGCCGGGGCGCCACCGTCGTCCGGGGCGGTCGTCTCGGTACGGGCGGACCGCGGCGGCACCAGCTCGCCGACCGGGGTCACCTTCCCGGACGCGGCGAAGCCCCAGTCGAGCAGCCGGGCGGTCTCGCGGTAGACCGCGTGCTGCTCCTTCGACGAGGGGTTCATCACGGTGACGAGCAGCACCTTGCCGTTGCGCTCCGCGACCCCCGTGAAGGTGGCACCCGCGTGTGTGGTGTTGCCGTTCTTGACTCCGGCGATGCCCTGGTACGGGGCGACACCGAGGTCACCGGTGAGCAGCCGGTTGGTGTTCTGGATCTCGAAGGTCTCGCGCTTCTTGCCCGGCTTCTGCTCGCCGGGGAAGGCGGCGCGGGGCGTGGCGGCGTACTCGCGGAAGTCCGGCTTCTGCATGCCGCTGCGGGCGATGAGTGTCAGGTCGTACGCGGAGGAGACCTGGCCGGGGGCGTCGTACCCGTCCGGGGAGACCACGTGCGTGTCGAGCGCCTGGAGCTCGGCCGCGTGGTCGTTCATCTCCTTCACGGTCTGGCGCAGACCGCCGTTCATGCTGGTCAGGACGTGCACGGCGTCGTTGCCCGAGCGGAGGAAGACCCCGAGCCACAGGTCGTGGACGGTGTAGGTCTGCTTCTCCTTGATGCCGACCAGGCTGGAGCCCGCTCCTATCCCGGCCAGGTCGACGTTGGTGACGAGGTGTTTGAGCCGGGCGTCGGGGAACTTCGGCAGCAGGGTGTCCGCGAAGAGCATCTTGAGCGTGGAGGCCGGGGCCAGCGGCCAGTGCGCGTTGTGCGCGGCGAGGATCTGGCCGCTCTCGGCGTCCGCGACGATCCAGGAGCGTCCGGACAGCTCCTTCGGCAGTACCGGGGCGCCGGGCCCCAGCTTCACCTGGGTACCGGGGTTGCCGAGCAGGGGGCCGCCGAGCGAGGACATCGCGTTCGGGGGCTTGGGCTGCTTGTCCTTCTCGTCCTTCGTGTCCGCATGCGCGGGCGCGGCGACGGCGAGCGGCAGGAACACAGCAGCAATGACCGCCCAAGCGGTCTTCTTCGAAGCAGACACGGTCGTGAACGTACAGGTACGGAACAAGGATCCGAACCCCGGCTGGCGGTTCGGCCGGGCTCGTCCACCCGTCCGCGGGGCCAGTGGGGCGAACGGTGAAACCGGGGTCATGAAGTTCAGCCGTCGCGTCTCCTGGTGCCTGCTCGCGTTCGGGGTGGGGAGCTGGTTCATCTGGATCACTTTCTACAGGGAGCTGACCGGTGGAGCTTCCGGGGGTGGGAGGTGCTTCACACGTTCAAAGACGTCGGTCGGTCCGGTTGGGATCCAACGCCGTCCGCCCGGATTCGAAGACCACATGTCGGCTGTCCGCGCGCCGGCCACCGACCGCCCTGATCTCGTCCTTGGCTCCGCGCAGGAGCTCCGCCTCGATGTCGCTGTCCTGCTTCGCGAGTGCCGCGATCAGCGCGAAGATCGCGACGCCGATCGGGTCGTGGCCCGCTGCGTCTGGGCACGTCGTGCCGCCGCCGCGGACGTCGACGACCACGAGGACAGGAAATGGCCGGCGGAGGCGGCACGCTGTACCCGCAGCGGGGCCGACCGGCGGGCGGAGTCATGACGCGCTCTCCCGTGGCGCATGGGCGGGGCCTTCTACTTGGCCGAGTTCGCTCGCACGCCCCTCAGACCGATCACGCCGACGGCCGTCCCCAGGACGAAGGACGTCACGGCGAGGGCGAGATGCACCCAGAAGTAGGCGGTCGGGTCGCCCGCGTCGTCGAAGGCGAGTCCGCTCGCGTCCTTGTAGAGGTTCCGAGCGAAGGTGATCCAGATCATCCAGGACCAGGCACCGAACGCGAGGAGGAACCAGGACGTGCGACGGCTGAGCTTCACGGGATGCCCTTCCGGGGGTAGGCGGGTCGGTCCTGCCAGTATCCGACCCGTGTCCCCTGCCGTGGCGGCTGGGGTCTGTACGCTGACGGTCGCCCGACTTCCGTCAAGAACCCGCGGAACGACGGGAGTGGCCTCGCGTTCGACGACGCCGGCGACCCGACGGCCTCTTTCCGGGTTCATCTGCTGCTTGCCGTCACGTCCTCCGTCCTGGGGACGGTGATCGGAGTGCTCGGGTTGCATGGCGCGCGCCGCGCGCCGCGACATCGGTTGGAACCGCGCGAGCGGTAGAAGAGGGGTTCCGGGGCGTGGTCGTCTTCCTGCTGGTTCTGATCGTGGTGCTCGCGCTGCTCGGCGCCGTGCACTGGTACGTGTGGCGGCGCCTCGTGCGTGACGTCACGACGCGGGGGAGCCTGCCGCGGCGCCTGGGCACGGCCGCCGTCGTCGTGCTGCCGCTGCTGTCGTTCGCGGCCCTCTCCTCGTCGCGCGCCGGAGCCCCGTTCGTGCTCCAGCAGGTGGTCGCCTGGCCCGGCTACCTGTGGCTCGCGCTGCTGCTGTACGTGACGCTCGCCCTGGCCGTCGGGGAGGCGGTCAGGCCCCTCCTGCTCCGTTGGCTCGACCGCCGTGCGCGGGTCGGGGCGCCCGCGGCGGCGCCGGTGGCGGCGCCCGTACCGGTGCCGGTCCCGGAACACGCGCCCGCCGCCCCCGAGGAGCCGGCCGAGGCGGCCCCTGAGTCCGCGCCCACGACCCCCGCCGAGGTCTCCCGGCGGCTCTTCGTCTCCCGGGTCGTCGGCGGGGCCGCGGCCGCCGCCGCCGTAGGGACCGTCGGCTACGGCACGTACGGCGTGCTGCGCGGCCCCAGGATCAAGCGGGTCACCGTCCCGCTCGCCAAGATCCCGCGCGCGGCCCACGGCTACCGGATCGCCGTCGTCTCCGACATCCACCTCGGGCCGATCCTCGGCCGCGCCCACACCCAGCGCATCGTGGACACGATCAACTCTACCCAGCCCGATCTGATCGCGGTCGTCGGCGACCTCGTCGACGGCACCGTGGAGAACCTCGGCTCCGCCGCCGAGCCCCTCGCGCGGCTCCGCGCCCGGCACGGCTCCTTCTTCGTGACCGGCAACCACGAGTACTTCTCGGGCGCGGACGCCTGGGTCGACCACGTCCGCGAGCTCGGACTGCGCCCGCTGCGCAACGAGCGCGTGGAGGTCGCGGCCGGCTTCGACCTCGCCGGCGTCGAGGACATCGCGGGCGAGAGCGAGGGGCAGGGCCCCGACTTCGGACGGGCGCTCGGCGACCGCGACCGGGCCCGAGCCGCGGTCCTCCTCGCGCACCAGCCGATCGTCGTCCACGACGCCGTACGTCACGGTGTGGACCTCCAGCTCTCCGGCCACACCCACGGCGGTCAGCTCTGGCCCGGCAACTACCTCGCCGAACTGGCCAATCCGACCGTCGCGGGGCTCGAACGGTACGGGGACACCCAGCTGTACGTGTCGCGCGGCGCGGGCGCGTGGGGTCCGCCGGTCCGGGTCGGGGCGCCCTCGGACATCACCATCGTCGAACTCGCTTCGAAACAGGCGTAATCGGGGCGAGGTCACTCCCCGCACCGAGTCCGATACGTGCTGCTCATCGACTTAAATTCGCATTTCCCGGACATATACCTGTGGTGTGAAAGTTTTCCCTTCCACTTGTGAAATACGTGTGATGGGATGACGCCATTCGCGACGTTTCGGGGGCCGTCGCAGCTGGGGTGGACGAAAAAAGGAAGCACGGCAATGCGGTCGACGGTCCGTCTGCGGATCCTCATCACTTGTGGAGTACTGGTGGCCGCCGGAGTGGGGGGCTGGCAACTCCTGCCCTCCGACGGCGGCCGGACCGATCCGATCAGCGTCGGCACAACCGACGAGGTCACTTCACTGGACCCGGCCGGCGCGTACGACGCCGGATCCTGGGCCATGTACAGCAACGTCTTCCAGTCGTTGCTGACGTTCAAGCCGGGGTTCACGACCCCCGTTCCCGACGCGGCGGAGAGCTGCAAGTTCGAGGGCTCGAAGCTCACGACCTATCAGTGCACCCTCCGCGACGACCTGTCGTTCGCCAACGGGCGCAAGATCACGGCCGAGGACGTCAAGTACTCGTTCGAGCGGATGCTGCGGATCAAGACGGACGTCGGTCCGCAGCCCCTCTTCCCGACCCTGAAGAGCGTCTCGGCCCAGGGCCGGCAGGTCACCTTCCATCTGAGCGGCCGGGACGCGACGTTCCCGCTGAAGGTGGCCACGGGCGCGGGTTCGATCGTCGACAAGGACCGCTACCCGGCGAACACGCTGCGGGCGGACCCGGCGGTCGACGGCTCGGGCCCGTACGTCCTGAAGGAGTACAAGCCGGGCGAGTCCGCGCTCCTGGAACCGAACCCGAACTACCGCGGCGCCGTCACCAAGGGCGGCGGCCCGGTGCTCGTGAAGTACTACGGCCAGTCCGCCGACCTCGCGAACGCCTGGAAGGCGAAGCAGGTCGAGGTGACGCACCGGCAGCTGCCGCCGGAGTTCATCTCGGCCCTGCAGCCCGAGGACGGGACCCGCGTCACCGAGGCGGAGAGCGCCGAGGTCCGCAACCTCAACTTCAACGTGCGGCCCGGCTCGCCCATGGCCGACAAGGCCGTACGGCAGGCCGTCGCCGCGGTCCTCGACCGCCCGGCGATCACCACCGGCGCCTACAAGGGCACGGTCGAGCCGCTGTACTCGCTCATCCCGCAGGGCTTCGTCGGGCACAGCACCGCGTTCTACGACGTCACTCCGGCGCCGGACGCCACGAAGGCGAGGAAGCTCCTGAAGGACGCCGGCGTCAAGACCCCGGTGAAGTTCACCTTCGGCTACCGCGCGGACGCCACCTACGGCGCCGAGACCGCCGAGATCAAGCGGCAGCTGGAGGAGACCGGCCTCTTCGAGGTAGAGACCGTCGAGGTCAAGTGGACGGAGTTCCAGAAGCAGTACGCGAAGGGCACCTTCGACGCGTACACCGTCGGCTGGCTGCCGGACTTCCCCGACTCCGACAGCTTCACCGCGCCGCTCGTCGGCACCGCGAACACCCTGCACAACGGGTTCTCCAGCAAGCGGATCGACGAGCTGATCTCCTCGACGCAGCAGTTCAGCGACCGCTCCCGGGCGACCTCCGACTTCAAGGCGATCCAGAGCGAGGTCGCGACCGACGTGCCGCTCGTCCCGCTGTGGCAGAAGAAGGACTACGTCCTCGCCACCGAGGCGGTCGCCGGCTCCCAGTACCTGACGGACGGTACGGGCATCTGGCGCCTGTGGGAGCTCAGCTGGATCTAGGCCCAGGGGCTCCGGGGCCTACGACTCCGGTGCTCCTTCCGGCTCCGGCGGCTTCGGTACGGCCCTCTTCTCGGGCTTTCCCGAGGCCGCCATTCCGGCCGCGGTGGGCATGAAGTCCGAGAGCAGTTCGTGCGTCTCCTTGACCAGCGGGCGCAGGATCCGGAACCGGGAGAGCGAGATCGCGCGGGCGGTGACCGGTGCGAGCCGCTCGACCAGCCGGCGGCTGTTGGCCGCGCCCTCGGAGCGGTCGTACACCCAGAAGAGGACCAGGCCCATCTGCTGGAGCCACAGCAACTGCGGGAGGGCTTCCTTCAGTTCCGGGTCGACCTTCACGGAGGCGCCGGAGATGACCCTCCGGTGGACCTCGATGGCGGCCTCGCGCGGGCCCTCCGACTCGGGCGAGAAGGGGCTGAGCGGGCTGTCCGGGTCGGCGGCGTTCTTGAAGAACTGCGACGCGAACTCGTGGTACGGCTCCGCGATGTCGAGCCAGCCGAGGTAGACCCCCCGGATCCGGGCCGTGAGGTCCTTCTCGCCACCGGTCAGGATGGGCTCGACGGCGGCCTGGTGCTCCTCGGCGATCCGGTCGTAGAAGCCCTGGACGAGGTGTTCCTTGGACGAGAAGTAGTAGTACGCGTTCCCCACGGAGACCCCGGCCTCCTGGGCGATGGCCCGCATGGTCGTCTTGTCGTAGCCGCGCTCCTTGAACAGCCGGAGCGCGGTTTCGAGGATGAGCGTGCGGGTCTGCTCGCTCTTCGGGGCCTTCTTGTCTTCCTTCACGTCCGTCACACGGACGAGCCTAACCGGGCGGACCGGGCACTCCGCAGTGCCCGTCCTCGCAGGGCCCGGCCTCGCCCGGCCCGGCCTCGCCCGGCCCGGCCTCGTGGTCCGGCCCCTGGAGGGCTTCGCGCCACTTCGCCGCCGCCAGGACGGTCACCCGGGCGAAGGGCCGGCCGGCCGGGGTGGCCAGCCAGTGGGCCTTCGCCCGGTGGTCGGCGAGCGCCCAGAGGCAGACGATCCAGGCGGAGGTCTCCCGGTAGACCTGGCCCCGGTCCCCGACCACGGTGATCTCCCGCAGGGTCGCGGTGTGGTCGAGCTCCGGGAAGCGGCGCCGGGCCTCCTGCGACCCGGCCGGTACGAGGTCGAGGGGGACGAGCTGCCGCTGGCGCAGCAGCCAGTGCCTGAGGTGCACACAGAGCGGGCAGTCCGCGTCGTACAGCACGGTCAGACGCCCGACGGGGGTCGGCACGGCGGCGCCCCTCTCAGCGCTGGGGCGCGGGCGGGGCCCAGGGGCCGCCCTTGGGGGTCGCGGTCCAGCCCTGCGGGCCGACCGGCGGCACCTGCTCGCGCTCCATGACCCCGCGGCGCCGGATCTTGTTGAGGACGTAGACGTTCCCGAGGTGCATGACGCCGAGGACGAGCAGGACGACCCCGAGCTTCACGGAGAGCGCCTCGAAGAGCGCGCGGGCGTCGAGGACGGCTTCGTCCTGGCTCAGATAGAGGGCGACGAAGCCGAAGTTGACGAGGTAGAAGCCGACCACCAGGAGGTGGTTGACGGCCTCGGCGAGCTTTTCGTTCCCGTGCAGGACGTCCGCGAGGAAGATCCTTCCGTTGCGGCTGAGCGTGCGTGCGACCCAGACGGTCAGAGCCACGCTGATCAGCAGGTAGGCGATGTACGCGACGACAGTGAGGTCCATGCCCCACCCTCCCTTGAACACGTTCAAAAGCTGTTGGTCATGACTGTAGACCTCTCTTTGAACGTGTTCAAGTCAGATGCGGGGGCGAGGGGAAACCCACTGGCCACCGCCGGACCGGCCGCCTAGGGTCGGCCGGGTGACGCTCTCTCATGACCTGACAGGCCAGGGCCCCTCGACCGTTCTCCTGCTGCACTCCGGGGTCTGCGACCGCCGGATGTGGGACGGGCAGTTCCACGCACTCGCGGAGGCCGGACACCGGGTCGTCCGCTGCGACCTCCGCGGCTTCGGCGACACCCCCGTCGACGCCGCGCACACCCACGCCGACGACGTGCGCGAACTCCTCGACCACCTCGGCGTCGAACGGGCGGCCGTCGTCGGCTCCTCCTTCGGCGGCAAGGTGGCCCTGGAACTCGCCGTCCGCCACCCCGCGCACGTCTCCGCCCTCGCCCTGCTCGCCTCCGGCATCCCCGGCTTCACGCCCAGCGACGAGCTGCGCGCCTGGGGCGGCCGCGAGGACGAGCTGCTCGAAGCGGGAGACCTCGACGCGGCTGTCGAGCTCAACGTCGACACCTGGCTCGGCCCCGGGGCCGGCCCCGAGGCCCGCGCGCTCGTCCGGGAGATGCAGCGGCACGCCTTCGAGGTCCAGCTCGCCGTTCCGGAGGAGTTCCACCCCGTCACCCCCGAGGTCACCGCCGACGACCTCGCCGGGATCAAGGTCCCCGCCCTCGTCGCCGTGGGCGCCCACGACCTCCCCGACTTCCGGGCGGTCGCCGACGACCTCACCCGCCTCCTGCCCGGCGCCCGCCGCGTCGACCTGGACTGGGCCGGTCACCTCCCCGCCCTGGAGCGTCCGGACGAGACGGCCCGGCTGCTCACCGCCTTCCTGGCGGAGGCGGGACGCTAGGCCCCGTCGTCGACACGGCCCAGCCTCCCGCTGTCAGTGAGCGGCGGGGCCACGGCCTCCTGGGCTCCTGCCCGGACAGCTCCGCGAGGGCCGCGCCCGCCTCGTGCTCCGCGCCGTGGCGGACCCGCAGATGGAGCGCGAGCGCGGACTCCCGGCGCTCGCGCGCGTCCGGGCCGCCGCCCGGTCCCGTGTTCCCCATGCGTACGCCGCTGGAGGACGCCGCCGCCACTGGCGCCGCCGTGGATCAGCGGAAGCGCCGCACCCCCGGCACGAGCGCCGTCGCGGCGCAGCAGCCGCCCACGGCGACGGCCGCGACGAGCAGCGGCACCTCCGGCCCCCAGGCCGAGGCCGCGAGCGGCGCCAGCGCGTACCCCAGGGGCATCGCGGCCAGCGAGAGCAGCCAGTCGTACGAGGTGACCCGGGCCAGTGCGTGGGCGGGCACGGCCCGTTGGACGGCGGTCGCCCAGACGGGGGAGAGGAACCCGAGGCCCGCCTGTGCGATCCCGTAAGCCGCGATCGTCAGCGGTGCGGGCGCGGCGACCGCGAGCAGGACCAGCGGCAGCGCGTATGTGGCGAGCCCGAGGTTCGCCGTGAGGACCGGGCGCCGGGGCGTGACCCGGTCGGCGAGCAGCGCACCGAGGAGGAAGCCGACGGCGCCGACCTGGAGCAGTACGACCCAGGTGGTGCCGCCGCCGAGCCGCTGGACGGCGATGGCGGGTCCGAGGGTCATCAGGACGGCCGCGGCGCCGTTCCAGGCGCTGTGGCCGATCAGGCTGGTCCAGTACCAGTCGCGGGTCCGTACCTCCTTCCAGCCCTCCGCCAGATCGGCCCGGAGCGAGCGGCGCGGGATCGGTACCCGCTTCACCTTCACGGCCGTCAGGATGAGCGCGCTGACGGCGAAGGTCGCCGCGTCGAGGACGAACGCCCAGCCGGGGCCCACGGTGAGGACGAGGGTGCCGGCGAGCGCCGGGCCGCCGAGCCGGGTGGCGCTCTTGGCGACGCTCATCGCGGCGTTGGCCCGGTGCAGCGACTCGGCCGCCACCGTCCCCTTCACCAGGGGCGAGTCGGTCGGCATGGCGAAGGCCCCGGCCGCGCCGCCGAGTGCCTCGGCGACCGCGAGGACGGCCAGGCTGGGCGTACCGCCGAGGAGTTGGATCCCGACGACCAGCTGGGTGCCGCAGCGCACGAGATCCGTGGTGAGCGCGACGGTACGGGCGTCGAACCGGTCGCCGACCACGCCGCCGAGCGGCAGCAGGAGCAGCTTGGGCACCATCGCGCAGCCGAGGACCAGGGCGAGCGCCGAGGTGGATCCGGTGGCCTCCAGGACGGCGAGGGCGAGGGCGGCGGGGATGGCGGCGTCCCCCAGGAGGGAGAGGAAGCGGCCCGTGAAGAGCAGCCGGAAGGAACGGGTGCGCAGGGGGTGCGGGGCGGGCGGCGGCGCCGTGGTGGTGGCAGCAGTCATGACCCGGAGAGTATTTCGGTACCGAATAATTCGTCAACGAATTACTTCTCGGGTGGTTCCCCGCCCGCCGACGTACGATCACCCCATGGCGCAACCCGAGGAACGGCGTACTCCGAGCGAACCGCGCACTCCGAGCGAGCCGAGTGCCGCACGTGAGGTGAGTGCCGCGCGTGAGGCGAGTGCCGCGCGCGACTGGACCGACGAGCACGTCGCCCGCTGGCAGCCCGTCCTGCCCGACCTCGACCCCGTGGTCGAAGGCGCCGTCACCCGGATGAAGAAGCTCTCCGTCCATCTCCGCCGGGTCAGGGAGCAGTCCCTCGTCGACTTCGACCTGGAGCGGCACGAGTTCGACACCCTGCACAAGATCGCCGGCCGGGGCGGCAGCGCCGCACCGTCCGAGCTCGCCCAGGACCTCGACCTGGCCCCCGCCTCCGTCTCCGGCCGCCTCGACGCCCTGGAGAAGCGCGGTTTCGTCCGCCGCACCCAGTCCACCACCGACCGCCGCCGGGTCGTCGTCGAGCTCACCGCGGCCGGCCGCGAGACCTGGCTCGGCGCGATGGACGTCCTCGGCCACGAGGAGTACCGGCTGCTCGGCGTCCTCTCACCGGAGGAGCGCGTCCTCCTCAACGCCATGCTCCGGCGCGTCATGGTCGAGGCGGAGTCGAGGGAGCCGACCCGCCACTGGTAGCACCCGCCGGGGCCGGTCCCGGACACGACGAAGGGGCGCCCTGGGGCGCCCCTCGCCGATGACGACCGCTCACATGCTGAGCGACCGCGCGTAGTTGAGCTGAGCCATCACCTGGTGGATGGTGTCCGGCCCGCGCGCCGGGATCATCGTCGTGTGGTGCTTTCCGCCGCTGGTCACCGTGACCTGGATGAAGCCGGTGGTCGTCTTCTCCTTCATCAGCAGGAACAGCAGTCCCAGCAGGCAGAAGATGAAGAAGATGACGGCGAGCACGATCGCGACCGTGGGCATCTTCTCCTCGGTCCGCGACATGTCCATCGCGTTCCACACGGCGCCCTTGAGCGGCATCGGGCCGGCCGGCGTCATGATCTGGTCGCCCACCACGGTGATGTCACCGAGGCTCAGCAGCGGCGCGCCGCCGCCCTGCGGCACGCCGGGCACCTGCTGCGGCGGCACCGGCACCCCGCCCGGCAGGGTCGGCTGGTACGCCGGAGGGTGCGGGTACCCGTAGGCGGGCTGGCCCGGCTGCTGCTGCCCGGGGCCCCACTCGTACTCCTCCGACCGGTAAGGGTTCGGCTCGCTCATCAGTCCCCGTCCTTCACAAAAGAAAAAGCCCGCTCCTGCACGCCGCAGCGTACAGAAGCGGGCCCGAACACCGAACCATGAGACGGGAAACCCGGCCCGCGGAAACCAGTGATCAGAAGCGACGCGTGATCAGCGCGCGCTTCACTTCCTGGATCGCCTTGGTGACCTCGATGCCACGCGGGCAGGCGTCCGTGCAGTTGAACGTCGTGCGGCAACGCCACACGCCGTCCTTGTCGTTCAGGATCTCCAGGCGCTGCTCGCCGGCCTCGTCACGCGAGTCGAAGATGAAGCGGTGCGCGTTGACGATCGCGGCCGGACCGAAGTACTGGCCGTCGTTCCAGAAGACCGGGCAGGACGACGTGCACGCGGCGCACAGGATGCACTTGGTGGTGTCGTCGAAGCGCTCGCGGTCCTCGGCGGACTGCAGACGCTCGCGCGTCGGCTCGTTGCCCTTGGTGACCAGGAACGGCATGACGTCCCGGTACGCCTGGAAGAACGGCTCCATGTCGACCACGAGGTCCTTGAGGACCGTGAGGCCCTTGATGGCCTCGACCGTGATCGGCTTCTCGGGGTTGATGTCCTTGATCAGCGTCTTGCAGGCGAGCCTGTTCTTGCCGTTGATCCGCATCGCGTCCGAGCCGCAGATGCCGTGCGCGCACGAGCGACGGAAGGTCAGCGTGCCGTCGACGTCCCACTTGATCTTGTGGAGGGCGTCGAGCACACGCTCCTTCGGGTCGATCTCGATCTGGAAGTCCTCCCAGACCGACGCGTCCGACACCTCGGGGTTGAAGCGGCGGATCCGCATCGTGACCGTGATGTACGGGGAGGCGGCGGACTCCGCCTCGACCTTGTCCAGTACGGGGGTAGCCATCAGTACTTACGCTCCATCGGCTGGTAGCGGGTCTGGACGACCGGCTTGTAGTCGAGACGGACGGTCTCGGAGCCGTCCTCGCCGACCTCGCGGTACGCCATGGTGTGGCGCATGAAGTTGACGTCGTCGCGGTTCGGGTAGTCCTCGCGGTAGTGACCGCCGCGGGACTCCTTGCGCGCCAGGGCCGAGACGGCCATGACCTCGGCCAGTTCGAGCAGGTTGCCCAGCTCGATGGCCTCCAGGAGGTCCGTGTTGAAGCGCTTGCCCTTGTCCTGGATGGACACGTTCTCGTAGCGCTCGCGCAGCTCGGCGATCTTCTCGACGGCCGTCTTGATGGTCTGCTCCGTACGGAACACCATCACGTTGGCGTCCATCGTCTCCTGGAGCTCACGACGGATGTCGGCCACCCGCTCGTTGCCCGTGGAGTTGCGCAGCTTCTCGATCTGCGAGACGACCAGCGACTCCGGGTTCTCCGGAAGCTCGACGAAGTCGTGCTTGGCGGAGTACTCGGCGGCGGCGATGCCGGACCGCTTGCCGAAGACGTTGATGTCGAGCAGCGAGTTGGTGCCCAGACGGTTGGCGCCGTGCACGGAGACACAGGCGACCTCGCCGGCCGCGTACAGGCCCGGGACGACGGTGGTGTTGTCCGCCAGGACCTCACCCTCGACGTTGGTCGGGATGCCGCCCATGGCGTAGTGCGCGGTGGGCTGGATCGGGATCGGGTCCGTGTACGGCTCGATGCCGAGGTACGTACGGGCGAACTCGGTGATGTCCGGGAGCTTGGCGTCGAGCTGCTCCGGCGGAAGGTGCGTCAGGTCCAGGTAGACGTGGTCGCCCTCGGGACCGCAGCCGCGGCCCTCGCGGATCTCCGTGTAGATGGACCGGGAGACGACGTCGCGGGACGCGAGGTCCTTCATGACCGGCGCGTACTTCTCCATGAAGCGCTCGCCGTCCTTGTTGCGGAGGATGCCGCCCTCACCGCGGGCGCCCTCCGTCAGCAGGATGCCCATGCGCCAGATGCCCGTCGGGTGGAACTGGAAGAACTCCATGTCCTCCAGCGGCAGACCGCGCCGGTAGCAGGCCGCCTGGCCGTCACCCGTCAGCGTGTGCGCGTTGGAGGTCACCTTGAAGAACTTGCCCGTGCCGCCGGAGGCGTAGATCACGGCCTTGGCCTGGAAGATGTGGATCTCGCCGGTGGCCAGCTCGTACGCGACCACACCGGCGGACTTCTTGACGCCGTCGACCTCGGTGATCAGCTGGTCCAGGACGTAGAACTCGTTGAAGAACTCCACGCCCTCCTTGACGCAGTTCTGGTACAGCGTCTGGAGGATCATGTGGCCGGTGCGGTCCGCGGCGTAGCAGGACCGGCGGACCGGGGCCTCGCCGTGGTTGCGGGAGTGACCGCCGAAGCGGCGCTGGTCGATGGTGCCGTTCGGGGTCCGGTTGAACGGCAGGCCCATCTTCTCCAGGTCGAGGACGGCGTCGATGGCCTCCTTCGCCAGGATCTCGGCGGCGTCCTGGTCGACCAGGTAGTCACCGCCCTTGACCGTGTCGAAGGTGTGCCACTCCCAGTTGTCCTCCTCCACGTTCGCCAGCGCGGCGGCCATGCCGCCCTGCGCGGCGCCCGTGTGGGACCGGGTGGGGTAGAGCTTCGTCAGGACGGCGGTGCGGCTGCGCTTCGTCGACTCGATGGCGGCGCGCATGCCGGCGCCACCGGCGCCGACGATGACGGTGTCGTACTTGTGGATCTTCATGACGTGGATTACCTCAGCCCCGTGCCTAGCGGATGTTCGGGTCGAAGGTGAAGATCACCAGCGTGCCCAGAAGGATGGTGAACACCGTGGCGGTGTACAGCAGGCCCTTGAGCCACAGGCGCGTGTTGGCCCGCTCCGCGTAGTCGTTGATGACGGTACGGAGGCCGTTGGCGCCGTGCAGCATGGCGAGCCAGAGCATCAGCAGGTCCCAGACCTGCCAGAACGGGGACGCCCAGCGGCCGGCCACGAAGGCGAAGCCGATCTTGGAGACGCCGCCGTCCAGGAAGAGCTGGATCAGCAGGTGGCCGAGGACCAGGACGACGAGGACCACGCCCGAGAGGCGCATGAAGAGCCACGCGGCCATCTCGAAGTTGCCGCGGGTCGCGCGCGGGGTCTTGCCGGTGCGCTTGCGGGGGGCCTCGATGTACGGCGCGGGGTTGTCCACGTCGTACTGGGCGCCGCCCTCGACGGGACCGATCGCGGTGGAGGTGGTGTCAGCAGACATATCTGGCGTCAGCTCCCGAACAGTTCACGTGCGGCGTGGCCGAGGATCGGGTACAGCGAGCCCGCCATCAGCACGACCCAGATGCCCACGACGGTCCAGAGCATCTGCTTCTGGTAGCGCGGGCCCTTGGACCAGAAGTCCACGGCGATGACACGGAGACCGTTCAGCGCGTGGAAGAGGATGGCAGCGACGAGGCCGTACTCGAGGAGAGCGACGATCGGCGTCTTGTAGGTCGCGACGACCTCGTCGTACGCCTCGGGAGAGACGCGGACGAGAGCGGTGTCCAGCACGTGTACGAACAGGAAGAAGAAGATGAGGACGCCGGTGACTCGATGAGCCACCCAGCTCCACATTCCTTCCCGGCCGCGGTACAGCGTTCCAGCCGGCACGGAAAAACCCTCCGGGAGCGGGGATCAGGGTCGGCCGGCTTCTCTGTCGGTCTGACCCGGCCGGGTACGGTCCACCGGCCCCGGTCATCGTAGCGACGACTTGTCGGTTCGCTCGCGCGGGGTCCATCGGTGTGATCAAACAGGCACGGACGGACTATCGCACAGGCCGGAATCGCCGCATTCCGGACGGATTCACGGTCCGGAGTGTCGCGGTGTGAGGGCCTCCGTGAGCCGGAAGGCCAACCGGGCCCGGGCGAGTCGCCTCAGTTCGTCGGCGGCGACCACGCGTTCCTCCTCCGGTTCGTTGCCGAGACGTGACCGAATGCCTGCCAATACCTGGTCGAGACGCTCTCCGGGCCGCACTCCGTCGAGGCTGATCACGAACGCGTGTCCGAAGCTGCTCTCGTACGCGGCGTGGGCGGCCCGCAGCGCGGTCCGTGCGGCCGGCGGGGCGTCGGGGTGCGGCAGGGCCGAGGACTCGGCGGCCAGGGCCTCGTCGAGGTCGGCGCGGGGCAGGTCGTACCCGGCCTCGTCGGCGGCGGCGAGCAGCGCGTCGACGGTGGGGTACGGACGGTGCGCCGCCACCCGTTCGGCCCAGCGGAGGCTGTGGCAGCACGACAGGAGCAGAGCCTCGGCCTCGGCGGGCGAGGCGGCGTTGAAGCCCGCGAGGCCGCGGACGGAGGGGCCCTGGTTCTGGGCGGGTATGGCAGGCGTGTCCGTGGAGCCCGGCTTGCGGCAGGGGACGTGGGTGTCGCTGGTCAGCGTGGGCTCCGGTACTCCGGGACGGGTGGGGCGATCCGCGCGTGGGACGGGCGCGATGGGGTGGGTGTGACGCAACGTTACCGACGGGACGGGGGAAGTGTCCGACGGATGCGCGAATTTCACCCGGAAGGGAGAGTTTCGGAACAGGTGATGGACGCATGCGTTCCGGTCACGTCGCCGACGTGTCCCCCGATTGGCCGGACCGCCCGCCGTACGGGAGGATTCCGAATGATGCGGTACTCCATACGAGGGCCCCACAAGGGCCCGGCACTCCTGGCGACGGCGGTGGCACTGGCCACCGTGGCGGCCTGCTCCGGCGGATCACCTTCCGGCTCGGGCACGTCCGCCGCCGCCCCCTCCGGTACGTCCGCGAGCGCGGCGCCCACCAGCGCGCCGCCCAGCCCGACGCCCACCCCGACCCGGACCTACCCGCTCTCCACCGCACCCCGCACGGTCCCCGCGGTCCGCGACCACGAGCCCGCCCGCGGACCCGGCTGGAAGCCCGCGGCCCCCGCCGGGGTCGTCGTCGCGGCGAGCAGCGCGGGCCTGGCCGACGAGGGCAGGCTCCTCGCCGGGGAGCTCGGCATCCCGTACCGCGGCGCCGTCGCCGCCGGGCCCGGGGACGTCGAGCTGGCGCTCGGCGGGACCGGAGCCCGTGAGTCGTACACCCTGACCGTCCGTGACAACCGGGTCCGGATCACCGGCCCCGACGAGGCCGGGGTCTTCTACGGCACCCGCACCCTCAAGCAGTCGGTGAAGGGCACCGGCGCGATGCCCGAGGGCGTCGTCACCGACGCGCCCGCGAAGCCCCAGCGCGGGCTGAACGTCGACATCGCCCGCAAGTACTTCACCGCCGGCTGGATCGAGGACCGGCTCCGCGAGATGGCCGACCTCAAGCTCAACCAGTTCGGTCTGCACTTCTCCGACGACCAGGGCTTCCGGATCGCCTCGGACTCCCACCCCGAGATCGTCTCCGCCCAGCACCTCAGCAAGGCCGAGGTGCGCCGGATCATCGCCCTCGCGCAGAGCCTGCACATCACCGTCGTGCCCGAGATCGACTCGCCCGGACACCTCGGCGCCGTCCTGCGCGCCCACCCGGACCTCCAGCTGCGCAACGTCCAGGGGACCCCGCGGCAGGGTGCCATCGACATCTCCAAGCCGGCCTCGGCGCGGATCGTCGACGATCTGCTGCGCGAGTACTCCGCGCTCTTCCCCGGCGGCTGGTTCCACGTCGGCGCCGACGAGTACCAGGCGCTGACCGTCCGCAGCCCCTCCGCCTCCTACCCGCAGCTGGCCACGGCGGCCCGGCAGAAGTACGGGCCCCAGGCCGGCGTCCAGGACCTCGCCGAGGGCTGGCTGAACGACCGCGCCGCCGTCGTGCGCGCGGCCGGGAAGACGGCCAAGGCCTGGAACGACGGTTTCTTCCGCGGCGGCGTCGTCACCGCGGACCGGCGCATCGAGGTCGAGTACTGGACGGGCAAGGAGATCGGCGCGCGTCCGCCCTCGGAGTACCTGGCGGAGGGCCGCAAGGTCGTGAACCTCAACGACGAGTACCTGTACTACGTTCTCGGCGAGCCCAACCAGTTCACGTACCCCACGGGCCGCCGCATCTACGAGCAGTGGACCCCCCTGGTCCTGCGCGGCACGACCCCGGTCGCCGCCCGGTACGCCCCCCAGATCCTGGGCGCCCGCTTCGCGGTCTGGTGCGACCTGTCGGCGGCCCAGACCCAGACGCAGGTGGCGAACGGCATCCGCATGCCCCTGACGGCCCTCGCCCAGAAGGTCTGGGACTCCAGGACGCCGACCCTGACATGGGACCAGTTCAGGGCGCTGGCGACACAGGTGCGCGGCTGACCCGGATCTGCCGGCACTTTGCTGGCCATGCGACTGAAGTTGCCGCACGGCCACTCTCCATGTGCGGGACCTGTCCGAGGAAGCGCTGACCTGCAGGGCCTTCGCCGAGCATCCGCTGCGCGGGTCGGAACAGCTCCCGCTGCTGCCCCGGGTGCGCGAGCTGTACGCGAATCTCACGGCTTGCGACGCGACGTACGTGGCACTCGCGGAGGGGTACGACGTCCCGCTGGTGACCAGCGTCGGCCGGATTCGCGACGGCGTGCGGGCCACCGGCGCGAAGTGTCCGGTCGAGGTCTTCGACGAGAAGGCCCTCGGGTTGCGGTAGGGCCCTAGGCAACAGCCTGGAGCCACTGGCATGATTCCGGCCGCGCAGTGACGAAAAAGCGCCGTCCGGCGCAGTAGTGGAAGTACTGCGTCCGCATCGGGTGGCAAGGAGGCGTCCATGACGTCGGCGACGGGCCGGAGCCTGCTGGAACTGATCGACGGGGCCGACGAGCGGGGCCTGGCCGCGGCCGGTCTCGCCTGCCTCGACCGCTGCCTCCCGCTGCTCGCCGGTGACCGGGGCGACGCCCTGCGCCCCGTGTGGGCCGCCGTCGCGCGCGGCGACGGCGAGGCCTGGGGTGAGGCCGTCGCCAAGGCCCGGGTCGAGCTGGACGTGGAGCCGGGCGCCGACGGCGCGGACGCCGGGGCCGTACGCGGCATGCTCGCCTTCGCCCCGGCGACCTGGACGGCCGACGCCCTGCGTGCCTGGGCCGCCGCGTGCTCCGTCACCGCCCTCGCCCTGCACGGGCGGTACGACGCCGCAGACGTGCCCGACGGTCTCGTCGAGCGCTGCCGGGCCGGCGACGCGGACGGCGCGGGCCCGCTGCTCTCGGGAGAGCTCCGCCGCCAGCAGGCCGTCCTCGACTCGGTCGCCCACGGCCCGACCGGCCTTCGCCGGGCCCGTGAACTCTCCGTCGAGGGCGGCCGGGTGCTGCGCGCGGTCGTCTCCCGCCGGGCCCGCACCGCCTGACGTGCTCCCAGGCGGACCGCCTCCGGAACCTCGATCGTCGCCGGGCCCCTGAGGCACTCCTAGGAGGCCGCCTCCGGGGCCTGGATCGTCGCCGAGGCGATCGTCTCGGTGATCTGCCGCTCGGCCGTCTCCTTGTCGAGGCCGAGGTCCGCCAGCACGCCCGTACCGTCCTCGTGCTCCATGAGGGCCAGCAGGATGTGCTCGGTGCCGACGTAGTTGTGGCCGAGGCGCAGCGCCTCGCGGAACGTCAGCTCCAGGACCTTCTTCGCCGCCGCGTCGTACGGGACGAGCGCGGGCACCTCGGCGGCGGGCGGCGGCAGGGTCGCCGTGACGGCCTCCCGCAGCCGCTCGGGTGTCACGCCCCGCGAGGCGATCCAGAGCACGGCCAGCCCCTCGGGCTCGGCGAGCAGGCCGAGCGCCACGTGGCCGGGGGTGATCTCGTCGTTCCCGGCGCTCTTCGCCTCGTTCTGGGAGGAGACGATCACGTTCCGCGCCCGGGGCGTGAATCGGCCGAACCCCGCGCTCGGGTCCATCTTCTCCGCGTCCGGGTCCTTGGGGACGAAGCGCTTCTGGGCCGCCTGGCGGGTGACGCCCATGCTGCGGCCGATGTCGGTCCAGGAGGCGCCGGAGCGCCGGGCCTGGTCCACGAAGTGGCCGATGAGGTGATCGGCGACATCGCCGAGGTGGTCCGCCGCGATGACCGCGTCGGAGAGCTGGTCCAGCGCGTCGGGGTGGACCTTCTTGATCGCTTCGATGAGTTCGTCGAGGCGGACAGGGACATTCATGCCGACTGGATTCGTCATGAGGCAACCCTAGGTTGACAGCCATTGACTGTCAACGGCCAGTTGACACCCTGGGGGGTGTGGGCGGGACGGGGAGGGGAAAAGGGAGACGGCCGGGGTCGCCACCCCCCACAGGAGAGACCCCGGCCGTCGTCCACGGAGCCGCAGCACGGCTCCGTACTCCATTCAGCGCCGGGAGTGCGGTTTGTGTCACACCGCGACCGAGCCGGAGGCATCCCGCGCACCCCCGCCCGAAGGTTGCAAGTTGTACAAAGAGCCCGGACCGCGTGGACGCGGCGCCGCGACACGACGTAGCGTGCAGATGCGCGAGGCAGCGTGGCGGTGGTGACCAGCCGCGATGAAGCGACGACGCGACCGACGAACAGGGTTTGGGGAGTGCTGGGGGACGACGCGGAGCTGACGGCCGCGGTGCTCGCTGCGCAGGACGGGGACGAGAACGCGTTCCGTACTGTGTATCGCGCCGTGCATCCACGGCTGCTCGGCTACATACGCACACTGGTCGGCGACACCGAGGCGGAGGACGTCGCCTCGGAGGCCTGGCTCCAGATAGCCCGCGACCTCGACCGCTTCGACGGCGACGCGGACCGCTTCCGCGGCTGGGCGGCCCGGATCGCCCGCAACCGCGCCCTCGACCACGTCCGCATGCGCGGCAGGCGCCCCGCCGTCGGCGCCGACGAGACCGAGCTCACCGACAAGCCCGCCGCGTCCGACACCGCGGGCGAAGCCCTGGAGGCGCTGGCCACCGGCCACACCATGCGGCTGATCGCCCAGCTTCCGCAGGACCAGGCCGAGGCCGTCGTCCTGCGCGTCGTCGTCGGCCTCGACGCCAAGACCGCCGCCGACACCCTGGGGAAACGCCCCGGAGCCGTCCGCACCGCGGCCCACCGCGGCCTCAAGAAGCTGGCCGAACTCCTCGGTGTCGACGGCGAGAGCGCCGGACCCGACGGCGCCGGCGAGGCCGTCGTCCCGCTGGACGGTGTGCCTCCGCAACGCGGGCGCGTGCCGGGGTCCGTGACCCCGGGCGGTGTGACGCAATCGCGTCCGCGTACGCAGAAGGACATGTGATGGCCGACGAGCGGTACCAGTGGCTCGACCAGGAGGCCGCGGAGCGGCTGCTCCGCGGCGAGCCGGTCGATGCCGTCGACGACCACGCGCGTTCCCGGGCGGAGCGCCTGGCAGAAGCCCTCGACGCGGCCCGCACCCAGGCCGTCCCCCCGGCCGCGCGCACCGAACTGCCGGGCGAGGCCGCCGCGCTCGCCGCCTTCCGCGCCGCACGCGCCGCGCGCGCCGCCGCCCCCGTCGCGGCGGCCGCCGCGACGCGGGCGGCGGC
>NZ_LIPQ01000083.1 GCF_001418135.1 Streptomyces aureus
CGAGGCGCGCCTCGGCCGCCCGGGTGTCCTCGGCCAGGGCGTCGCGGCGACGGGCCGCGTCGCGGCGGCGGCGGGCGGGTTCGAGGCGGCCGGCGAGGTGCTCGGCGCGGGCGGCGGCGTCGCGGGCGGCCTCCACGTGCTCGCTGAGCGCGGCGCGTCGCGGTTCCCAGCCGGCGAGCCAGTCGGCGGTGTCCCGGAGGACGTCGTCGTCGGCGCGTGCCTCGCGTGCGAGCGCGGCGCGTTCGTCGGCGATCGTGGCGGCGCGGCGCTCGGCGCGGCGGGCGGCCTCCAGGCCTCCGAGTTCCTCGCGCAGCCGGTGTTCGAGAGCTGAGAGGTGCTCAGCCCCGGCGTCGGCGAGGTCGGGGGGCAGCTGGGCGCGGGAGCGTGCGTGGGCGGCGTGCGCGGTGGTGTGCTCGCGCTCGGCGTCCTGGCGCAGGCCGAGCGCGGGGGCCACCCGGTCCGCCTTCAGGCTGCGGTCGAGGGCGGCCTGGAGACGGTCCCGCTCGGGCGCGTGGGCGGTGAGCCGCTCGTGCCGGAGCAGCGCGTCGGCGTGCCGGGCCTGGCGGGCGGCCAGGTCGTTCTCGGCGTCGAGCGCGGCGCGCGCCGCGCCCTGCCGGGCCTCGGCCGCGTCGAGCCGCACGCGCGCGATGTCGAGCGCCTCGCGGGCCTCCGTGCGGGCGACGGCGGCCCAGGTGAGGACGGCGTCGGCGACGCCGGGGTCGCCGGGCCGTCCGTCGACGGCGGTTCGGGCGACGGGGAGGCCTCCGGCGGCCTGGCCCATCCGGTGGGCGAGGGCGAGGATCCGCTCGTCGCCCTCCTCGATCTGCTGCTGCGCGGCGCGCCTCAGTTCGGCGAGGCGCTCCTCCACGGCGGCGAAGCGGCGGGTGTCGAAGAGCCGGCCGAGGAGCTTGCCGCGGGCCTCGGCGTCGGCGCGCAGGAAGCGGGCGAAGTCGCCCTGCGGGAGGAGCACGACCTGGCAGAACTGTTCGCGGCTCATGCCGACGAGCTGGGTGATCTCCTCCCCTATCTCCTGGTGGGAGCGGCTGAGGCCGTTCCACGCGCGAGTGGCGGGGTCGTACTCGCGCAGCCAGGTCTGGGCCTTCTCGGTGGTGAAGCCGCCGCCGCGCTTCTTGGGGCGCTGCTGGGCGGGGCGCCGGGTGATCTCCAGGCGCCGCTCCCCCACGGTCATTTCGAGGACGACCTCGGTGGAGGTGCCGACGGGGGCGTGGTCGCTGCGCAGCGTCGCGCCTGGGGTCTGCCGGACGCCGGGCACGCTCCCGTAGAGGGCGAAGCAGACGGCGTCGAGGACGGAGGTCTTGCCGGCGCCGGTCGGTCCGTGGAGGAGGAAGAGCCCGGCGGCGGAGAGGGCGTCGAAGTCGACGGTCTGCGTGCCGCCGAAGGGGCCGAACGCGGTGATCTCCAGTCGGTGCAGCCTCACCGGCCCACCTCACGCTCGGCCGTGTCGACCCGTACGTCGTCGAAGGCTCCGTAGAGGACCGTCCGCTCGGCGCCGTCGAGGGCCGAGCCGCCGCGCACATGGGCCACGAAGTCCTCCGCGATCTGCTGGTCGGTGCGGTCCCTGAGCCGCTGGGCGTAGGAGGCACCGGGGTCCTCGCCCGTCCGCTCGGGGTCGAACACCAGGTTCAGGGTGTGCGGGAAGCGTGCGGTGAGCCGGGCCATCGGCTCGGTGGGGCGCACCGGGTCGGTGAGCGTGGCCTCGACCCAGGACTGCTCGTGGCGCGCGTGGGCGGGGTCGGCGAGAAGGTCGTCGAGCCGTCCCCGGAGCCGGGCGAGGGGGCGCGGGACGGGGCAGTCGAGCCGCTCGGCGCCGATGGTCGCGCCGTCGGGAGTGCTCGGGCCCAGGTCGACGAGCCACATGGTCTTGCGGTGGTCGGCCTCGGAGAAGGAGTACGCGAGGGGGGAGCCGGAGTACCGGACGCGTGGGGTGACGGTCTGGCTGCCGTGGAGGTGGCCGAGGGCGACGTAGTCGACGCCGTCGAAGATCCCGGTGGGGACGGCGGCGACGCCGCCGACGGTGATGTCCCGCTCGCTGTCGCTGGGCGCGCCGCCCGCGACGAAGGCGTGGGCGAGGACGACGGAACGGGTGCCGGCGGGCCGGTCGGCGAGGTCGGCGCGGACCCGGTCCATGGCGGCGGCGAGAACGGCCTCGTGCCCGGCCTTCTCCGCGCCGAGCCGTTCCCGGACGAGGGCCGGTTCGAGGTAGGGCAGTCCGTAGAGCGCGACCTCGCCGTGGGTGTCGGTGAGGACGACGGGGGTGCCGATGCCGGCCGGGTCGGTACGGAGATGGATGCCGGCGCGTTCCATGAGTCCGGCGCCGACGCCGAGGCGGCGGGCGGAGTCGTGGTTGCCGGAGATCATGACCGTGGGCACGCCGGCCTCGGCGAGACGGTGCAGCGCGGTGTCGAACAGTTCGACGGCGGGCAGCGGCGGCACGGCCCGGTCGTAGACGTCACCGGCGACGAGGACGGCGTCGACCTCATACGCGTGGACGGTCGCCACGAGGTGGTCGAGGAAGGCGGCCTGTGCGTCGAGGAGGCCGACGCGGTGGAAGGACCGGCCGAGATGCCAGTCGGAGGTGTGCAGAAGCCTCACTCGACCCGCCCCGAAGCTCCGACCTGCACTTTTCCCGCTCCTCCACCTCCGAACCAGCACGGAACCAGCGCGGGCCCCGTGGTCAGCACCCACCACGCTAACGCCAGTCGGCACCTGATCCGTCACGGACCTTCAGTCTGCCACCGGCGTCCGGGGTCGGGTGACCACGGATGTCGGCGGAGATCCGGATCGTGGAGTGTCCCCGGTGCGAGTCCCATGCCTCACTGTCGTGACGAGCGTTGCATGAGACAGCCGTCACAACTGTCGTGACGAGCGTTGCATGAGACAGCCGTCACACCGAGCCGTACCCCCTGTCCCACACCGGGCCGGTCCCGTCGCCGCCTGCTCAGACCGTGAAGGGCTTCTGACCGAGGAAACTCTCCGCCGGCTGCCCTGTCACGTAGAAGTTGGGGCTCTGGATGGCGGGCATGCGGCGCTGGATCTCGCGGTGGAAGGAGCGGTAGCCGCCCTCGAACGCTCCGTCGTTCCAGACCTTGAGCAGGCGCGCCGTGAACAGGCCGTTGACGTCTCCGTCAGAGGCGAGCTGATTGTCCTGACAGGCCGAGATGAGGAGGGCGTCGGGATCACCCGCCCCGTTCCGCGCGTTCCTCAGCTCGCGCTGCAGCCCGGCGTAGAACTCCCGGTCACGGGCGAAGACCTGCTGCTGCTTGAAGACCGGCATCAGCCGGGAGGCGGCCTCCACCTCGGCCGGGTCCCTGGTCTGGAACTGCGATTCGAGCGCCTCCGGGGTGAGCAGGCCCTGTACGGACTCGATGCCGCTGCCGCTGTTGCAGCAGTCGAGCAGCGCGACGATGCGCACCCCCTCGGGCATCCGGCGGAGCTCCGAGAAGAGCTCGTCGTCGAGGAACATGCGGTCGTAGAACACCAGGGTCTCGTCGAGCATGTCCGGTTCGTCCCCGGTGGTGTCGTCCACCTGGGCGCCGTGGCCCGAGTACGTGAAGAGCAGGATGTCTCCCGCGGTCAGCCGGCCGGCCGCGTCACGCAGGGCGGCGGTGATGTTCTCGACGGTTCCTTCGGGGGTCAGGATCACCGTCTCGCCGAAACCGTTGGCGCGGGCGATGGCCGCCATGTCCCGCGCGTCGTTCTCGCATGCGTTCAGCTGGCCGTCCCAGCCGTCGTACTTGGCGGGGTCGACCGAGTTGAGTCCGATGTGGATGGACAGGCCAGTGGGCATGAGGGGTCTCCTTGGGCACGGCGGCGCAGGGCGCCGGGTCGCGGATGTCACGGGGAGTCACCTCAAGCGTTCCGTGGCCGGACCCCGGCTGAACCATGAGTGCGCCTGCGCCCCCCGTTCGGGCGCCCTCCGGCGGCCTTGAGGGGCTTTCCCGAGCGCGGCCTCTGTTCGAGTGGCTTGGCGGCCGACACCGTGAGTGATCGCCGCAGCGCGGTACTTCCATCCTATGAACACTTCACCTGAGACCGCGGCTTCGCGCGGTCCGCTGGACGATCGCACCGGCTACGACGAGGCCTTCCTGGGCGAGGTCGTGCCCTTGCCCGTGCCCGGCAACGGCATCCCGACGATCGTTCTGCCGTACACCCACTTCACGGTGGTCCACCGCCCCGACCGCCGGTTCGCGGCCTCCACCGCCGTCTGCATCGACGGCTCGAAGCTCGTGGAGAACGTGGACCGGCAGGACGACTGGAACCTCGACCCGCGAATCCCGGCGGACCAGCAGGCCGGCCAGGCGATCTACGCCGACAACGACCTGGACAGGGGACATCTGGTGCGCCGGCTGGACCCTGTGTGGGGCACGGTCGACAAGGCCAACAAGGCCAACGCCGACACCTTCCACTTCACCAACGCGGCCCCGCAGCAGAACACGTTCAACCAGGGCAAGAAGCTGTGGCTGGGGCTGGAGAACTTCCTCCTCGACCACGCGGCCAAGTTCGACCGGAAGCTGAGCGTGTTCACCGGCCCGGTGCTGCACGACTCCGACCCGCCCTACCGCGGTATCCAGGTACCGCTGCGGTTCTGGAAGGTGGCGGCCTTCATGCAGGACGGCAACCTCGCGTCCACGGCGTACATCCTCGACCAGAGCCCCGACCTCAGCCGGGCCCGCGAGCGGGCCATGGCGGGGGCCAAGGCCGGCCCGCCGCCGCTGGGCCCCTTCCGTACGTTCCAGGTGCCGGTGGCGGACATCGCCGAGGTGACCGGCCTCGACCTCGGCCCGCTCCCCGACGTGGACCTGATGCCTCCGGTCCGCGCCCCCGGCGACCGCTGGCACCGTCTGGAGAGCTACGACGACATCATGTTCCGGAACTGATCGCGGAGCCCGCGGTCGTCCACGGCCACGGGTGCAAGATCCGCGGGGTACCACTCCAGTCCCAGCGGGACCAGGGGCTGTTCGGCCCGGACATGGGCCGCGGCTCCCTCATGGCGGACTGGGCCCGTCCGGCACTCCGACCCGCTGCGCGGACCCGCGGGGCGCCCGACGGAGGGCGGGCCGGGCCGCATCGAAGGCCGCCCGGCCCCGGGGAGGAGTCCGTGGCCGAGGGCGGCGGAGCGGCTCACGGGCCGGCCGCGGGCCGGGCCCGACCACCTCCGGCGTACCGAGGTGCTGCGCGAGGAGCAGCGCCCGGTGCCGGTCCGACACCGGACCCGGTTCGAGCCCTGTTCAGCCGCCTTGCGACGGAACAGACCGAGTGATTCCATGAAATGTGTCAGCCGGTCCTCTCCCCGCCCTCGACGGGCGGCCGGGTAGGTGCGGAATGCCGCTCACCGAACCCCAGTGGGACATCGTCACCGAATGGGTGGGGTCGTATCTCCTCGACAACATCGACCCACACGCTGCCCTCCGAGCCATCGGATTTGATGAAGCATTCATCAAATCCGTCTCGCTCACCGGAAAATCGGGCGAGAACGCGGTCGGGGTCGTCACAGCGATCACCCGGAGGAAACCGAAGGTCCGTCTCCAGTTCCGGCTGGTCGACGGCCTGATCCGCCAGACCCAGGTGGGCGTCCTCGGTGACACCGCGCCCCTGGCCACCGAGTTCCGGGACGTCCTGCAGAAGGACCTGGAGCACAACAGCTCCGAGGAGAGCCACTACCGCAGCACCGTGCTCGAAGGAGGCGCCGAGGTCTTCATCGACCGCGCGGAACTCCGCCAGAGCGCGCGGAGACTCGTCGACGATCCGAGAAGAATGGTGCTGCTGGTCGACGGCGCACCGAACAGCGGACGCTCGTACACCTTCTCCTATATCCGGCACCTCTCACACCACTGCGAATTCACCCCGGTGCGGGTGGTGCTCTCCCGTACGTCCACGGCCGCCGAGGTGCTCCAGCAGCTGGCCACCTGGATCGCCCCGGAAACGAACGATCCCCGCAACGGGCTCGCGACGTTGAACGCAACACAGTTGAACTGTCCACAGGCCAGGCTCCAGAACGACGCGAACAGCGTGGTGCGCTGGGCGACCGCCTCGGAAGAGCGGTTCTGGCTGGTCTTCGACGAATGCGACCAGCTGGACGTGAACTCCGACGTCTGGGACTGCATCGGGATGATCGCGCGTGCCATCTACGGCAATGCCCGCCCGGAATCCGCACCCCGTCTGGTGCTGCTCGGCCACTCCCCCTCAATGCCCCACCTCCCGCACGAAATACGCAACTACCAGTGCTGGGACACCGCGCGGGTGCTGGAGGAGGAGGATCTGCGGAGATTCTTCAACGAGTTGTTCACCGGGTCCCCGGAGCCGCCCGGCCCGTCCCCGGACGTCGAGGGTGTGGCCGCGCTCGTGGACGCGGTCGTGTCCGAGGTCCTGCGGGCCGCCCGGGGCCCGGGGGAGGACAGCTACATGCGGCGGATCTGCACGGCGGCGGAGGCGGCCGTACGTGTCCATCAATCCCTCGACTCCGACGAGGAGTTCATTCCCCGGCTACGCGCGGAACTGCAGGCAGAGCACGCTGAACAAGCCCCACCCGTATCGGAGTTGCGACAGGCCTACCGCGAGGCGGCCTGTCTGCTGTCCCACTTCGACCCGGAACGGCTGCGGCTGGCGGGCGAGACCGCACCCAGCGGGAACGCCGCGCTGGAACTGGACGACGACTGCCTGAGGGTCGGCACGGCCGATCATCCCCTCTGGGTGCTGAAGCCCGAGGTGCGCGAGGCGACGCTGCGCGGGCTCTCGGGCCCCGAGGCCGCTCTCCGCGCACTGGCCGCGAACCTCTCCCAGGAGGCCGTAGAGGCCGTCCTCCTGGGCACGAAGGAAAGGGAACTCCGGCTCCGCCGGACCCACTTCAGTCCACCGCCGGCCGGGTCGGCCGCCCGGCCGGACAGCCACCTCACGGAGACCCGGTCCCTCGCCTACCTCGTGGGCAGCCCGCCGCCCCTGGAGGGACAGAACACCACCGAGCTCACCGACACCCTGCAGGCCGTGCTGTGGCTCTCGCAGGTGCCCGGAACGACCGGCCTCCCCGATCCCGATGACGTGCAGCAGCTGATGGAACGGGCCCGGCTGCTCCAGCCCCTGGAGCTGCTTCTCCGCGGCCCCGTCCACGGGCGGACCGCGGAACTGAACGAGCTGCGTGCCTACGTCGGACTGGCAGTCGAGGAACCGCACCGCGGGCCGGTGGATCCGGGCCAGGTGGAACCGGACGGGCCGGTGGATCCGGGCCAGGTGGAACCGGACGGGCAGGTGGCGGCCGGGAGGCCGCCCGCGAGGCCGAAGACGCCCATCGCGCCGGGGGACCTCGTCCCCGCACGCGCCCTGCCCCAAGCGCCCCCGCTGCTGGTTCACGGCCTCGCCGGCATCGGCAAGAGCACCCTGCTCGCGAAGTTCCTGCTGGACAGCCTGCGCGACCACCGGCACGGTTTCCCCTTCGCGTACGTCGACTTCGACCGCCCGACCATCTCCATCAACGAGCCGGCCACCCTGATCGCGGAGCTCGCCCGGCAGTTCGGCGTCCAGTTCCCGCACCACCGGGACGCCTTCGACGCGCTCGCCCGGGAGTGCGAGGAGACGGTCGGTGCCCTGCGCGAAGAGGAGGAGGAGATACAGGAGCTGTACGGGCTGTCCGCCACCCGCTCGACCCTCGGACGGTCCTCGTCCGCCGAGTTCCACGCGCAGTCGAGTGCCCGGGAGACGGAACTCGCACGGCGGGTCGCCGCCCTGGTCGTCGAGGCGGTGGCCGTCCCCGCGGGCGAACCCGGCCCACCCCTGGTGATCCTGGTGGACTCCTTCGAGGATGCCCAGTACCGCGGATCCCCGATGGTCGGCCGGATGTGGGCCGTCTGGGCCGCGCTGCAGGAGGTGTACCCGCGGCTGCGGTTCATCGTCTCCGGGAGCGCGTCGGTCCCGCACCCGGGCCGCCTGGCCGAGCTGAGGACCATGGAACTGCGCGAGCTGGAGCCGGAGGCGGCCGTGGCGCTCCTCGTCTTCAACGGGGTCGAGGACGAGACCGTGGCCCGGGCCCTCGTGGAGCGGGTGGGCGGCCATCCACTCAGCCTGAAGCTGGCCGCGCGGGCCGCCCTCCTCGCGGGCGACGAAGCCGGGGCGACGGGCGGGCTGATCGAGCAGCTCCCCGACCGGCGCCGCGGCCTCCACCGCGCAGTCGACCAGATGCTGGTCCAGGGAATCCTGTACGACCGCATCCTGCGTCACATCGTCGACGACGAGGTGCGCCGGCTGGCCGAGGCGGCGCTGGCCCTGCGCACCATCACCCCTGAACTGATCCAGGACGTGCTCGCCGAGGCCTGCGAGATCGAGGTCGCGGGCCCGGAGCACGCTCGCCACCTGTTCCGCCTGCTGTCCCGGCTCGACCTCGTGGAGGCGGCCGGGCCCGGGGCCGTCCGCCACCGGGCGGACCTGCGCGCCATCATGCTGCGCCTCGCCGACCGGAACGAGATCCAGCTGACGAAGGCGGTCGACCGGCTTGCGGTGACGTACTACCGGCAGCTTGTGGGTCTTGAGGCCCGCGCCGAGGAGATCTACCACCGGCTGCGGCGCAACGAGAGCCCGCGGGAGGTCGAGAAGCGCTGGCTGCCCGGAGTCGAACGCTTCCTGGCCGGGGCGGGCAAGGACATGGCGCCCCGGGCGGCCGCCTTCCTCGCCGCGCGCATGGGCGGGCACATCCCGGAGACGGACCTGGCCGAGGCCGATCAGGAGGACTGGGAGAGGCTCGCGGCACGCGAGGTCGAGGACCTGCTGGCCCAGGGCTTCGTCGACGCGGCCGCCGTCCGGCTGTCCGAGCGTCGTCCGTGGACGCCGGGCAGCCGGCTGCACCCGCTGCTGGTGGAGACCCTGGCCCGGCAGGGGCGCCTCAAGGAGGCCCGCGCCGAGGCGGAGGCCGCCGTGGACCGGGCCGAGGAGGGGAGCCAGCCCGAGCTGCAGTTGGAGCTGCTGCCGCTGGCCGCACGTCTGGCCGAGGAGGAGGGCGACATCCACGAAGCCGAGTTCGCCCTCGACGAGGCCGAGGACGTGGCCACCCGGATCGGCCGCGACTTCGAGGCGATGGGCGCGCGGCTCGCTCGTGCCAGGCTCACCGCCGCATCGCCCGAGGCGGACACGGAGGCCGGCGCGAAGCTGGCCCGACAGCTGCGTTCCATGCCCGCCGAACAGCTGAACCGGAACTCCACGCTCGTTCGCCTGGCCGCCGCCCAGGTGTGCAAGCAGGACCCGAAGGCACTGGAGCACACCCTGGAGGTGGTGGGTCTGCCCGCGTCCGAGGACGCCGTACCCGACACCCTCGCCGACGCCATCCGGCGAGCGGCCGCCGACCAGCCGCAGCTGCACCAGCCGTTGCGGACGATCCTGGAGAGCGCCGCCGGTCCGCCGGAACGCGGGGAGGCGGCTGCCACGCCGCCGGCGGATGCGCCGCCCACCGGGACGGCCGGAATCCTGCGGGAGGCCCAGCGGCACGGCACCCTCGACGAGCTGGCCCGGCGGCTGCTGCAGGTCAAGGACCAGAGCGGGGAGCTGCTCTCCGGGGTGGCCGCCGCGATGGGCGCGAGCACCCCCGTGCCCGGACCGGCAGCGGGCCGCTCCGTCCGGCCCGTGGAAACCCCGGGCGGTGGCGCCGTGCGGGACACCGGGCCGACGTCCCCTCCACCTCTCGAAGGGAACGGCCCGCAAGCGGCCTGATCATCCATGAGCGCGACACCGTATCTGCCGACCGAACAGATCTTCGAGATCGCGGACGCCGCCATGGAGGCCGACCTGGCCGACCAGCGGCGGCTGCTCTTCATCGGCATCACGCCGCAGTACAGGAACTTTCTGCCCAGCGCCTCCGGCCCCTACCAGCAGATGCTCTCCGACCTGAGCGCGATGAACCAGGTGGAACGGCTGGTCGACACCACCGTCCCCCTGCAGCAGTGGCTGGAGAACGCCCGCAGGCTGACCCGGGCGGCGACCACGCTCGCCGTCTTCGACCACGCCCTGGACATGGTGATCCGAAAGGCGACGGGTGAGCCGGATGTCGCCCCCGTGGTCTTCACCGGAGAGACCAAGGAGGAGATCATCTTCCGGGACGACACGGTTCCGTTCCTCTTCATGCAGGGCGGCGACGCGGCCGGCCGCGCCGTGGCCCGGATCAAGGTCCCCCCGTACCAGGGAGGCGCCCCGCAGCCCCAGGCCTTTCCCCACGCGGGCACCGGCTGGCTGATCGCCCCGAGACTGCTCGTCACCAACCACCACGTGGTGACCGCCCGGTCCCGCACCGGCCCGGAGCGGATGGTGGTGGACCCCGCGGACCTGCAGCTGCAGGCACAGAACTCCACGTGCCGCTTCGACTACCTGGACGACGAATCCGGGACCGAGGAGGTGTCCGGCGGCGCCCTGCTCGCCTCGGACGAGGCGCTCGACTACGCGGTCCTGCGGCTCGCGGACGGCCGGGCGTCTCCGGAGACCGTCCTGCGGGTGGCCACCGAACCGCTGAAGGTGGCCAAGGACCAGCCGGTGGCGGTCAACGTCATCCAGCACCCGGGCGGTGCGCCCAAACGGATCGGCCTGCGCAACAACCTCGTCTACGAAGCGGACGACCGGGACCTGCGCTACTTCACCGACACCCGCGCCGGTTCCTCGGGCTCCCCCGTCCTCACCGACGACTGGACCGTGGTCGCGCTGCACCGCGGCGCCCGCCGGGTCGAAGACGTCAGCTTCCAGGGCAAGAACACGGCGTTCGTGAACGTCGGCACCCAGGTGAGCAGCGTCCTGCGCCATCTGCGGCAGAACAGCCCCGAGGTGCACGCGGAGATCACGGCGGCACAGGCGGCGCTCGCCGGACAGGGGTGACCGGCCCGTCACGCTCCACGCGTCACACCTCCCCGTACGCCTCCCCGCCGAGTTCGAAGGAGGCCGTGCCCGCCGTGGCGTCCGCGAGCCAGGCGCGGAAGGCGGGGACGTCCGCGTCCGGGAGGCCGATCTCGATCGTGACGGCGTCGGTGTAGCGCACGTCACGGACGGCGCGCCCGGTCGCCCGCAGGTCGTTCTCCAGTCTGCCCGCGCGCTGGTGGTCGACGGTGACGGTGGCGAGCCGGAAGCGCTGCCGGGTCACCGTGCCGAGCGCGTCGAGGGCCTCGCCGACCACCCCGCCGTACGCGCGGATGAGGCCACCCGCGCCGAGCTTCACGCCGCCGTAGTAGCGGGTGACGACGGCGACGACGTACCGCATCTCGCGGCGCAGGAGCATCTGCAGCATCGGGACACCGGCCGTGCCGCCCGGCTCGCCGTCGTCGCTCGCCTTCTGGACGGACGCGTCGGCGCCGAGGACGTACGCGAAGCAGTTGTGGCTGGCGGTCGGGTGCTCCTTGCGGATCCGCGCGACGAACTCCTGCGCCTCCCGCTCGTCGGCGACGGGCGCGAGCGCGCAGAGGAAGCGCGAACGGTTGATCTCGGTCTCGTGCACACCCTCGCGGGCCGGCGTGACGTACTGCTCCTGCATCCGGCCAGCCTACGTTCCGTGGTCGCCGCCCTCTCCGGCGGTCGCGGCGGCCGCGCTACGTCGCCTCCGGCTCGCGCTCCCCGGCGGCCGGTTCGGGCGGGGTCGCGAGGCCGGCGTACGGCAGGGCGCGCAGGGCGAGGGCCCAGCCGAGCCGGGCCTCGCCCGACTCGCTGGAACGGCCGGTGAGCTCGGAGATGCGGCCGATGCGGTTGAGGACGGTGTTGCGGTGGCAGTAGAGCTGGTCGGCGGCCCGCGAGGCCGAACAGCCGTGGTCGAGCCAGGCGCGCAGGGTGGTGAGGAGCGCGGCCCGCTCGCCGCCGGTGGCGAGCACCGGGCCGAGGTGGACGGTCACGATCCGCTCGGCGATGTCGGTACGCCCGCTGAGGAGCACCTGGGCGAGCCGGTCGTCGAAGACGCCGACCTCGCCGCTGCCGGCGGGCAGGGTGCGGAGGGTCTGCTCGGCGAGTCGCAGGGCCCGCCCCGCCTGGGAGAGGCGGTCGAACTCCGGCGAGACACCGGCGGTCGCCCCGGTCCGCTCGCGCAGGGCCGCGAGGAGCGCGCGCGTGGCCGGGTCGGCGCCGCCGGGCGGGGCGCCCGCCGCGGCCCGCCCGGCGGGCGCGTCGCGCCGGGGCAGCCGGACGATCCCGGCGTACCGGCCGGAGCGGGGCCGCCAGTACGACCACATGCCCTGGGCCTCCAGGACCGGCGAGGGGTGCGGCGGGGCGGCCGGGTCCTGGGCGGCGACCACGACGACGTACCGGTCGACCGGGGGGACGCCGAGCGCGGCCGCGGCGGCGGAGGCGACGGCCGGGTCGTCGGCGCGCCCGTCGAGCAGCGCCTCGAAGAGGGCGACGCGCCGGGTGTCCTGGCGGCTCTGGAGTTCCAGCTGGGCGATCCGGTACGCGTCGGCCATGGCGACCGAGTAGCGGTCGATGGTCTCCCAGACGCCGCTCGCCATGTCGAGCTCGACGTCCCGGCTGTCGGAGTCCCGCCCGGCCCGGATCCGGAGGTACTCGGCCATGACCTGCCACAGGACCCGGCCGCCGCGCCGGTAGGCCTGCAGCACGGTGTCGAGCGGCACGCCCTGTTCGGCGCGGCGGCGGCCGGTCTCGCGGGCCGCCCACTCGAAGTCGCCGCCGGTCGCGGCGAGCCCGCCGAAGTCCTCCAGGGCGCGCAGCAGGTTGTCACGGCAGATCTCCCAGAGGTCCTCGCGGGTGACGGGCGCGCCCGAGGCGTACGTGCCGGAGTGGGCGCGGATGTCGTCGACGGCGCGGTCGGTGAGCCGGTCGATGTCGGCGAGCATCGCCGTGGCGAGCGCGCGTCGTAGCGCGCCGGAGCCACCGGAGCCGCTCAGAGGCGTGTGGAATCCACCGGGGCGCGTGCCGGAGCCCGTCGGGCCGGTGTGGGAGCCGGAACCGGAGCCGGTCGGGGGCGTGGGGAACCCGCCGGGCCGGGCGCCCGAGCCGGGCGCGGGCGCGCCGGGGCCGCCCGTGCGCGCCGGGGTGGTGCGGCTTCCGCCGGGGCGCGACCCCGGGGGCTCTCCGGGTGCGGCCGAGCTGTGCGTCATGGCTCGCACGGTAGCGCCGGGATTTGGCGAATGCCACGGGCCGGGCGGGACGGCGGGGCCGCTGCCCAGCTCGGCGGACCACATGGTGGGCACCTGCACATGGCGTCCGGACGGGGTCGCGGCGGATTCTGTGCCGTGTCACCGATCGTCAACAGAGCTGTTGACTCCGCGTACCTGGAGCGTGCCATGTCACTGAGCGTCGCCGGCGTCCTCGGCGAGTCCGCCCGCCACTTCCCCGACCGGATCGCGGTCGTGGAGGGCGCGACCCGGCTCACCTACGGCGAGCTGTGGACGGAGGCGCTGCGCTGCGCCGCCGGGCTGCGCGAGGCCGGGGTGAGGCCGGGCGACCGGCTGGCCGTACTGCTGCCGAACACGATCGAGTTCCTGCGGGTGTACTACGGCGCGCTCGCCGCGGGCGCGACGGTCGTCCCGGTGCACGCGCTGCTCGTCGCCAACGAGGTGCGCTACGTCCTGGAGCACAGCGACGCGGTGGGCATCGTCAGTGGCGGGCCGCTCTGGGCGGTCGCCGACGAGGCGGCGCGCGCCGCCGGCGTACGCGCCTTCCAGGGGGCGCCCTCGACGGCGCGGCCGCTGGCCGCCGCCGAGCCGGCGGACCCCTCGGACACCGCGGTGATCCTCTACACGAGCGGCACGACGGGCCGCCCGAAGGGGGCCCTGCTCACCCATCTCAACATCGTCATGAACGCCTCGGTGACCTCGCAGGACCTGCTCGGGCTCGGCGCGGGCGACGTGGTCCTCGGCTGTCTGCCCCTCTTCCACAGCTACGGCCAGACCTGCGCGATGAACGGGACGCTCCGGCAGGGCGCGACGCTCGTGCTGATGCCCCGGTTCAGCGGCCCGGCCGCCCTGCGGGTGCTGGCCGACGAGGGCGTGACGGTGTTCATGGGCGTACCGACGATGTACCACGCCCTGGTGGAGGCGGCGGCCGGTTCCGACGTACGGCCGGAGGCCCTGCGCGCCGCCGTGTCGGGAGGGGCCGCGCTGCCGGTCGCCGTCCTGGAGCGCTTCGAGGAGACCTTCCGTACGCAGGTCCTCGAGGGGTACGGCCTGACGGAGACCTCGCCGGTCGCGACCTTCAACCAGCCGCACATCGGCCGCCGTCCCGGCACGGTCGGGCACGCCGTCCGGGGTGTCGAGGTGGGCATCGCGGACGCGGCCGTGGACGGGGAGATCCTGCTGCTCCCGGACGGCGGGATCGGTGAGGTCGTGGTGCGCGGTCACAACGTGTTCGCCGGCTACCTGGACGACCCGGAGGCGACCGCGGCGGCGGTCGTGGACGGCTGGTTCCGCACGGGCGACCTGGGCGTACGGGACGAGGACGGGTTCCTGCGGATCGTGGACCGGAAGAAGGACCTGGTCATCCGCGGCGGCTTCAACATCTACCCGCGCGAGGTCGAGGAGGTGCTCGTGCGCCACCCCGCGGTCTCGGAGGTCGCGGTGATCGGCGTCCCCGACGACGCGAAGGGCGAGGAGGTCTGCGCGGTGGTGGTGCGCCGCGCGGGCGCTGCCCCGCTCTCCGAGGACGAGCTGGTCGACTGGTCGCGGGAGCGGCTCGGCCGCCACAAGTACCCCCGGATCGTGCGTTTCGTCGAGGAGCTGCCGCTGGGCCCGACGGGCAAGATCCTGAAGCGCGCGCTGACGGCCCCGGCCGGGCCGCGGGCCTGATACTCCGACGTTCCGAGGAAGGGTGGCATCGATGGTGGCGCGCGGACCCGAGGTCCTGACCCGGTACGGAGCCCTGCGCGGCTCGGCGGAGGACGGGGTGGCCCGCTTCCTGGGCGTGCCGTACGCGCAGGCCCCGGTGGGCCCGCTGCGGTTCCGGGCGCCGGAGCCGGTCGAGCCCTGGGACGGGGTGCGGGAGGCCACGGCCTTCGGCGCGACGGCGCCGAAACGCCCGTACGCCCCACCGCTCGACGCCCTGCTCCCCGACCCCGACGTCGCGGGCGACGACTGCCTCAACCTGAATGTGTGGGCCCCCTGGGACGACCCTCACGGCGCCGACGGCACCGAGCGGGGTCCCGGTGAGGGCGGCCGCCCGGTGATGGTCTGGATCCACGGCGGTTCACTCGTCCACGGCTCCTCGGCGGTCCCCGTCTACGACGGCACCGCCTTCGCCCGGGACGGAGTCGTCCTCGTCTCGGTCAACTACCGGCTGGGAATCGAGGGGTTCGGCGTCTTCCCCGACGCCCCCGGCAACCTCGGCCTGCGCGATCAGATCGCGGCGCTGACCTGGGTGCGGGACAGCATCGCGGACTTCGGCGGGGACCCGGAGCGGGTGACGGTCTTCGGCGAGTCGGCAGGCGCGATCTCGATCGCCGCGCTGCTCGCCTCGCCGCTCGCGAAGGGGCTGTTCCGCCGTGCGGTGGTGCAGAGCGGGGCGCCGGTCGCCCAGCCGCTCGACAGGGCGCGCCGGACCACGGAGGCGGTGGCGGCCCGGCTGAAGGTGCCGGCCACGGCGGAGGCCTTCGCGCGCGTGGACCGGGATCGGCTGCTCGCGGCGCAGACGGAGGTGACCGGCAAGGGGTCGCCGCTGGCCGGCGGGCACTCCTTCCAGATCGTCGTGGACGGTGAGGTGGTGCCGCGTGATCCGGCGGAGGCACTCGCGGACGGGGCCTCGGCCGAGGTGGATCTGCTGATGGGCACGACCACGGAGGAGTACCGGCTGTGGTTCGTGCCGAGCGGGGTCACGGACCGGGTGGGCCCCGTGGTCCAGCGGCTCCTGCTGTGGAGGACGAAGGTGCCGTCCCGGACGGCCCGGGTGTACCGCGCGAGCCGTCCGCGGGAGAAGCCGGGCGAGATCCTGGGCGCGCTGGCCACGGACAAGCTGCTGAGGATCCCGCTGAACGCCCTCGCTGACGCCCGGCTCCGCTCCGGCGGTCGCGCGGGGACGGACGCTCCCGCGGGGACGTATCTGTACGAGTTCGGCTGGCGCTCCCCCGTGCTCGGTCTGGGCGCGTGTCACGCGCTGGAACTCGGCTTCGTCTTCGACACGCTCGACCTGCCGGAGACCCGCGCCCTGACGGGCCCGGACGCGCCCCGCGATCTGGCGGCGGCGATGCACGCGGCCTGGGTGTCCTTCGCGGCGACGGGCGACCCGGGCTGGCGCCGGTGGGATCCGGCCCGTCCGGTGATGACCTTCGGTCCGGGCCTCCCTTCCCTGGTCGAGGCCCCGCGTGAGGCCGAACGGCGTGCCTGGGACGCCTGAGGCCGATGGCGGGAATCAGGACAGGTGGTGGCCGGTTGACGAGGCAGACGGGCCACCCCGAAGAGAGGCAGCGAGCGCGATGAGCGTCGAGAACACGACCGCCGAACCGACCGGCTACTCCGCGGAGGAGACCGTACGGCGGATCCTCACGTCCACCGGCGACACCTGGGCGGTGGTCGGCCTCTCCACGAACACGCGGCGGGCCGCGTACGGCGTGGCGGCCGTCCTCCAGCGCTTCGGGAAGCGGATCGTCCCGGTCCATCCGAAGGCGGAGACCGTCCACGGTGAGCGGGGGTACGCGACCCTCGCCGACGTCCCGTTCCCCGTCGATGTCGTCGATGTCTTCGTCAACAGCAAGCAGGCGGGCGGGATCGCCGACGAGGCGGTCGCGATCGGTGCGAAGGCGGTCTGGTTCCAGCTGGACGTGATCGACGAGTCCGCCTTCGCCCGCACGCGCGAGGCGGGCCTGGACATGGTCATGGACCGCTGCCCCGCGATCGAGATCCCCCGCCTGGGTTGAGGCTCCGGGGCCCTTCGGGGGGCCTCAGGCGACGGGGACGCCGAGCCCCTCCAGGACGACGGCGCCCGGGAGTTGGGCGAAGGCCTTCCCGGGCAGGATCAGCTTGCCACGCCTGCGGCCGCTGCCGACCAGGACCCACTCGCTGTCCACCACGGCCGCGTCCACGAGCAGGGGCCAGTCGGCCGGGAGGCCGATGGGGGTGATGCCGCCGTACTCCATGCCGGTCTCGCCGGTCGCGGTGTCCATCGGCGCGAACGAGGCCTTGCGGGCGCCGAGATGCTTGCGTACGACCCCGTTGACGTCGACCCGTGTCGCCGACTTCACGACACACGCGGCCAGGGTCGCCGTCTCGCCGCGCTTGCCCGCGACGACGACGCAGTTCGCGGACTCGTCGAGCAGCGCGGGGCCGTAGTGCTCGACGAAGACCGCGGTGTCGGCGATGGCCGGGTCGGTGTCCACGTACAGCAGCCGATCGGCCGGGACGGGCCCGGTCCAGGCCCGGACGGCGGCGGCGACGGGGCCGGTCAGCAGGTCCAGGCAGTCGGGGGCGGGCCGGGCGTCGTCGAAACTTCCGATGGGTGCGCGCATACGCCTCACGCTAACAACGACCGCCCGGGGCGCGGCCGCTCGTCTCGGCGTACGAGCGGATCGGGGGTAGGAGCGGTCGCGGTACGACTCGGGGGTACGGGCGGACGGCCTCCGGGCGGTTCAGCGCACGGGCGGGATGGAGACGGCCATCGTCATCTCGGCCGGCTCGTCGCCGTCGTTGCGGTACTCGTGCCCCGTGTTGGCCTCGAAGACGGCGGAGGTGCCGGCCGGCATGCGGTGTTCCTCCCCGTCGACCACCAGGGTGAGGACTCCCGCGGTGACGCTGAGGAGTTCGACCGTCCCGTCGGGGTGCGGGTCGGAGGCGCTGCCGTCGCCCGGCATGAGGGTCCAGGACCACAGCTCCAGGGGGCCGCGGGCCTCGGTGCCGACGAGCAGGGTGGTGTGGCTGCCGGTGGAGGTGGACCACATGCGGACGGCCTGGTCCGGCGGGACGATCCGGACCTGGGGGCCCTGTTCGTAGTCGAGCAGCGTCGTGATGGAGACGCCGAGCGCGTCGGCGAGCTTCACGGTGGTGCCGACGCTGGGGTTCGTCCGGGCCTGCTCGATCTGGATGATCATGCCGCGGCTGACGCCCGCCCGTGCGGCCAGGGCGTCCAGGGTGAGTCCCCGCTCCTTGCGCCAGCGCTTCAGGTTCCGGGCGAGCGACTGCGTGAGCTGATCGAGGTCCGACACATTCCGTCCAATATTTTGGATGACAGAGTTCAATGCACTGAACTACGGTGGGGTGCACCCGATTGTTCACTGCACTGTACTGCCGTCCGTGACTGCGAGGACTCATGACCGCCCTGTTCGCCCTGGCCACCAGCCTGCTGTGGGGCCTCGCCGACTTCGGCGGCGGGCTCCTGACGCGCCGCATCCCCGCCCTCACGGTCGTCGTGGTCTCCCAGCTGCTCGCGGTCGTCGTCCTCGGCACCGTCGTCCTCGCGACCGGCGCGTGGACCGAGGCGGGACCCCAGCTCTGGTACGCGGTCGGCGCGGGCGTCGTCGGCCCGGCGGCCATGCTCGCCTTCTACAAGGCGCTCGCGCTCGGCCCGATGGGCGTGGTCTCGCCCCTCGGTTCCCTCGGCGTCGTCGTGCCCGTCTCGGTCGGCCTGCTCGTCGGCGACCGGCCGGGGCTCGTCCAGTTCGCCGGGATCGGCGTGGCGATCCTCGGTGTGGTCCTCGCCGGCGGACCGGAGCTGCGCGGAGCACCCGTACAGCGCCAGGCGGTCCTGCTCACCCTGGTCGCGGCCTTCGGCTTCGGCTCGGTGATGGCGCTGATCGCCGAGGCCTCCACGACGGTCACCGGACTCTTCCTGGCCCTCTTCGTCCAGCGCGTCACCAACGTCCTGGTGGGCGGCGGAGCCCTCTACGCCTCGGTGAGGCGCGGCGGCAGGGCCCTGCCCGAGGGCGGCCCGCAGGTGATCCGCGCGGCCCTCCCGGCCCTCGCGTTCGTCGGCCTCGCCGACGTCGCCGCGAACGGTACGTACGCGATCGCCGCGCAGCAGGGCCCGGTCACGGTCGCCGCCGTCCTCGCCAGCCTCTACCCGGTGGTCACGGCCCTCGCGGCCTACGGCGTCCTGAAGGAACGCCTCCGCGCGGTCCAGGCGGCGGGCGCGGGCCTCGCCCTGGTGGGCACGGTCCTGCTGGCGACGGGCTGAGAGCCGTACGCCGGGGACCCTAGCGTGCCTGTTCGACCTCCCACGCAGCGAGCGCCGCGAGTTGTTCCGAGGTCACGTGGTCGGGGATCGGGACCGGGGCCGGGGTCCGCAGCGGGGGCTGCCAGCCCTTCTCCTTGTCCCAGCTGCGGACGACCTTGGCCGGGGCGCCCGCGACCACCGAGTGGTCGGGCACCTCACCGCGTACCACCGCGCCCGCGGCGACGACCACGTTCCGGCCGAGGCGGGCACCGGGAAGGATCACGGAGCCCGTGCCGAGCCAGCAGCCGGGGCCGATCACGACGGGCTCCGAGCGGGGCCACTGCCGGCCGACCGGCTCGTCCGGGTCGTCGTAACTGTGATTGGTCGAGGTGATGTAGACGTACGGACCGCAGTACGTGTCCGAGCCGATGGTCACCTTCGCGTCCGCGATCACGTGGCTGCCCCGGCCGAGCACGACGCCGTCGCCGAGCGTCAGCACCGTGTCCGTCCCGAGGTCGAGGCCCGGCAGCATCCCGGCGGTCAGCGTGACCTGCTCGGCGACGATGCAGCACTCGCCGATCTCGATCCACCGCTCACCGAAGACCGTGCCCTGCGGGAACGCGAGCCGGGTGCCCGCGCCGAGCCGGCGGAAACGCAGCTTCCCGGGGTGCTCCGCCGTGACGGATCCGGTCTCCTGCACCCAGCGCCAGCCGCCCTGCACGGCACGGTTGAGCATCCGGCGCCGCCAGGCGGCAAGGGATGAGAACGTGTTTCTGTTCCTGGGCACCCGGACACCGTAGTCGGCACCGTCGTGCCTGATCACCGCAGTGCGCTGTGATGTCCGTCATGGGCACGGCATAGGCTGCCGCCGGGGGCACCCCCGGGCGTGACATGACGGCTGACGATCAGGAGCGAACCATGACAGAGGCGTTGATCAAGGGTGTGGGCGGCAAGGAGCCGCAGATCGACCCGACCGCCTTCACCGCCCCGACCTCCGTCGTGCTCGGCGAGGTGACGCTCGGTGCCCGCGCCAGCGTCTGGTACCACGCGGTACTGCGCGCGGACTGCGGCCCCATCGCGATCGGCGAGGACTCCAACATCCAGGACAACTGCACGGTCCACGTCGACCCCGGCTTCCCCGTGTCGATCGGTGACCGCGTGACCGTCGGCCACAACGCGACCGTGCACGGCTGTGCCATCGAGGACGACGTGCTCGTCGGCATGGGCGCGACCGTCCTCAACGGTGCGCGGATCGGTGCCGGTTCGCTGATCGCCGCGCAGGCGCTCGTCCCCCAGGGGATGGAGATCCCGCCGGGCTCGCTCGTCGCGGGCGTCCCCGCGAAGGTCCGCCGTCCGCTGACCGAGGAGGAGCAGGCCGGCATCCGGCTGAACGCCGAGATGTATCTGCACCTCGCCAAGGGCCACGCCGAGGCCTTCGGAGAGTGAGCCGTACGACGCTCGACGGATGAGGGCGGCCCGGACGACGCCCGACGGATGAGGGCGGTGCCCGGACGACGTCCGACGGATGAGGGCGGGCGTGCGCCGGACGACGTCCGGTGCGTGAGGGAGGGCGGCACCCGTCGACGGGTGCCGCCCTCCCTCACGTACGTCCTGGTGCGTCGGCCTCAGTCGGCGACCGCGACCGGTTCCCGCTCCGGGGCCTCGGCCTGCTCCGCCGCCGCCTTCTTGGCGCGGTTCTTGATGATCAGCATCGAGGCGACGCCGATCAGCACGGCGAGGACGAGTCCCAGCCACGAGAAGCGCTTGAGCCAGGCCTCCGCGACGATGCCGACCGAGTAGATGACGGCCGTCGTGCCGCCGGCCCACAGGATGCCGCCGAAGACGTTGGCGATCAGGAACTTCCAGTACGGCATGTGCAGGACGCCCGCGAGCGGCCCGGCGAAGATGCGGAGCAGCGCGATGAAGCGGCCGAAGAAGACCGCCCACATGCCCCACTTCTGGAAGGAGCGCTCGGCGAGCCCGATGTTGGCCTCGCTGAAATGCTTGGGGAACTTCTTCCCCAGCCAGGCGAGCAGCGGCCGTCCGCCCCTGCGGCCGATCGCGTAACCGATCGAGTCACCGATGATCGCGCCGGCGGTGGCGCAGGCGCCGAGGACGTACGGGTCGATGTCGCCGTGCTGCGAGGCGAGCAGCGCCGAGCTCACGAGCACGATCTCGCCGGGCAGCGGGATGCCCAGGCTCTCCAGCCCGATCACCACGCCGACGAGGACGTAGACCGCGACCGCGGGGATCGTCTCCAGCCACTCCTGGACGTGCAACGCGGCTTCCTCCCGTTTCGACTGCCCTGCCGCGCCCGGCCCCTGGTCGGGGGTCCCTGGCGCCGGCGTGCACCGCGGCGGGCACGCCGGGGCAGCCTACCCGGTCGGGGTGGACGGCCCGCGCCGCCGGCGGCCCGGAACGCGGCCGCCCCCGCACCCGGGAGGGGGTACGGGGGCGGTCCTCGGCGTCCCTGGTCAGGCGTTCGGGCGCAGGGTCCACACGACGGTCATCTCGCCGGTCACGGCGCCGTCCTCGCGGGTGATCTCGATCTTCACCGGGAACTCCGGCCGCTGCCCGGCGTCGAGTTCGGCGACGACCTCGGCGGCCGGGCGGCCCAGGGTGGCGGTGGCCGTGACGACGCCCATCGCGAGCTTCTTGTAGCCGATCTCGGCCCTGACGGCGAGCGGTACGGCGCGGCTCAGCTGGTCGCCGAACGCGGCGAGCACGATGGCGCCGCTGGCGGACTCGGCGAGCGTGAACATCGCTCCGGCGTGCGGGCCGCCGACGTGGTTGTGGTAGGCGGGCTGGTCCGGCAGGCGCACGACGGCGCGCTCGGCGGTGGTCTCCAGGAACTCCAGGTTCAGGGTTCCGGCCATGGGCACCGTGGCGGCGAGCATCTCGCCGACGGTCATCTGGTCTGCGCTCATGGCCGTGATGTTACCCACCAGTAGCAGCCTTGGCCATCCCCCACGCGCGCGCTGTGCGGGGGCGGGCGTGGTCGAGGCGCCCCCGCACCTCTATGGTTACTGGCCATGTGGCCAGGACAGCAGCCGCCCGGGGGCGAGCAGAACCCGCAGGACCAGAATCAGAACCCCTACCAGCAGTCGGGGTACCAGCAGCCGAACCCGTATCAGCAGCCGCCTGCCCAGCCCGGGTATCCGCAGCCGCCGACACAGCCCGGCCATCCGCAGCAGCCGCCGACGCAGCCCGGCTACCCGCAGCAGCCGCCCGCGCCGCCCGGTTATCCGCAGCAGGGATACGGCCAGCAGCCGGGCTACGGCCAGCCGAACCCGTACCAGCAGCCGACCGTTCCGCAGCAGTACGCGGTGCCGGGACCGGTGCAGCCCGGCGGGCCCGACGGCGGGAAGAAGAAGACGACACTCGTGGCGATCGTCGCCGCGACCGCCGTGGTCGTCGCGGCCGGTGTCACCGGCTTCCTCGTCCTCGGCAAGGACGACGACAAGAAGCCGCTCGCCGACGACCAGAAGCCGACCCCGACCGCCTCGGCGCCGGTGGACCCGTCCGCCGACCCGTCGACCATCCCCTCCACGGACCCGAGCGACACCCCGTCAGGGATCGCCAACCCGCGTGACGGCGCGGCCCAGCAGCCGACGATCCCCGGCTGGAAGGTCGTCTACAACCCGAAGTACGGCACCCTCTTCGACGTACCGCCGGAGTGGGAGGTGCTGAAGCCGGGCATGATCACCTTCTTCGAGGACGAGAAGAAGAACGACGGCAGCCCGCTCGTCACCATGTCGTCGCCGACGCGCCTCAAGGGCGAGTGGTGCACGTTCGACACCGACAAGAACGGCACCATGGAGACCTGGGGCCTGAGCACCGCCGGCACCAAGGGCGGCCAGGGCGCCAAGAACACCGCGGACGCCTCGCGCAGCGAAGCCGGCACATGGGTGTGGGGCGGCTACGCCCAGCACATGCCGCAGAGCACCATCAAGATCACCAAGCCGGTGCCGTACACGACGAAGTCGGGTCTCACCGGCCACATGGCGATGGCGACGGCCCCGGGCGTCAAGAAGCGCAACAAGTGCGAGTCGGACGGCAAGTCGATCGCCTTCACCTTCAAGAACACCAAGGGCGACTTCTCGACCTGGGTGCTCTACGGGGCGGACGGCGTCAAGGACGAGCTGCCGGACACCACCATCAAGCAGATCCTGTCCACGGTCCGGCTCGCGCCGGCGGAGTCCTGACCGGACCCGATGCGACGGGCCGACCCCGGTACGTGGCCCGTCCACGTGCCGGGGTCGGCCCGCGTCCGGACCGCCGCCCCCGCTCCCGGGGCACGCCGTCCGGCCCCGCCGTCCGCCTCCCGGTGCGCCCTGTCCTGACCGCCGCCCGACTCCCAGGGCACCCGTCCGGATATCGGGTTGGCATACGGGCGGCCCGCCAGGGATAGTCCCGGGGTGAACAGTCCCGCCGCCGCCCCCCACCGCGC
>NZ_LIPQ01000084.1 GCF_001418135.1 Streptomyces aureus
GCACCACCGCCTACCTCGCCTACATCGTCGTCGGCACCACCGCCTTCCACTTCGCCGTCCGACTGATCCTCTGGTCCGCGAAGGCCCTCATCACCGAACAGCGGCAGGGCACCCTCGGCGCCCTGCTCATCGCCCCCGCCGGCCGTCTCCCGTACCTGCTGGGCTTCACCGGCTTCGCGGTGCTCAGCAGCCTCCTCGAGTTCCTGACCCTCGGCCTGGTCGTCGCGGCCCTCGGCATCACCGTGCCGGTCTCGTCCGTGCCCGGCGCGCTACTCGGCGCCCTCGCGCTGATCGCGGCCGTCTTCGCGCTCTCGGTCGGCCTCGGCGGACTGATGATCGCGGCGGGCGAGGCGCACATCTCGCAGAACACCGTCTTCATCGTGCTCGGCCTGGTCGGCGGCTTCACCTTCCCGCGCGACTACCTGCCGGAACCGGTCCGCTGGTTCGCCGAACTCCTCCCCACCACCTCGGCCATGGACGTCCTGCACGGCAGCTTCACCGGCGGCCAGTCCCTCCCCGAACTCCTTCCGAGGCTCGCCGTCTGCGCCGCCCTCACCTGCGCCTACCTCGTCCTGGGGCTGGCCTGTCTGCCGCGGGCCGAGGCCCGTGCCGTCGAAAGGACGTACTGATGACCACGACCACGGCGATCGAGGTCCGCGGCCTGCGCAAGGACTTTCCGGTACGGGAGAAGGGGATTCTCGGCCCCCGCACCCTCAAGCGCGCCGTCGACGGTCTCGACCTCGACATCCCCCGCGGCCGCGTCACCGGGCTCCTCGGCCTCAACGGCGCGGGGAAGACCACCACGATCAAGATCCTCGCCACGCTCCTGCGGCCCAGCGCCGGCACCGTCCGCGTCGACGGCCTGGACGCGGTGGCCGACGCCCGCGCCGTACGCCGCCGCATCAACCTCATCGCCGGCGGCGAGCGCATGGTCTACACGCGCATGACCGGCCGCGAGAACCTCTGGTACTTCGGCCAGCTCTACGACGTCCCGAAGGCCGACCTGCGCCGCAGGACCGGCGAACTCCTCGACCTCGTCGGCCTGTCCGATGCCGCCGACACCATGGTCGAGCGGTACTCGCGCGGCATGACCCAGCGCCTCGCCATCGCCCGCGGCCTCATCAACCGCCCGGACTACCTCCTCCTCGACGAGCCGACCCTCGGCCTCGACGCCCCCATCGCCCGCGACCTGCGCCGAGTCGTCGCCGACCTCGCCGCGCACGACGGCACCGGGGTGCTGCTGACCTCGCACTACCTGGCCGAGGTCGAGGAACTCTGCGGCCATGTGTACGTGATCTCCGCAGGCCGCCACCTCGCCCAGGGCAGCCCGGCCGAGCTGAAGGCCGCGACCGGCAGCCACCGGACCGTCCGCCTGACCGTCACCGACCCGACGGAGCGCACCCGGGCCGTCGCGGACGCCTTCGGGGCCACCCGCGAAACCCTTCCCGACGGGGGAGAGGTGATCACCCTGCGCCACCCCGGCGACATGGCGGGACCGCTGACGGCGGCGGTGTTCGAGGCGGGCGGCTCCATCGGCGGCCTGGAGATCGCCGAGGCGAGCCTGGAGGACGCGATCCTGACCCTCGCGGAGCGGGGCGAGGCGGGGCTCGCGGGGCCGGGCGCGGGCCGGCCCGATGCCACGACCCTCCGCGCCGGCGCCGCGACCGCACGGCCCGGTGCCGCGAGCGGTCTGCCCGGCGCCGCGACCGCACGGCCCGGTGCCGCGACCGTCCGGCCCGACGCTGCGGCCGTTTCGCCCGACGCAGGGGCTGCCCTGTCAGAGGCCGCCACCGCCGGAACCAAGGGGGGCACCCCGTGAACCGTCTCCGCCACGCCCTGCGGGTCTTCGCCGCGGAGACGCTCAAGCAGCACCGCCGGCTCTTCGGCCAGCCGCTCGTCGTCTTCTCCATGCTCGTCTGGCCCGTCCTCCAACTGGCCACCACCTACTACACCCTGCGCCCCGTCGCCACGGCCTCGCGGGCCGCCGAGAACTGGCCCCTCGCCGCCGACCCCGACCGCCTGCTCGCCTTCCTGGCCACCGGCACCCTCGCGTACGCCTTCTTCTTCTCCCTCGTCCAGAGCGCCTGGCACCTCTCCTTCGAGCGGACCACCGGCACCCTCGAACTGCTCTTCCTCTCCCCGGCCGGCCGGCTCACCCTGATGATCGCCAACGGCGCGGGCGCGCTCCTCCAGAACGCCTGGCTGCTCACCTGCTTCACCGTCGCGGCCCTGACCGGCTTCGGCACGCTGTCCGTGTCGGCCTGGTGGATGTACGGGATCGTCCTCCTGGCCCTGCTGATCCCGGCGGTGGCGTGGGGCGCGTTCCTCAACAGCCTCCTCGTCTTCTCCCGGGACTCGGCCTTCCTGTACACGATCCTCGACGAGCCCCTCTGGTTCGTCTCGGGCGTCCGCCTCCCGCACTTCGCACTCCCGGCCGCGGTCCAGGTCGTCGGCGCGGTCTTCCCCCTCACCGGCAGCCTGCTCGCCGTCCGTGGCGCCCTGCTCGAACACCGCACGGCGAGCGAACTCGCCCCGACCCTGCTCGGCCTCGGAGCACTGAGCGCACTGCTCCTCGTGGCCGCCGCGCTGATCCTGCGGGTGGGCGAGGCACGAGCGCGGCAGACGGGCGCGCTGAGCCTGGCCTGACAGAACGGGCCGCCGGAACCGGGCACGGTCACCCGACCTCACCCGACCCGCGCGGCCAGCCGCGTCATCGCCTCCTCCAGCTCGCGCCGCGCGCCGAACGGAACCAGCGCCGCGCGCCCGGGGACCCGTACGCCACCGGTGAGCGCGACCCGCGTGCGCCCGCTCTCCTCCTCTGTCTCCACGGCCGCCATCCCGATCACCAGGAACCGGCTCTGCAGCCAGCACCAGCCGGGGCGCAGCACGCCGTGGAAATGCGCCCGCAGCCCGTAGCGGCTGCGGGCGCATTTCCACG
>NZ_LIPQ01000085.1 GCF_001418135.1 Streptomyces aureus
CCGACGGAGAGCCGGGGCGGACAGGACGTCGCCTCCGGTCCAGATCTCCCGCAGACCGGACAGGGACTCCACCGCCTCCGACGCCATCGCGTCGAACAGTGCGGTCGTGAAGTACACCGCCGAGATCCGCTGCTCCACGATCACCCGCGCCAGCTCGCCGATGTCCACCTTCGGCGCGCTGAGCACCACCGCCGTCCCACCGCTGAGCAGCGGCACCCACAACTCGTACGTGGAGGAGTCGAACGCCAGCGGCGAGTACGCGAGCACCCGACGGTGCCGCTCCCCCGAACCCGACGCCCACCACGGATCCAACGCCAGCTCCACCACGTTCCGATGGGTGTTCGCCACACCCTTCGGCACACCACTCGAACCCGACGTGTACATCACGTACGCCAACTGGTCCGGGTGGACGGCCGGTTCAGGTGCGGCGGCGCCGGTCTCGGCGAGAAGGGCCCGCACGTCGGGAGCCGGCAGCGTGTCCAGGTCTCGGGCGAACCCGACGTCCTGGGCGGGGCGATCGGTGACGAGGAGCGGCGCGCCCGTGTCGGCGAGGATGAACGCGAGCCGCTCCTCCGGCTGGCGCGGGTCCAGCGGCACATAGGCGCCACCCGCCTTGAGCACGGCGAGGGCCGCGACCACGAACTCCGCCGACCGGTCGAGGAAGAGGCCCACGGCGCCACCCGGCCCGACTCCGTGCGCGGCGAGCCGGGCGGCGAAGGCGTCCGACGCACGGTCGAGGTCGCGGTACGTCGTCTCGCGCTCTCCGCACTGCAGCGCCACGGCGTCCGGCGTCCGTGCGGCCTGGGCGGCGAACAACTCGTGCAGGGCTCCCTCGGGGAGCGGTACGGCGGTGTCGTTGTAGTCGGCGAGCAGGGCGTGACGCTGGGCCGAGGAGAGCAGTTCGATGTCGGCGACCTTGACGTCCGGGTCGGCGATGACGGCGTCCAGGACCCGGGCCAGCCGCTCACCGGCCGCCTCGACGGTGTCGGGGTCGTACAGGTCGGTGGCGTACTCGAGGACGATGTCGAGGCCGTTGGGGTGGCCGACGCGGTCGCGGTGCTCGTAGAAGTTGACGGTGAGGTCGAACTTGGCGATTCCCGCGCTCAGTTGCCGGGTCTCGGCGCGGACGCCCGGCAGCCGGGGCGCGGCCTCGGCGGCCTCGGCGAGGGTCAGCATGACCTGGAAGAGGGGGTGCCGGGCGGCGGAGCGCTCGGGGTTGAGGGTCTCCACGAGCCGGTCGAAGGGCAGGTCCTGGTGGGCCCAGGCGCCGAGGTCGGTCTCCCGGACCCGGTCGAGGAGTTCGCGGAAGGTCGGGTCGCCGGAGGCGTCGGTGCGCAGCACGAGGGTGTTGACGAAGAACCCGACCAGGTCCTCCAGGGCTTCGTCGGTCCGCCCGGCGACGAGCGAGCCGAGGGGGATGTCGGTGCCCGCCCCGGAACGGGCCAGCAGGGCCACGGTGGCCGCCTGCGCCACCATGAACAGGGTCACGCCGTGCTCCCTGGCCAGGGTGCTGAGGGCCTGGTGGGTCTCCGCAGGGCAGTGCACGGTGTGGGTGGCGCCGCGGTAGGAGGCCACGACCGGGCGGGGCCGGCTGGTGGGCAGGGTGACCTCGGTGGGCAGCTGCGCGAGCGCCTCCCGCCAGTGGGCGAGCTGGTCCTCCTCGTGGTCGGCGAGCAGGTCCCGCTGCCAGAGGGAGT
>NZ_LIPQ01000086.1 GCF_001418135.1 Streptomyces aureus
GGTCGGCGGAGGAGGCGCGGGCGACCAGCTTGTAGACCATGGAGCAGGTCGGGTGGCCGCTGCCGGTGACCAGCTGCGTGCCCACCCCGTACGCGTCGACCGGGGCCGCCGCGAGGGAGGCGATGGCGTACTCGTCGAGGTCCGAGGTGACGACGATCTTCGTGTTCCGCGCGCCCAGCTCGTCGAGCTGCTGCCGGACCCGGTGGGCGACGAGCAGCAGGTCGCCGGAGTCGATCCGGACGGCCCCGAGCTCGGGCCCCGCCACCTCGACGGCGGTACGGACGGCCTCGGCCACGTCGTAGGTGTCGACGAGCAGGGTCGTGCCGCGGCCGAGGCTCTCGACCTGGGCGCGGAAGGCGTCCCGCTCGCTGTCGTGGAGGAGCGTGAAGGCGTGGGCGGAGGTGCCGACGGTCGGGATGCCGTAGCGGAAGCCGGCCGCGAGGTCCGAGGTGGAGTCGAAGCCGCCGACGTACGCGGCGCGGGAGGCGGCGACGGCCGCCAGCTCGTGGGTGCGCCGGGCGCCCATCTCGATCAGGCGGCGCCCGCCGGCCGCGGCCGACATGCGGGAGGCGGCGGCGGCGATGGCCGAGTCGTGGTTGAGGATGGAGAGGATCACCGTCTCCAGGAGCACGCACTCGGCGAAGGAGCCCTCGACGCGCAGGACGGGCGAGCCGGGGAAGTACACCTCGCCCTCGGGGTAGCCCCAGATGTCGCCGGTGAAGCGGTAGCGGGCGAGCCATTCCAGGGTCGGCTCGTCGACGATGCCGCGCTCGCGCAGGAAGCCCAGGACGGCGGGGTCGAAACGGAAGTTCTCGACGGCGTCGAGGACCCGGCCGACGCCCGCGAGGACGCCGTAGCGCCGGCCCTCGGGCAGTCGCCGGGTGAAGACCTCGAAGACCGAGCGTCGGTCGGCGGTGCCGCCCCGGAGGGCGGCCTGGAGCATGGTCAGCTCGTACTGATCGGTGAAGAGCGCGGTCGACGGCACGTCCACCGGCAGCCCAAGGTCCGCAGCGTTCATGTCAGCGATGCTAGCGCAGAAATCGTCAGAGTGACGAATAGTGGTGCGAGCGGGTGACGGGCGGGTGACCCGTTTGTGCGACGGGCCCTCCGGGGTGGCAGCATGGGGTGAGTGAGCGTCGCGCCTATTGAGATCGAACGTACGGAATCGGCCGAGGAGGTCTCCGCGGTCGTCGAACCCGACGTGCCCTGGGTGACCCTCGTGCACAACGATCCGGTCAACCTGATGAGCTACGTGACCTACGTCTTCCAGGCGTACTTCGGCTACTCCAAGGACAAGGCGCACAAGCTGATGCTCGACGTGCACCACAAGGGCCGCGCGGTCGTCTCCAGCGGCACCCGCGAGGAGATGGAGCGCGACGTGCAGGCGATGCACGGCTACGGCCTCTGGGCGACCCTCACCCAGGACCGCGGCTGATGGCCGGGCACTTCGAGACCCTGCCCGGCGGCGGCGCGGCCGTCGCCCTCGACGACGTCGAGATCTCCATCCTCCGCTCCCTCGCCGTCCAGCTCATGGAGCTGATCGGGCCGGGCGACGAGCCCGCCAAGGACGCCGACCCGCTGGCCGCGCTCTTCGCCGAGGGCCCCAGCAAGCCGCCGTCCGACCCGGCCCTCAAGCGCCTCTTCCCCGACGCGTACGGGGACGACAGCGAGGAGCTGCGGGCGGCCGCCTCCGACTTCCGCCGCTTCACCGAGAACGACCTGCGGGCCCGCAAGCGCGAGGACGCGCTCGTCGTCGTCCGCGCCCTCGACGCGCTCTCCGCCGACGCGGCGGGCGAGGGCGGCGCCGTCCTGAAGCTGACCCCGGACGAGTCCCGCGCCTGGCTCGGCGCGCTCAACGACCTCCGGCTGACCATCGGCACCCGCCTGGAGGTCACCGACGACGAGGGCGAGCAGCTCTACCGGCTGCCGGACTCCGACCCGCGCAAGCCGATGGTGATGGCGTACCTCTGGCTGGGGGCTCTCCAGGAGTCCCTCGTCGAGACCCTGATGTCCTGACGCCGACCTCCTCCCGACACCCCTCCCTGGCGGGGTGTTCGCTCAGCGGACGCTCAAATCCGGATAACGAATGCGTTATCAGAGCGTCCGCTTTGCCGTCTTGAGTCCCTTCCGCCCGCCGTTTTCTGTGGCGTGCGCCACATGGAACTCCCTCGATCGCGACCCACCCCGTGATAAATCTTCACGACCGCTCGGGGACGCCACCCCTGTTCCCGAGGGCGCTTCGACCGGCTGACCGCCGGTGGCACTCCATCCACATCCGGGGGGATCAGGATCTGATCCGCGGCAGACGCACTCGCAGTCGCGCGGATCAGCATGGAGAAAGGCGCACCACCATGACCTCTGTGCAGGTCGACAAGCAGCACGACGGCACCGACGGGGCCGTGGACGGCGGCGAGGGCTACCAGCGTGGCCTCGGCGCCCGGCAGATCCAGATGATCGCGATCGGCGGTGCCATCGGCACCGGCCTCTTCCTCGGCGCCGGCAAGGCCATCGCCAAGGCGGGACCCAGCCTGATCCTCGCGTACGCCATCGCGGGCCTGGTCATCTTCTTCATCATGCGCGCCCTCGGCGAGCTCCTCATGTACCGCCCCGTGTCCGGCTCCTTCGCGGAGTACGCACGGGAGTTCGTCGGCCCGTTCTGGGGCTTCGTGACCGGCTGGACGTACTGGCTCTTCTGGGTCGTCACCGGCATCACCGAAGTCACCGCCGCGGCCACCTATATGACGTACTGGTGGGACATCCCGCAGTGGATCTCCGCGCTGGTCTTCACCGTGATCCTCTACGGCGCCAACCTGATCTCCGTGAAGCTCTTCGGTGAGCTGGAGTTCTGGTTCTCCATGGTCAAGGTCACCGCCATCATCGGCATGATCCTGATCTGCGCCGGCATCCTCACCATCGGCTTCTCCGACGCCGGCGACACCGCCTCCGTGACCCACCTGTGGGACCAGGGCGGCTTCTTCCCCACCGGCATCGGCAACACGCTGATGACCCTGCAGATCGTCATGTTCGCGTTCCTCGCCGTCGAGCTGGTCGGCGTCACCGCCGGCGAGTCCAAGGACCCGAAGACCGTCCTGCCCAAGGCCATCAACACCGTGCCGTGGCGCATCGCCGTCTTCTACGTCGGCGCGCTCATCATGATCCTCTCGGTCGTCCCGTGGACCGAGTTCCAGCCGGGCGTCTCCCCGTTCGTCGCCGCCTTCGAGAAGATGGGCCTCGGCGTCGGCGCCGCCATCGTCAACTTCGTGGTGCTGACCGCGGCCCTGTCCTCCTGCAACTCGGGCATGTACTCCACCGGCCGCATGCTGCGCGACCTCGCGCTCAACGGCCAGGGCCCGAAGGTCTTCACCAGGCTCACCAAGAACGGCACCCCGCTGCTCGGCCTGACCTTCTCGGCCTCGCTGATGCTGGTCGGCGTCTGGATCAACTACGTCGCCCCGGGCAAGGCCTTCGAGTACGTCGTCTCCTTCGCCACCATCTCCGGCATGTGGGCCTGGATCATGATCCTGGTCTGCCAGATCCGCTACCGCGCCAAGGCCGACCGCGGCGAGCTTCCCGAGTCGACCTTCAAGGCCCCGGGAGCCCCGTACACCAGCTGGTTCGCGCTCCTCTTCATCGGCATGGTCATCGTGATGATGGGCATCGACGAGGGCGCCCGGGTCTCGCTGTACGCCGCCCCGGTCTGGGGTCTCATCCTCGGCGTCTCCTACCTGGTCCTGAAGTCCCGCAACCCCGAGGGCGCCGCCTTCGCCAAGCGGTCCTGACCGGACCCCGCGGGCGGTCGTCCCGGGTCGTCCCCAAACGGCTCTGACCTCGATCGTCTCGGCATACGGGCCGTTCCGTACCACTCCCCGGTACGGAACGGCCCGTCGGCTTATCCTGTCGGCATGCTGACCATCACCCGGGCCCTGTACGACCAGATCGTGAAACACTCGCGCGCGGACCACCCCGACGAGGCCTGCGGCGTGGTCGCGGGACCGGTCGGCACCGGCCGCCCCGAGCGGTTCATCCCGATGCTCAACGCCGCCCGCTCGCCCACCTTCTACGAGTTCGACTCCGCGGACCTGCTCAAGCTCTACCGCGAGATGGACGACCGGGACGAGGAGCCCGTCATCGTCTACCACTCGCACACCGCGACCGAGGCCTACCCGTCCCGCACGGACATCTCGTACGCCAACGAGCCCCACGCCCACTACGTCCTCGTCTCCACCGCGGACAGCGACGGCGCCGGCCCCTTCCAGTTCCGCTCCTTCACCATCGTCGAGGGCGTCGTGACCGAGGAAGAGGTCAAGGTCGTCGAGGAGTACGACGCCTGAGACACTGGCCGGGACCTACGGGCGGCAGGACCCAGGAAGCCGGTGCGAATCCGGCACGGTCCCGCCACTGTGACCGCCTCCTCCGGGAGACGGAAGCCAGGAACTGACCTGCCGCCTTCTCACCACCGATCGGGGACGTGGAAATCCCCGGAGGAGGCACGTTCCGTCATGTCCTGGACCCGTCGCACCCGGCTGCCCCTGGCGCCCCTGCTGTCCGCCGCCGTTCTGCTCCCGCCGCTCGCCGCCTGCTCGGCCCCCGCGGCGGAGACCCCCGCCGCCAAGGCCGCCCCGGGATTCCCGTACACCGTCTCCAACTGCGGTGTGAAGACGACCTTCAAGGCCCCGCCGAAGCGCGCGGTCACCATGAACCAGCACGTCACCGAGGTCATGCTCGCCCTCGGCCTGGAGAAGTCCCTCGTCGGCACCGCCTACCTCGACGACGCGATCCTCCCCGCCTACAAGAAGGCGTACGACTCCGTCCCCGTCCTCGCGAAGGAGTACCCCTCCAAGGAGGCCCTGCTCGCCGCCGGACCCGACTTCGTGTATGGCGGCTACTCCTCCGCCTTCGCGAGCAAGGACGGCCGGAGCCGCGACGACCTGAAGCGCGCGGGCATCGACACCCGGCTCAACACCGAGTACTGCCCGTCCGGCTCGCCCTCCGTCGACGACCTCTACCGCGAAGTCGGCGAGGTCGGCCGGACGTTCGGCGTCCCCGACCGGGCCGAGAAGTGGGTCCGGGAGGCGCGGACCACCGTCGCCGCCACCGAGAAGCGCCTCAAGGGCACCGCGCCCGTCCCCGTCTTCGTCTACGACAGCGGCGACAAGACCGCCTTCACCGCCGGCGGCAAGGGCATCGGCAACGACCTCATCACCCGCGCCGGAGGCCGGAACGTCTTCGCCGACCTCGACAAGGCCTTCGGCGACGCCACCTGGGAACAGGTCGTCGCCCGCAAGCCCGAGGTCGTCGTCATCTACGACTACGGCTCCACCACCGTCGAACAGAAGAAGAAGCGGCTCCTCGACGACCCGGCGCTCAAGGACGTCCCCGCGATCAAGAACCGCCGGTTCGCCGTGATGCCGCTCTCCGACACCGTCCTCGGCGTCCGCGTCCCCGCGGCCGTCGACAAGCTGGCGGCCCAGCTCCACCCGGCCCGATGAGCGCGGAGACCCGCGCCGAGGACGCGTCGCCGGGAGAGCCGCCGGCCCCGCCACGGATCCCGCCCCACCCCGAACCGCCGACCGGCCCGACAACCGAGCCGACCCGGGCCGCCGAGCCGGTCCGTTCCGCCAGGACCGAGTCCGCCGGCAAGTCCGGGCCGCCCGTCCGGTCCGGCCCGCTCAACACCTCCGCGCCGTCCCGTGCCGCCCGCGCGGACCCGCCCGTGCGGGCGGGCGGCGGGCCGCTGCGGTACGCGGTCGTCGTCGCCGGACTGGTTCTCGCCCTCGCCGCCGCCGCCCTCGCCTCGCTCGCCCTCGGCTCCGTGCGCATCCCGCCCGGCCAGGTCCTCGACGCCCTCACCGGACGCGCCGCCGACCCCTCCCCGTACCGCACGATCGTCCTCGACGTACGGCTGCCCCGGGTCCTGCTCGGCGCGGTCGTCGGCGCCGGGCTCGCCGTCGTCGGCGCCGTCCTCCAGGCCCTCGTCCGCAACCGGCTCGCCGACCCCTTCCTCCTCGGGATCTCCTCCGGCGCCTCCGCCGGAGCCGTCCTCGTCCTGGTCGCCGGCGGGGGAGTGGGCCTCGTCGGAGGCGTGACCACCACGCTCGCCCTGCCCACCGGCGCCTTCGCGGGCGCCCTGCTCTCCCTCGTCCTCGTCTACGGACTCGCGCGCCGCGGCGGCACCCTGACCAGCACCCGGCTCGTCCTCGCCGGAGTCGCCGTCTCCTACATCCTGTCCGCCCTCGCCACCCTGCTCCTGGTCGTCGCCGGACGACCCGAGCAGTTCCAGGAGGCCATGTACTGGTCCCTCGGCGGCCTCGGCAGCGCCCGCTGGGACACCCTGGCCCTGCCCGCCGCCGTCCTCGCCGTCGGCGTCGGCGCCCTCCTCACCCTCGCCCGCCCGCTCGACCTGCTCCTCGTCGGCGAGGAGGGCGCCACCGTCCTCGGCCTGGACACCGCCCGGTTCCGCGCCGCCGTCTTCGTCCTCGCCTCCCTCGTCACCGCCGTCATGGTCGCCGCCAGCGGAGCCGTCGGCTTCGTCGGCCTGATGGCCCCGCACGCCGCCCGGCTCGCCGTCGGCGCCCCGCACCGCCGGCTCCTCCCGGTCGCCGCGCTCGGCGGAGCGCTCGCCCTGGTCCTCGCCGACCTCGGCGCCCGGACCGTCGCCGCACCCCAGGACATCCCCGTCGGCATCCTCACGGCCCTCACCGGCGGCCCGTTCTTCCTCTGGCTGATGCGCCGCCGCCCGGAAGGAGCACCGCTGTGACCGAACTGCGCCTGCACGGCCTCTCGTACGAGAACCGGCTCCGCTCCGTCGACCTGACCGTCCGCCCCGGCGAGACCGTCGGCCTCATCGGACCCAACGGCAGCGGCAAGACCACCCTCCTGCGCTGCGTCTACGGCACCCTCACCCCGACGGCGGGCCGCGCCCTCCTCGACGGCGACGACCTCCACGCCCTCGGCCCCAAGGCCCGCGCCCGCCGCGTCGCCACCGTCCCCCAGGACAGCGCCCTCGAGTTCGAACTCACCGTCGGCGAACTCGTCGCCCTCGGCCGCTCCCCGCACAAACGGTTCTGGGAGGGCGACACCGGCGCCGACCGGGAGCGCGCCGAGGGCGCCCTCGCCCGCGTCGGTCTCGCCGACCTCGCCGACCGCCCGTACCCCACCCTCTCCGGCGGCGAGCGCCAACGCGTGCTGGTCGCCCGCGCCCTCGTCCAGGACCCGGACCTCCTCGTCCTCGACGAACCCACCAACCACCTGGACATCCGCCACCAGCTCGACGTCCTCGCCCTCGTCCGTACCCTGGGCACCACCAACCTGCTCGCGCTGCACGACCTCAACCTCGCGGGGGCGTACTGCGACCGGATCTACGTCCTTGAGCGCGGAAGGCTCGTCACCGGCGGCACACCCGCCGAGGTCCTCACCCCCGCCCTCCTGGAGGCCGTCTACGGCGTGGATGCCGAGGTCATCCCGCATCCGAGGACGGGGAGCCCCACCGTCCTCTTCCAGCACAGTCCGGCAGGCGGTCAGCAATCATCCACCATGTGAGATCACATTCCGGAACCCGGACCGGGAATCGATACGATGAGCCCATGGTTTCCCACGACGTGAGCGAAGAGACTCCGGGCACAGTCCTGCTCGTCGCGCGCCTGCACGTCGACCTGTGCCGCCTCGCCAGCGCGATCTGTTCGTCCCGCGCTGCGCTCTGAGCGACCGGCCGAGCGCACTTACGTACGACCCCCCTCCGCGCGGGGGCCCCAGCAGCGCGCCCATCACGCCACTTCCGACAGGAGCCCACGCCATGGCCATCGAGGTCCGCATCCCGACCATCCTCCGCACCTACACCGACGGCGAGAAGGCCGTCCAGGGCAGCGGTGGCACCCTCGCCGAGCTCTTCGCCGACCTGGAGTCCCGCCACGCCGGGATCGAGGCCCGCATCGTCGACGACGGCAAGCTCCGCCGCTTCGTCAACGTCTACCTCAACGACGAGGACGTCCGCTTCCTCGACGGCATCGACACCAAGCTCACCGACGGCGACAACGTCACGATCCTGCCGGCCGTCGCCGGTGGCATGGTCTGATCCACATGCGCTACGACTCCTCGCTGGCGGCGGTCGGCAACACGCCGCTCGTCCGCCTCCCCCGGCTCTCGCCCTCGGACGACGTCCGCATCTGGGCGAAGCTGGAGGACCGCAACCCGACCGGTTCGGTCAAGGACCGCCCCGCGCTCCACATGATCGAGCAGGCGGAGAAGGACGGCCGCCTCACCCCCGGCTGCACCATCCTGGAGCCGACCAGCGGCAACACCGGCATCTCGCTGGCCATGGCGGCCAAGCTCAAGGGCTACCGCATCGTCTGTGTCATGCCCGAGAACACCAGCGAAGAGCGCCGCCAGCTGCTCGCCATGTGGGGCGCCGAGATCATCTCGTCCCCCGCGGCGGGCGGGTCGAACACGGCGGTGCGCGTCGCCAAGGAGATCGCGGCCGAGAACCCGACCTGGGTGATGCTCTACCAGTACGGCAACCCGCACAACGCGGGCGCCCACTACGCCACCACCGGCCCCGAGATCCTCGCCGACCTGCCCTCGATCACCCACTTCGTGGCGGGCCTCGGTACCACCGGCACCCTCATGGGAGTCGGCCGCTACCTGCGCGAGCAGAAGCCCGACGTCAAGATCGTCGCCGCGGAGCCGCGCTACGACGACCTCGTCTACGGCCTCCGGAACCTCGACGAGGGCTTCGTACCGGAGCTGTACGACGCCTCCGTCCTCACCACGCGCTTCTCCGTCGGCTCGGCCGACGCCGTGACGCGCACCCGGGAACTCCTCAAGGAGGAGGGCATCTTCGCGGGCGTCTCCACGGGCGCGGCCCTGCACGCGGCCATCGGCGTCGGCAACAAGGCGGTGAAGGCGGGCGAGAGCGCGGACATCGCCTTCGTCGTCGCCGACGGCGGCTGGAAGTACCTCTCGACGGGCCTCTACACGGCGGCCACCACGGAAGAAGCCATCGCAGCGGTCCAGGGCCAACTCTGGGCGTAAGCCTTCCCCACCCCGCCCCCCGTCGTGGGCATCGTTCCGCAGGGCGGAACGGGTGGGCACGACGGAACGGCGCGCTCGGCCGCGCCCAGGCTCCCAGCGCCTGAACCCGCACCAGCGGGCCCCGCACCAGCGGGCCCGCAACGGCTACCGCGCCAGATGGCGGACCCGGTCCCACAGGACCGGGTCCGCCATCCCCGCTTTCCGCCGGAACTCCGAGACCGGAACCTCCCGCAGCTCGTCCGTCTCCAGAAAACTCGGCCGCCCCTGCGCATCGCCCACCGCACCCGGCGGCAGCGCGATCACACCCGGCCGCTCGTCGTGGTACTTGCTGGTGATCTTGGCGACGAGCGCGCTGTCCCCCCGTACCGACAGCACGAGACAGGGCCGGTCCTTCGACCCGGGCCCGTCCTCGAAGGGCACGTCCGCCCACCAGATCTCCGCGGCCCGCGGCGACCGCGACGGAGCCGTCCGCGGCCCGGTGGGCCGTCCGCCCGGCCGCGTCGGCCGGGCCGGCGGGCGGGTCCGTCCCGACGGGCGCCCCGACGGTCGTCCCGACGGGCGGCGCGACGACCGCCGCCACCCGTCGGCGAGCGCCACCACCAGTGCGATCACCACGACCGCGACCAGCGCGGGCCACCACGACGTGTCCATACCTCAAGACGGTACCGGCGCGCGGCTCACTGCGCCGACGCGGCCCGCCATCCATCCGAACCGGTGACAGAGCCCGTGAGTTCGCCCACAACGGGCCACCGCAAAGGAGCGACAGGCACGGGAGCGCCTTACGCTCGACAGACCGCACAGCCTCCCCCTTCCTCAGCGCGCTTTCCGTATCCGTCCACGGAGGTTCACGCTCCATGAAGCTCACCGTCGTCGGCTGCTCCGGGTCGTTCCCGTCCGCGGATTCGGCCTGTTCGAGCTACCTCGTCGAGGCCGACGGCTTCCGGCTGCTCCTCGACATGGGCAACGGCGCCCTGGGCGAGCTGCAGCGACACATCGGTCTGTACGACCTCGACGCGATCTTCCTCAGCCATCTGCACGCGGACCACTGCATCGACATGTGCGGGTACTTCGTCGCCCGCTACTACCGGCACGAGGGCGGACGCTGCGACGCGCTCCCCGTCTACGCCCCGGAGGGCGCCGAGCAGCGCCTGACCACGGCGTACGCGGACACCCCTTCGCCCACTTCGATGAGCGAGGTCTTCGACTTCCGCACCCTGAAGTCGGGCGCCTTCGAGATCGGCCCGTTCTCGGTCCGTACGGAGAAGGTGTGCCATCCGGTCGAGGCGTACGGCATCCGGGTCGAGCACAACGGCCGCTCGCTCACGTACTCCGGGGACACCGGGGTCTGCGAGTCGCTGCACAAGCTCGCCGAGGGCAGTGACCTCTTCCTCTGCGAGGCCTCCTTCACCCACGGCAAGGAGGACATCCCGGCCCTCCACCTGAACGGCCGCGAGGCGGGCGCCGAGGCGACCCGCTCGTCGGTGGGCCGGCTCGTCCTGACCCACATCCCGCCGTGGACGGACGGCGAGCGGAACCTGGCGGACGCCCGCCAGGTGTACTCGGGCCCGTCGGAGCTGGCGCGACCGGGCGCGGTCTACGAGATCTGATGCCGTCCCCCGGTGACGGGAGGGCAGGCCAAGGGAAGCGACAACGGGAAGGGCCCCGGAACCGTACGTGCGGTTCCGGGGCCCTTCCGTGCTGCGGGTGAGGCTCACGCCTTGGTGAGGTCCTCGATCTCCTCGTCGGACTCGCGGCCCGGCGTCGGGAGGTTGAACTTGGTGATCGCGAAGCGGAAGACCACGTAGTAGATCGCCGCGAAGACGAGACCGATCGGGATGATCAGCCACGGCTTGGTCGCGAGGTTCCAGTTCAGCAGGTAGTCGATACCGCCGGCCGAGAAGGTGAAGCCCGCGTGGACACCGAAGGCCCAGGTGACGGCCATGGACACGGCGGTCAGGACGGCGTGGATCGCGTACAGGACCGGCGCGATGAACATGAAGGTGAACTCGATCGGCTCCGTGATGCCGGTGACGAAGGAGGTCAGCGCGAGGGAGACCATCATGCCCATCACGGCCTTGCGGCGCTCGGGGCGAGCGGCGTGGGCGATGGCGATGGCGGCGGCCGGGAGGCCGAACATCATGATCGGGAAGAAGCCCGACATGAAGATTCCGGCGCTCGGGTCACCGGCGAAGAAGCGGTTGAGGTCACCGTGGACGACCTCGCCGGCGGCGTTGGTGAAGTCACCGATCTGGAACCAGGAGACGGTGTTCACGAACTGGTGCATGCCGACGGGGATCAGCGCGCGGTTGATGAGGCCGAAGAGGCCGGCGCCACCGGCGCCGAGGCCGGTCATCCACTCGCCGAAGCTGGAGATGCCCTCACCGATGGGCTCCCAGACCAGGCCGAAGACGACACCGACGAGGGTGCCGACGAAGGCCATGATGATCGGGACGAGACGGCGGCCGTTGAAGAAGCCGAGCCAGTCGACGAGCTTGGTCCGGTGGAACTTCTGCCACAGGACGGCCGCGATCAGACCCATCAGGATGCCGCCGAGGACACCCGGGTTGTTGAACTTCGCGGCGACGTCGACGCCCTTGTTCGCGGTCGTGTTGATGACGGCGTCGGCGATGGGGAACGCCTTCAGCACGTTGCTGTAGACCAGGAAGCCGACGAGAGCGGCGAGGGCGGTGGAGCCGTCCGCCTTCTTGGCGAAGCCGATGGCGACGCCGATGCAGAAGAGCAGGGGCAGATTGTCGAAGACCGCGCCGCCGGCGGTGGCGAAGACGGAGGCGACCTTGGTCCACCCGAGGCCGTCGGCGCCGAAGACGTCGGGCTGGCCGAGACGGAGCAAGATACCCGCGGCCGGCAGAACGGCGATCGGCAGCTGCAGGCTGCGACCGACCTTCTGCAGGCCCTGGAACAGGCCGGATCCGCGCTTCTTCGCGGGAGCGGCGGCCTGGGCGGTGGCCGTACTCATCAACTTCCTCCAGTAAGGCAAGGCGCCGCCAGAGGACAGTGGAAAAGGGGGGACGGCGACGTCTCGTGGAACGCGGTGGTCTGGACCGCGTGGTCTACACCAATGAGTGGTGTAGACCAGTTTTAGCACGTGAGACTTAGATAAGGAACCTGCGAATTCTGTGCGCTCAGCCATAGCTGGAAATGCACGACATAAGGCCCCTGGACTGTCAGGTCCAGGGGCCTGTCGCGGGGCTTACGGCAGGGGCGAAAGCCCCGAAACGGTCAGGCTCTGCAGGGTGACCGCAGCACTACCTGACGTTGTCGCATCGACTCACTTGACGTTCTCCTGCTCCATCGCGTCCCCGACCTCGTCCGGCTCGCGGCCGGGCGTCTGGAGGTTGAACCTGGTGATCGCGAACCGGAAGATCGCGTAGTACACGACCGCGAACACGAGACCGATGGGAATGATCAGCCACGGCTTCGTCGCCAGGCCCCAGTTGATCACGTAGTCGATCAGGCCGGCCGAGAAGCTGAAGCCGTCCTTCACGCCGAACGCCCACGTCACCGCCATCGAGACACCCGTCAGCACCGCGTGGATCGCGAACAGCACCGGCGCGATGAAGAGGAACGAGTACTCGATCGGCTCGGTGATGCCGGTGACGAACGAGGTCAGTGCGACCGACAGCATCATGCCGCCGACCTCCTTGCGCCGGTGCGGCTTGGCGCAGTGCGTGATCGCCAGCGCTGCCGCCGGAAGCGCGAACATCATGATCGGGAAGAAGCCCGTCAGGAACTGGCCGGCGTTCGGGTCACCCGCGAGGAACATGGGGATGTCACCGTGGACCGTCGTACCGTCCGGCTTCTCGTACGTGCCGAACTGGAACCAGATCGGCACGTTCAGGAACTGATGCAGACCGATGACGAGCAGCGCCCGGTTCGCCAGACCGAAGATGCCCGAACCCCACGAGCCGAGCCCGACCAGCCAGTCGCTGAAGTTCTCCAGGGCGTCACCGATCGGCGGCCAGATCCACAGGCACAGCGCGGCGAACGCGATCGCCACGAACGTCATGATGATCGGGACCAGCCGGCGGCCGTTGAAGAAGCCCAGCCAGTCCACCAGCTTCGTCCGGTGGTACCGCTGCCACAGGTACGCGGTGAGCAGACCCATGACGATGCCGCCGAAGACGCCGGGGTTCTGGTACGTGTAGCCCGCGAAGGAGTCGTCGACGGCGAGGCAGCCGCCACCGATGTCCGCCGTCCCCGGCGGACAGTCCTTCGGGAACTGGCGCAGCACGTTGAAGTAGACGAGGAAGCCGACGACCGCCGCGAGCGCGGTCGATCCGTCGGACTTCTTCGCCATGCCGATCGCGACACCGATGCAGAACAGCAGCGGCAGGCCGAGGTTGCCGTCGAGAAGCGCGCCACCGGCGCCCGCCATCACCTTGGCGACGTTGTCCCAGCCGAGACCGTCCGCCCCGAACACGTCCGGCTGGCCGAGCCGGTTGATGATGCCCGCGGCCGGGAGGACGGCGATGGGGAGCTGGAGGCTGCGGCCCATCTTCTGGAGCCCCTGGAAGAGTCCGCCCCACACGGACTTCTTCGGCTGCGCCGCAGCGCTGTCGGTACTCATCGGCGTCCTCCCTGCCCGGAACAAGCCGGGTCCGCGTCTCGTTGCACACTGGTGTAGACCAGTTGCGGTAGGCTCCCCGGAGCCCGCTGAGGACAGGCCGCCGGTGATCGTTATCTTTCGGTAGAACAGCGGCACTCGCTCGCGAAGTTGGGCCAACCGTGGGTTACCGTGACAAAGCGGACCGCAGGTGCGCCGACATTCGCGTACGCGCGAACGGAACGGACAGGGAGAAACACATGGCCAGCAAGGCTGAGAAGATCGTCGCCGGCCTCGGCGGCATCGAGAACATCGAAGAGGTCGAAGGCTGCATCACCCGCCTGCGCACCGAGGTCGTGGACCCGTCCAAGGTCGACGAGGCCGCCCTCAAGGCCGCCGGCGCCCACGGCGTCGTCAAGATGGGCACCGCGATCCAGGTCGTCATCGGCACCGACGCCGACCCGATCGCCGCCGACATCGAAGACATGATGTAAGCAGCCGCATCAGCTGAAGGGCCCGTTCCGGCAGGGGAACGGGCCCTTCGCGTGTCCCGCTAGGCTCGTCCCATGTCTCGTATCGACGGCCGTACCCCCGAACAGCTCCGCCCCGTCACCATCGAACGCGGATGGAGCAAGCACGCCGAGGGCTCCGTCCTCATCTCCTTCGGCGACACCAAGGTCTTCTGCACCGCCTCCGTCACCGAAGGCGTCCCGCGCTGGCGCAAGGGCAGCGGCGAAGGCTGGGTCACCGGCGAGTACTCCATGCTCCCGCGCGCCACCAACACCCGCGGCGACCGCGAATCCGTCCGCGGCAAGATCGGCGGCCGCACCCACGAGATCTCCCGCCTCATCGGCCGCTCGCTGCGCGCCGTCATCGACTACAAGGCGCTCGGCGAGAACACCATCGTCCTCGACTGCGACGTCCTCCAGGCCGACGGCGGCACCCGCACCGCCGCCATCACCGGCGCGTACGTCGCCCTCGCCGACGCCGTCACCTGGGCCCAGACCAAGAAGCTCGTCAAGGCCGGCCGCAAGCCCCTCACCGGCACCGTCGGCGCCGTCTCCGTCGGCATCGTCGACGGCGTCCCCCTCCTCGACCTCTGCTACGAGGAAGACGTCCGCGCCGACACCGACATGAACGTCGTCTGCACCGGCGACGGCCGCTTCGTCGAGGTCCAGGGCACCGCCGAGGCCGAGCCCTTCGACCGCGACGAGCTCAACGCCCTCCTCGACCTCGCGTCCGGCGGCTGCGCCGAACTCGCCGAGATCCAGCGCAAGGCCCTCGAAGGAACCCTCTGACCCCGCACTGCGTCCTGACGGGCGGGCAGCCGGTACGATCCCTGCGCCCGCCCGTCCGCATGTACGAATCTGGGGGAGGACCCGCCTTGAAGCGCCGTCTCGCACTCGCCGTGGCCACGGCCGCCGCACTCACCACCGTCCTGAGCGGCTGCGGAGCCCTCGACAAAGCAATGGACTGCGTCAAGACCGCCGACGCGATAGCCACCTCGGTGAGCAACCTTCAGCAGGCGGTCTCCAACGCCTCGAACGACGCCACCCAGATCGAGGAATCCCTCAACTCCATCTCCACGGAACTGGGCAACCTCAAGAACACCACGGACAACGCCGACCTCTCCAAGGCGGTCGACGACCTCACCAAGGGCGTCGACACCGTCCGCACCGCCGTCAAGAACGGCGACACCACGCCGGACATCACCCCCATCACCGACGCGGCCACCGAGATCGGCAAGGTCTGCACCCCGGGATAATCGGTGACATGACCCGTCTGATCCTCGCCACCCGCAACGCGGGCAAGATCACCGAACTCCACGCGATCCTCGCCGACGCAGGCCTCGACCTCGAACTCGTCGGCGCGGACGCGTACCCGGAGATCCCCGACGTCAAGGAAACCGGCGTCACCTTCGCCGAGAACGCCCTCCTCAAAGCCCACGCCCTCGCCCAGGCGACCGGCCTGCCCGCCGTGGCCGACGACTCCGGCCTCTGCGTCGACGTCCTGAACGGCGCCCCCGGCATCTTCTCGGCCCGCTGGTCGGGCACGCACGGCGACGACCGCGCGAACCTCGACCTGCTCCTGGCCCAGCTCTCCGACATCGCCGACGAACACCGGGGCGCCCACTTCGCCTGCGCGGCGGCCCTGGCGCTGCCCGACGGCACGGAACGCGTCGTCGAGGGCACGATGCCGGGCACCCTCCGCCACGCCCCCGTGGGCGCGAACGGCTTCGGCTACGACCCGATCCTCCAGCCGAAGGGCCACGAGGTGACCTGCGCGGAACTGACCCCGGCGGAGAAGAACGCGATCAGCCACCGAGGCAAGGCGTTCCGGGCACTGGTGCCGGTGGTGAAGGAACTGCTGGGCTGAGGGCCCGAGACAGACGGCCTGCGAATCGATCCATCGATTCGCAGGCCGTTTTCGTGCGGCGGAAGGGATTCGAACCCTCAAGCCCGATCAAGGGCCACAGATCCTAAGTCTGCTGTGTCGCCATTGCACCACCGCCGCTCGCTGCGTGTCATCGTACCGGGCGCCACCCCGGCACCACGTCGTGGTGGTCGCATGGCAGTTGGGGCAGAGCAGTCGCACGTTCTCGATCCGATCCGCACCCCGACGTCCGGTGCGGGCCGTTGCGGCGGCGGGGGAGAGGGTCAGAACCTCGGTTCGGGGGCCTGGGCCATCACCATCTCCGCCGCTTCCTCCGGGGTCTCCACCGACGGCGGCGAGCCCTCCAGGGGCTGTTGGGCCGTCTCCTTCATGCAGGCGACCGCGATCACTCCGACCAGCGCCGCGCCCATCGCGTAGTACGCCGGCATCAGATTGCTGCCGGTCGCGCCGATGAGGGCCGTGATCACGAGTGGGGTCGTACCGCCGAACAGCGACGCCGACAGGTTGTAGCCCACCGACAGGGAGCCGTAGCGGACGTCCGTCGGGAAGAGCGCCGGGAGCGCCGCTGACATGGTGCCGAGCATGCAGACCAGGGACAGGCCGAGCATCAGCATGCCCGCCGTGATCGCGGCCACGCCGCCCTGGCCGATCAGCAGGAACGCGGGCAGTGACAGGAACAGGAAGCCCAGCATGCCCGCCATCAGTACCGGCTTCCGCCCGAATCGGTCGTTCAGGCGCCCGACCTGAGTGATGACCAGCATCAGCAGGACCATCACGAGCAGCAGGATCAGCAGGCCGTGCGTCTCGCTGTAGCCGAGCTCGTCGGAGAGGTACGTCGGCATGTACGACAGCAGCATGTAGTCGGTGATGTTGTACGCGCCGACCAGCGCGATGCACAGGATCAGCGTCGGCCACTGCTGCCGGAAGATCTTCGCCAGGTCGCCCTTGGTGGAGGTCTCCACCGCGTCGGCCGCCTCGGAGGCGCGCGCCGACTCGTTCTCCAGCTTCTGGAAGGCGGGCGTCTCGTCGAGCCGCAGTCGCAGATAGAGGCCGACGAGGCCCAGCGGGCCCGCGACCAGGAACGGCACGCGCCAGCCCCATGCCTCCATGGTGTCGGAGCCGAGCCAGGCGCTGAGCGCGGTCACCAGGCCTGCCGCGCCGACGTAGCCCGCCAGGGTGCCGAACTCCAGGAAGCTGCCGAAGTAGCCCCTGCGGCGGTCGGGGGCGTACTCGGCGATGAAGGTCGAGGCGCCGCCGTACTCGCCGCCGGTGGAGAAGCCCTGGAGCATCCGGAAGAAGACCAGGAGGGCCGGCGCCCAGAAGCCGATGGAGGCGTACGACGGGATCAGGCCGATCGCGAAGGTGCCGACGGCCATGAGGATCATCGTCAGCGCGAGGACCTTCTTTCGGCCCAGCCGGTCACCCATCGGGCCGAACACCATGCCGCCGAGCGGGCGGACCAGGAAGGCGACCGCGAACGTCGCGAAGGACGACAGCAGCTGGACGGTGTCGTTTCCCGACGGGAAGAAGACATGGCCGAGGGTGACGGCGAGGTAGGCGTAGATGCCGAAGTCGAACCACTCCATGGCGTTCCCCAGCGAGGCCGCCTTCACGGCCCGCTTGACGGCCGCCTCGTCGGTGACCGTGATGTCGGTGCGCCGCAGCCTGGGCTGCCGTCGCCGGACGACGGCCTTGAACAGCAGCGGATGACGCCTCTGGGCCTCGGGATCGGCGACGGGGCCGTCGCGGTCTGTGGCCGGCATGGCCGTACGTCCTCTCTCCGGGAAAAACTCCAGAGGACCTTCTGTACGGTCGTGCCGTTCGCAAACGGGATCCGCCCGGGAATGGGACGTGGGTCACGTCGTCCCCGGGCCCGGGCGGGCGGGCGGTCAG
>NZ_LIPQ01000087.1 GCF_001418135.1 Streptomyces aureus
GTCATCGACAACGTCGCGGCAGCGGATGCCGCGGGCCTCGCCACCTGGGTCGGCGGGGTGACGCTCTTCCTCGTCGGTCTGCTCGCCCTCCGTGCGGGCGACAAGGGTGAGGGCACGGCGTTCGCGGCGCTCGGCGCCTTCTGGTTCACCTGGGGCACCGCGGCCGGCGGCGGGGCGTCCGCCGACGCCGTGGGCGTCTTCCTGCTCCTGTGGGCGCTCCTGGCGCTCACGCTGACGCTGGCCGCCTCGGGCAGCGGGCTGTTCGGACAGGGTGTGTACGGGCTGTTGTTCGTCGCGCTCCTGCTGCTCGGCATCGGGGCGCTCGCCGACAACGGCGGGCTCGCGAAGGCGGGCGGCTGGGTGGCGGCCGTCGCGGGTCTGGTCGCCTGGTACGGCGCCACGGCGGCGGTGGCCGGCTGGCCGACCGCGCTCGGCCGGGCGAACCGCAGCGCGGCCGCGGCGAGTTGACCGGGGCCCCTCGGGGCCGAAATGAAGCGGTCCCCCCGTGCACCTGGGATGCACGGGGGGACCGCTTCGTGTCCGGTCGAACCGCCGGGGGACAGGCCCGGCGGCGCGGCTCGGGGGGACAGGCCCCGAGGTCGCTGCTACTCGACCGTGACGGACTTGGCCAGGTTGCGCGGCTTGTCGATGTCGCGGCCCATGGCGAGCGCCGTGTGGTAGGCGAGGAGCTGGAGCGGGATGCCCATCAGGATCGGGTCCAGCTCGTCCTCGTTCTTCGGCACGATGATGGTGTGGTCGGCCTTCGCCTGCTCCTGGTGCGCGACCGCGAGGATGCGGCCGCTGCGGGCCTTGATCTCCTCCAGGGCGGCGCGGTTCTTCTCGAGCAGGTCGTCGTCGGGGACGATCGCGACCGTCGGCAGGGCCGGCTCGATGAGGGCGAGCGGGCCGTGCTTCAGCTCGGAGGCCGGGTAGGCCTCGGCGTGGATGTAGGAGATCTCCTTGAGCTTCAGGGAGGCCTCGAGGGCGACGGGGTAGCCCCGGACGCGGCCGATGAACATCATCGACTGGGCGCCGGCGTACTCCGCGGCGATCTTCTTGATCTCGTCCTCGGTCTCGAGGATCTCCTGGATCTGCGCGGGCAGCTTGCGCAGGCCCTCGATGATCCGCTTGCCGTCGGTGACGGACAGGTCGCGGATGCGGCCCAGGTGCAGGGCGAGCAGCGCGAAGGCGGTGACCGTGTTGGTGAAGCACTTGGTGGAGACGACGCAGACCTCGGGGCCGGCGTGGACGTACACGCCGCCGTCGGCCTCGCGGGCGATGGCGGAGCCGACCACGTTGACCACGCCGAGGACGCGGGCGCCCTTGCGCTTCAGCTCCTGGACGGCGGCGAGCACGTCGTAGGTCTCACCGGACTGGGAGACGGCGATGTAGAGGGTGTCGGGGTCCACGACCGGGTTGCGGTAGCGGAACTCCGAGGCCGGCTCGGCGTCGGCGGGGATGCGGGCCATGGACTCGATGAGCCCGGCGCCGATGAGACCGGCGTGGTACGAGGTGCCGCAGCCGAGGATCTTGATCCGGCGGATGGTGCGGGCCTCGCGCGGGTCCAGGTTCAGGCCGCCCAGGTGCACGGTGGAGAAGCGGTCGTCGATCCGGCCGCGCAGCACGCGGTCGACCGCGTCGGGCTGCTCGGAGATCTCCTTGTGCATGAACGTGTCGTGACCGCCCATGTCGTAGGAGGCGGCCTCCCACTCCACGGTCTCCGGGGTGGCGGTGGTGGTCGCGCCCGAGGTCGTGTACGTACGGAAGTCGTCGGCCTTCAGGGTGGCCATCTCGCCGTCGTCGAGGGTGACGACCTGGCGGGTGTGGGCGATCAGGGCGGCGACGTCGGAGGCGACGAGCATCTCCTTCTCGCCGATGCCGAGGATGACCGGCGAGCCGTTGCGGGCCACGACGATGCGGTCGTTGAAGTCGGCGTGCATCACGGCGATGCCGTAGGTGCCCTCGATGACCTTGAGCGCCTCGCGGACCTTCTCCTCGAGGGTGGTGGCCTGGGAGCGGGCGATGAGGTGGGTGATGACCTCGGTGTCCGTCTCGGAGGCGAAGACGACGCCGTCGGCCTCCAGCTTGGCGCGGAGCTCCTGGGCGTTGTCGACGATGCCGTTGTGGACGACCGCGACCTTGTTCTCGGGGTCCAGGTGCGGGTGCGAGTTGATGTCGCTCGGCGCGCCGTGGGTGGCCCAGCGGGTGTGGGCGATGCCGGTGGTGCCGGTGAAGCGCTTGGGGACACGGGCCTCCAGGTCACGGACGCGACCCTTGGCCTTCACCATCTTCAGGCCGGAGGCCTTCGGGCTGGTGACGACCATGCCGGCCGAGTCGTATCCCCGGTACTCCAGACGTGCCAGGCCCTCAAGGAGCAGCGGGGCGACGTCGCGCTTTCCGATGTAACCGACAATTCCGCACATAAAGGTGAAACCCCTCCAGGTTGGTGAACTCGCTCGTGCTCGTTGGTGACTCAGCCGTAGACGATGCGGCGCAGTTGCCGGAGCGAGAGCTCCGGTGGCGCCACGGCCCGGTGTGGCAGTTCCGCCGAGATCCGTTCGAAGATCTCCGCGTTCACGGCCCCGCCGGACTGCAGTTCGCGGTGTCGGCGACGGACGAACTCCTCGGTCGTCTCGTCGAAGTACGCCAGCACATCGAGTACCACCCGGGCGGCCTCACCGCGCTGGAGCGCGGTGCTGCGGACCAGGTGGTCGATGAGGTCGTCGTGCGACGGGCGGCGTTCGAGCACCCATGAATATTGGGGGGTACTCCTCTCCATTCGCAAGAATCCTGCCCGATATCGGGCAGGTGTGTCATGATCCACCCGCCACTCGGGGTGATTGGTCCAGACTTTGACGGGTGGATACGTCGGCGGTACGCATGGTGACGGTTCGGATATAGAACTCGACAGACGCGTCCAACGCCTGATCCAACGCCCGAAGGGGACCAGCCTGTGACACAGCGCCGAAGGATTCCGCGCCTGATCGGATCCCTGCTCCTGGTCGCCGCCGCCGGCGTCGGCTGCGGCGAGGCCGCCGCCGACAGCACGACGGACGGCAAGAACGCCGCGGCCGCCGTCGAGCCCGAGGTCCGCCCGCTCGGCCGCATCGTGCCCGTGCCCGCCTCCGTCACCCCCGAGGGCGAGCCCTACACCCTCACCCGGACCACCCGCATCGGCACGAACCGCGAGACCCGGGAGCTCGGCCGCCACCTCGCCGCACTGCTCCGCCCCGCCACCGGCTTCCCGCTGCCCGTCGTCGACGACGTCGCCGCCCGCGGCGGCATCCGGCTCCGCCTCAGCCCCGGCGACACCGCGCTCGGCGCCGAGGGCTACCGGCTCCGCTCCGCCCCCGACGGCGTCGTCCTCACCGCGCGCGAACCCGCCGGGCTCTTCCGCGGCCTCCAGACCCTGCGCCAGCAGCTGCCCGCCGCCGTCGAGCGCAAGAGCGTCCAGAACGGGCCCTGGAAGATCGCCGGCGGCACGATCACCGACACTCCGCGGTACGCCTACCGGGGCGCCATGCTCGACGTCTCCCGCCACTTCTTCACCGTCGACGAGGTGAAGCGGTACATCGACCAGCTCGCGCTCTACAAGGTCAACACCCTCCACCTGCACCTCTCCGACGACCAGGGCTGGCGCATCGCCGTCGACTCCTGGCCCCGGCTCACCACCTACGGCGGCTCCACCGAGGTCGGCGGCGGCCCCGGCGGCTTCTACACCAAGGCCCAGTACCAGGAGATCGTCCGGTACGCCGCCTCCCGCTACCAGGAGGTGATCCCCGAGATCGACCTCCCCGGCCACACCAACGCAGCCCTCGCCTCCTACGCCGAGCTCAACTGCGACGGCGTCGCCCCGCCGCTCTACACCGGCGTCAAGGTCGGCTTCAGCTCCCTGTGCGTGCCGAAGCCCGTCACGTACGACTTCGTCGACGACGTGATCCGGGAGATCGCCGCGCTCACCCCCGGCCGGTACATCCACATCGGCGGCGACGAGGCGCACTCCACCAGCCATGCGGACTACGTGGCCTTCATGGACAAGGTGCAGCCGGTCGTCGCGAAGTACGGGAAGAAGGTCGTCGGCTGGCACCAGCTGACCGGCACGACCCCGGCGGACGGCGCCCTCGTCCAGTACTGGGGCCTCGACCGCACCCCCACGGAGGAGAAGGAGCGGGTGGCGGCCGCCGCCCGGAACGGCACCGGCCTGATCCTCTCCCCGGCCGACCGCACCTACCTCGACATGAAGTACACGAAGGACACCAAGCTCGGCCTCGCCTGGGCGGGCTACGTGGAGGTCCGCAGGTCGTACGACTGGAACCCGGCCGCCTACCTCGCAGGCGCCCCGGAGGACACCGTCCGCGGCATCGAGGCCCCGCTCTGGACGGAGACCCTGGCCACCACGGACGACCTGGACGTCATGGCCTTCCCGCGCCTGCCGGGCCTGGCGGAACTGGGCTGGTCGCCGGCGGCGACCCACGACTGGGACACGTACAAGGTCCGTCTCGCGGAACAGGCCCCGAGGTTCGACGCCCTGGGCATCGACTACCACCGCTCCCCGGAGGTCCCCTGGCCGGCGGAGTAGCCCGCACACAGATGTGAGCCCCGGCGGAGGACCGTACTCCGCCGGGGCTCACACCGGTCTCGGGGTCACGCGGGGCGCGTGGCCGGGGTCGCCTGACGGGCGCGCCGTCAGGCGAAGCGGGCGATCGGGTTGACCAGGTCGCCGACGAGCTGGAGGGCCGCCGACGGGTCCGACAGGTCGACCATCTGCTTGTTGTTGCGGAGCTGGAGCCGGTTCAGGGCCGACAGGGCGAAGGTCTCCGCGAACATGTCGTACTGGGCGAACCGGTCCGCCAGTTCCGGCTTCGACCGCTCGTAGCCGCGCACGCACTCCGCGACCGTCCGCCAGAAGCCGTCCTCGTCGAGGACGCCCTCCGTGGCGAGCGTCGCCGCCAGGAAGCGGAAGAAGCAGTCGAAGACGTCCGTGAAGACCGAGAGGAGCTTCATGTCCTCGGGGATCTCCGCACGGACCCGCTCCACCGCCGGCGGCAGCACCGCCGCCGGGTCCATGACGACGATCTCCTCGGCGATGTCCTTGAAGATCGCCCGCGACACCGCGCCGCGCTCGTCGAGGACCAGGATCACGTTCTCGCCGTGCGGCATGAACGCCAGGTCGTACGCGTAGAAGCTGTGCAGGACCGGGAGCAGGTAGGCGTCCAGGTACTGGCGGAGCCAGACCGAGGCCTCCAGGCCCGACTCCTTGATCAGCGCACCCGCGAACGACGCGCCCGTGTGGTCCACGTGGAGGAGGGACGCCATCGTCGCGAGCCGCTCGCCCTCGGCGAGGGTCGGCACGGGGGACTCGCGCCAGAGCGCCGCCAGCATCTTGCGGTACGGCGAGTAGCGGTCGGTCGCGGCCTCGTACTCCAGGTGCCGGTAGCCGACGGCCGCCCGCTCGCGGATGATCGAGAAGCGGGCCGACCGGAACGTCGCGTCCGACTCGATCAGGGTGTGCAGCCAGTCGTTGATCGCCGGGGTGGCCTCCATGTACGCGGCCGAAAGGCCCCGCATGAAGCCCATGTTGAGGACCGAGAGGGCCGTCTTCACATAGTGCTTGGCCGGGTCGGAGGTGTTGAAGAAGGTACGGATCGACTGCTGCGCCAGATACGTGTCGTCGCCCTCGCCCAGGTACACCAGACGCTGCTGCGCGACCTCGGCCGCGAAGGTGACGGACAGCTTGTTCCACCACTGCCAGGGGTGCGCCGGCATGAGGAGGTAGTCGGCCAGGTCGAGGCCGCGGGCCGCCAGGGTCGCCGCGAAGCCGTCCACCGTCGCGTCGCCCAGCTCCGCGCGGACGAAGGCCTCGTAGTCGATGCCCGCGCCGGCCGTGAAGGTGGTGCGGTCGCGCCGCGCCGCCAGCCAGATCAGGTGGATCCCGCTCGCCGCCTCGGGGGCGTACGCGCGGAACTCGTCCACGCCGAAGCCGAGCCGGCCGTTGTTGGCGACGAAGCAGGGGTGGCCCTCGGTCATCCCCGTCTCGATCGCCTGGAAACCGGCGTGGGCGAGCTCGGCGGAGGTGACCGGCTCCTTGGTCGCCTTGAACGCCGTACCGGCGAGCGTGGAGGAGATCTCCTCCAGGTAGACCGGCAGGACCTCGTCGCTCAGGCCGAGGGCGCCGCGCAGCTCGGTGATGAACTGGAGCGCGTCGAGCGGGAGCTGCTCGTCGCCGCGGTGGCGGCTGATCGACTCGGCGTAGACCTGCCAGTGGTCGAGGGCGTACCGGTCCGCGGTGAAGCGGTACTCGGTGGTGCCGTCGTCCGACAGGACCGCGTAGCGGCTCTCGCCGAGTTCCCGCGGGTCGAGGAGCCGCTCGTGGGCGAACTCCGCGAGACCCTTGCGGATCAGCGCGCGGTTGGCGTCCGCCCAGAGCTCGGGGGTGAGGTGCGCGACGGGGTTCGACAGATCGGTGGTGCTCATGCGGCTACTCCCACGGCGGCCTCGAACTGCTCCCGGGTGCAGAAGCTCAGCAGAGCCTTCTTCTCCGGCTTCTGGATCTCCCGCTCCGGCACGAAGCCGACGGCCTCGTTGAGCGCGTGGACGGCCTTGTTGGACACGTCCGGCTCGACGACCACCCGGAGGGTCGCCGGGTCGGCGAACAGCTCCGTCATCACGGCGGTGATCACCTTGCGGGTGAAGCCGTGCACGGGGGTGTCGGTCGGGGCGACGAGGAAGTGCATGCCGACGTCGCCGGGGAGCGGGTCGTAGAGCCCGACCAGCTCCAGGTGGGCCGGGTCGTAGCGTTCCATGAGGATCGCGGGGACCCCGTCGACCAGGCCGATGAACGCCTCGTGGTGCGGGTCGGCGGCGAAGGCCGAGTACTCGCGCACGACGTCCTCGACGCTCGCGTCCTGCATCATCCAGAACGCGGCCTTGGGGTGGGTGACCCAGCCGTGGAGCAGTTCCGCGTCCTTGACGGGGTCGAGCGGGCGGAAGCGGACGGTCATGCGGCGAACTCCTGGAAAGCGATGGTCTTCTCGACGGGGTAGTACTCGTAGCCCAGCATCGCCCCGATGATGTACGCGTTGCGGTACGCCCCCATGCCGAGGTCGGGCGAGGTGATCGAGTGGGTGTGCACGGAGGCGTTCTGCAGGAACACCCCGCGGCCCGTCGTGTCGATCGCGTAGTTGCGGGCCACGTCGAAGCGGCCCTGGCCGTCCCAGTTGAGGCGGTCGCGGACCGGCTCCAGGAAGGCGGGGACGGCGTACTTGTACCCGGTGGCGAGGATCAGGCCCTCGGTGTCCAGGGTGAAGTCCTTCTCCTGCTCCTCCTGGCGGAAGCCGAGGGTGTACGTGCCCGTCGACTCCTCGTACGCGGCGGTGTGCAGCGCGGAGTTGGTGAGGAGGCGGGTGGGCACGGGGCCGCCCAGGTTCTTCTGGTAGAGCAGGTCGAAGATGGCGTCGATCAGCTCGCCGTCGATGCCCTTGAAGAGCCCCTTCTGCTGGGTCTCCAGGCGGTAGCGGGTCTGCTCGGGCAGCGCGTGGAAGTAGTCCACGTACTCCGGGGAGGTCATCTCCAGGGTGAGCTTGGTGTACTCCAGCGGGAAGAAGCGCGGGGAGCGCGTCACCCAGTTGAGCCGGTACCCGTGGACGTCGATCTCGCTGAGGAGGTCGTAGTAGATCTCGGCGGCGCTCTGGCCGCTGCCGACCAGGGTGATCGACTTCTTCTTCTGGAGCGCCTCCTTGTTCGGGAGGTAGCGCGAGTTGTGGATCAGGTCGCCGCCGAGGCCCCGGCAGGTCTCGGGGACGTACGCCGGGGTGCCGGTGCCGAGGACCAGACGACGCGCGCGGAACGTTTCTCCGGCCTCGGTGGTCACCATGTACACCTCGGCGGCCTCGTCGAACGTCACGGTCGCGACGGTCGTCGAGAAGCGGACGGAGGAGAGGCGCCCGGCGGCCCAGCGGCAGTAGTCGTTGTACTCGGTCCGCAGCGGGTAGAAGTTCTCGCGGATGTAGAACGAGTACAGCCGCCCCTTGTCCTTCAGGTAGTTCAGGAAGGAGTACGGCGAGGTCGGGTCGGCCATCGTGACCAGGTCCGACATGAACGGGGTCTGGAGGTGGGCGCCTTCGAGGAACATCCCCGAGTGCCACTCGAAGTCGGGCTTCGACTCCAGGAAGAGACCGTTCAGCTCGTTGATCGGCTCGGTCAGGCAGGCGAGTCCGAGGTTGAACGGACCGAGTCCGATGCCGATGAAGTCGTGTATCTCGGTCGTCTCAGGCGTGGACAAGGGTCTCTCCCAGGTACTGCTCGGCGTAGCCGGCGATCAGATCGAGGACGGCGGCGATGTCGGCCGCGGTGGTCTCGGGGTTGAGCAGGGTGAACTTGAGGTACTGGCGGCCGTCGACCTTGGTGCCGGCGACCACGGCCTCGCCGGAGGCGAACAGGGCCTTGCGGGCGTGCAGGTTGGCCCGGTCGATGTCCTCGGGGGACGTGACGTTCTCCGGGATGTAGCGGTAGACGAGGGTGGAGATCTGCGGCTCGACCACGACGTCGTAGCGCGGGTCGGCGGCGAGCAGCGCGAAGCCCTCGGCGGCCAGGTCGCAGACCTCGTCGAAGAGCTGCCCGACACCGTCGGCGCCCATCACGCGCAGCGTCATCCACAGCTTGAGGGCGTCGAACCGGCGGGTGGTCTGGAGGGACTTGTCGACCTGGTTGGGGATCTGCTCGGCGATCGTGCGGCGCGGGTTGAGGTAGTCCGCGTGGTAGGTCGCGTGCCGCAGGGTCGCCCCGTCGCGCACCAGGACGGCGGAGGAACTCACCGGCTGGAAGAAGGACTTGTGGAAGTCGACGGTGACCGAGTCGGCCCGCTCGATGCCGTCCAGGAGGTGGCGGCGGGTCGGGGAGGCGAGCAGTCCGCAGCCGTAGGCGGCGTCCACGTGCATCCAGGTGCCGTACTCGTCGGCCAGGGCGGCGATCTCGGGGAGCGGGTCGATGGAGCCGAAGTCGGTGGTGCCGGCGGTGGCGACGATCGCCATCGGGACGAGGCCCTCGGCGCGGCAGGCCTCCAGCTCGGCGGCGAGGACGACGGACTGCATCCGCTTGTTCCGGTCGACCGGTATGGAGACGACGGCGTCCTGGCCGAGGCCGAGGAGGGTGGCCGACTTCTGGACGCTGAAGTGGCTGCATTCGGAGGAGAAGATCCGGAGCCTCGACAGGTCGGTGGTCTTCGCCTCCTCGCGGGCGAGGAGCAGCGCCTGGAGGTTGGACTGCGTGCCGCCGCTGGTGAACACGCCGTCGGCGGCGGGGCCGAGGCCGATGCGGCCGCAGGTCCAGTCGACGATCTTGCGCTCGATCAGGGTGCCGCCCGCGCTCTGGTCCCAGGTGTCCAGGGAGGAGTTGACCGCCGAGAGGACCGCCTCGCCGAGGACGGCGGGGATGACCACCGGGCAGTTGAGGTGGCCCAGGTAGCGGGGGTGGTGGAAGTAGACGGCGTCGCGGAGGTAGACGCTCTCCAGCTCGTCGAGCGCGGCGGAGGAGTCACCGAGCGGACGGTCGAGGTCGACGGCGTCGATGACGGGGGCGAGCTCGGCGGGGGTCACTCCGGTGAACGGGCGTCGCGTCGCGGCGAGTTTGTCCGCCACCCGCTCGACTCCTTCGGTGACGGAGCGCCGGTAGCTCTCCGCCGTGGCGTCGTTGAGCAGGTGAGAGCGCATGTGGGGGGCCTCCAGGTACGGGGCTCGGTCGCGCCCTCCGGACAGGGGAAAGGGGCGAGGGGCGACGCGGTGAAACAAGGTTAGCCTAACCTAACTTTCGATCGCAACGGCCCTCGCCCCTCATGTGCCACGGCAGTTGACGGCCGTCACCGACCGGACTGTCCGCTTTTGGTGGGGTGCGCCCCGGGGTTACGCGTCTTCCTGCGTCTCGTCCGGGACCTCGCGCAGCGCGTCCTCGGACAGGCCCTTGCGCCAGTAGCCGACGAACGTCACCCGACGCCGGTCGAGTTCACGGTCCCGCACGAAGTGCCGGCGCAGCGCCTTCACCGCGCCCGACTCGCCCGCGATCCAGACGTACGGGGCCTCCCCGGGCAGCTCGACGCCGCGCACCGCGTCCACGGCGGACGGCGCCCCCTCCTCGCGTACGAGCCAGGTGACGGTCGCGTCCGCCTGCGTCGCCAGCTCCGTACGGTCGCCGGAGTACGGCACCTCCAGGAACATCTGGGCGCGGGTCTCGGCCGGCAGCCACTCCAGGATCGCCGAGGCGGCCGGAAGGGCCGTCTCGTCCGCCCAGATCAGGACGGAGTCGGCGTCCTCGGGCAGCCGGAAGCGGACGCCGGTGTTCTCGGCGATCGCCGGGCCGAGGACGACCACGCGGTCGCCGGGGGTGGCCCGGGAGGCCCAACGGCAGGCGGGGCCGCCGTCCTCGTGGATCGCGAAGTCGATGTCGATGGCGTTCTCGGTGTGCTCCGCCTCGGTGCGCTGCTCGCGGACGGTGTACGAACGCATCACGGCCCGCACGTCGTCGGGCATCGCGCGCCAGGCGCCGAGGATCGCGTACATGTCCGGGTTGTCGAGCGGAGGCAGGGCGGGCGCGTCCTGGCCGGGGTGCGGCAGGAAGAGGGAGAGCGACTGGTCGCGGCCGCCGGCGGCGAAGTTCTTCAGCTCGTCGCCGGTGAAGGTGACGCGGACCAGGGACGGGCCGAGCCGCCGGGTCCGGTCCACCCGCAGGTGGAAGAACTGGAAGGGGGCGGTCTCGGGGTTCGTCATGAAAACATAGGTTAGCCTAACCTCATAAAGCCCGGTAAGGGGGGAGGGCCCACCACCCCGTCGGGGCGGCGGACCCTCCGTGCGGACCGGGCCGGATCAGGCCTGGAGGCCCAACTCCCGGGCGATCAGCATCCGCTGGACCTCGCTCGTGCCCTCGCCGATCTCCAGGATCTTCGAGTCGCGCCACATCCGGGCCACCGGGTACTCGTTCATGAAGCCGTAGCCGCCGTGGATCTGGGTCGCCTCACGGGCGTTGTCCACGGCCACCGTCGAGGAGTACAGCTTCGCGATCGCCGCCTCCTTCTTGAACGTCTCGCCGAGGACCAGCCGCGAGGCCGCGTCCCGCCAGCCGATCCGGGCCATGTGCGCCCGCGTCTCCATGTCGGCGATCTTGAACTGGATGGCCTGGTTGTCGCCGATCGGCCGGCCGAAGGCGTGACGTTCCTTCGCGTACTTCACCGACTCGTCGACACAGCCCTGCGCCAGACCCGTCGCCAGCGCCGCGATCGCGACCCGGCCCTCGTCGAGGATCCGCAGGAACTGCGCGTACCCGCGGCCCTCCTCGCCGAGCAGGTTCTCCACCGGGACGCGCACGTCGTCGAAGGACAGCTCACGGGTGTCCGAGGCGTTCCAGCCGACCTTCGAGTAGGGGGCGGCCACGGTGAAACCGGGGGTGCCGGAGGGGACGATGATCGAGGAGATCAGCGGCCGGCCGTCGGGCTTGCGGCCGGTGACCGCCGTGACCGTCACCAGACCCGTGATGTCCGTACCGGAGTTGGTGATGAAGCACTTCGAACCGTTGATGACCCAGTGGTCGCCGTCGCGCACGGCCGTCGTACGGGTGCCGCCCGCGTCCGACCCGGCGCCCGGCTCGGTGAGACCGAAGGCACCCAGCAGCTCGCCGGCACAGAGCCTCGGCAGCCACTCGCGCTTCTGCTCGTCCGTACCGAAGAGGTACACGGGCATCGCGCCGAGCGAGACCCCCGCCTCCAGGGTGATCGCGACGGAGGAGTCGACCCGGGCCAGCTCCTCCAGGGCGATGCCGAGCGCCAGGTAGTCGCCGCCCATGCCGCCGTACTCCTCGGGGAACGGCAGCCCGAACAGGCCCATACGGCCCATCTCGCGGACGATCTCGTACGGGAACTCGTGCCGCTCGTAGTAGTCGCCGATCTTCGGCGCCACGACGTCGTGCGCGAACGCCTCGACGGTACGGCGGAGTTCCTCGTGCTCTGCGGAGAGCCGGTGGTCGAGAGACATGGGGGACGTCACTCCTTGTGGGAGAGGGCGCGGACGGTACGGGAGGGGCTGGGCCGGCCCAGCTGTTCGGCCATCCACACGCTTGTGGCGGTGAGGGCGGCCAGATCGACCCCGGTCTCGATGCCGAGACCGTCGAGCATCCACACGAGATCCTCGGTGGCGAGATTGCCGGTCGCGCTCTTCGCGTACGGGCAGCCGCCGAGGCCGCCGGCGGAGGCGTCGACCGTGGTCACTCCGTGGCGGAGCGCGGCGAGCGTGTTGGAGAGGGCCTGGCCGTAGGTGTCGTGGAAGTGCACGGCCAGACGGGAGGCCGGGACACCGGCGCCGTCGAGCGCCTGCAGCAGCTCCCCCACATGCCCGGGGGTGGCGACCCCGATGGTGTCGCCGAGGCTCAGCTCGTCGCAGCCCATCTCGGCGAGCGCCCTGGTGACGCGGACGACCTGCTCGACCGGGACGGCGCCCTCCCAGGGGTCGCCGAAGCACATCGACAGATAGCCGCGGACCTTGAGCCCCGCCTCTATGGCACGGGTGACCGTGGGGGCGAAGAGGGCGAGGGCCTCGTCCACGGTCCGGTTGAGGTTGGCCTTCGCGAAGGACTCCGTGGCGGAGGCGAAGACGGCGATCTCCCGGACGCCGAGGGCGAGGGCCCGGTCGAGGCCGCGCTCGTTCGGCACGAGCACCGGGAGCCGCACCGGCAGATCGCGGACCATCGGGAACAGGTCCTCCGCGTCCGCCAGCTGGGGCACCCACCTGGGGTGGACGAAGCTGGTCGCCTCGACCGTGGAGAGCCCCGCGGCGGCGAGCCGCCGGATGAACTCCGCCTTCACCTCGGTCGGGACGGCGCCCTTCTCGTTCTGCAGCCCGTCGCGCGCGCCGACCTCGTGGATCCGCACCCGGGCCGGCAGCGCGGGATCGGGCACGACCATGGGCAGTCCCGCGGCGGTCATGCGGCCTCCTCCTCGCGGGGCGTCACCACGGCCAGGATCTGGTCCATGGCGACGGTCGAACCGGGCGTGACGTCCAGCTCGGTGACGGTGCCGGCGTGCGGGGCGGAGATGACGTGCTCCATCTTCATCGCCTCGACGACCAGCAGACTCTGCCCGGCCTCGACCTCGTCCCCGACGGCCACCTTGACCACGGTCACGGTTCCCGGCATGGGAGCCGCGAGGGTGTCGGCACCCCCGTGCCGGGCGCCGGAGAGCGCGGCGGCGACGGGATCGTGATCCATGACGTGCCAGGAGTCACCGTCACGGCCCAGCCAGTCGCCGGCCCGGTGGAAGCGGTGGACGACGCCGTCGACCGTGACCGACACCGAGGAGTCCGTGACCCGGGCGCCGGCCGGCGCCTCGGCCATGACGGATTCGAGTCCCGCCGCCCGCACGGGGAAGGGGAGCGGGGCCGGGCTGCCGCCCAGGCGCCAGCCGCTCGGCACCGAGAACGGGTCGGTCCAGCCGTCCCGGGGTGCCGGAGCCAGCTCCGCGAGCCGTACGGCCGCCGCCGCCGCGTACACCTCCTCCGGGACGCCGTCCGGGACCAGGCTCTCCGCGTCCCGCTCCACCAGACCCGTGTCCAGGGCCCCGGAGACGACGTCCGGGTGGGCCAGGAGGCGACGCAGGAAGCCCGCGTTCGTCGGGACTCCCAGGGTCACCGTGTCCGCCAGGGCCGCGCGCAGGCGGCGCAGCGCCGTCGGGCGGTCCTCGGCGTGGACGATGACCTTCGACAGCATCGGGTCGTAGAGGGACGAGACCTCCGTACCCTCCGAGAGGCCCGAGTCCGTGCGGACGCCGTCGCCCGCCGGCTCGTTCAGGGCCAGGACCGTGCCGCCCGAGGGCAGGAAGCCCCGCGACGGGTCCTCCGCGCAGATCCGCGCCTCGATCGCCCAGCCCGTGAGGCTGATGTCCTCCTGCGCGAAGGGCAGCGGCTCGCCCGACGCGACCCTCAGCTGCCACTCCACCAGGTCCACGCCCGTGATCAGCTCGGTGACCGGGTGCTCGACCTGGAGGCGGGTGTTCATCTCCATGAAGTAGTACGAGGACGGGTCGCCGCCCGGCACGATGAACTCGACCGTGCCCGCGCCCACATACCCGCAGGAGCGAGCCGCCTCGACCGCCGCCGCACCCATCGACGCCCGGATCTCCGGGGTCAGCAGGACGCTCGGCGCCTCCTCGATGATCTTCTGGTGGCGGCGCTGGAGCGAGCACTCGCGCTCGCCCAGGTGGATCACGTTCCCGTGGGCGTCCGCCAGGACCTGGATCTCGATGTGCCGGGGCCGGTCGATCCACCGCTCCACCAGCAGCGTGTCGTCACCGAAGGAGGCACGGGCCTCCCGACGCGCGGACGCGATCTCCTCCGTCAGCGTCGACAGGTCGCGGACCAGCCGCATGCCCTTGCCGCCGCCTCCCGCGCTCGGCTTGAGCAGCACCGGCGCACCCAACTCGCGCGCCGCGGCCTCCAGTTCGGGGTCGGCCGCGCCGGGGACGACGGGCACGCCCGCCGCCTTCACCGTCTCCTTCGCCCTGATCTTGTCGCCCATCAGGGAGATCGCCGAGGCGGGCGGGCCGATGAAGACGAGCCCCGCGTCCGCGCACGCCTGCGCGAACCCCGCGTTCTCCGCGAGGAAGCCGTACCCGGGGTGCACCGCCCGCGCGCCCGTCCGGCGGGCCGCGTCGAGGAGCGCCTCCACCGACAGGTATGACTCCGAGGCCGGCGGCGGGCCGATCCGCACCGCCGTGTCCGCCTCCCGTACGTGCCGGGCATCGGCGTCCGCGTCGCTGTACACCGCGACCGAACGCACACCGAGCGCCCGCAGCGTGCGGATGACCCGCACCGCGATCTCGCCGCGATTCGCGACGAGCACTGTGTCGAACATGGACGTCCTCACACCCTCACATCCGGAAGACGCCGAACTGGGGGTCTCCCAGAGGCGCGTTGGCACAGGCGGTCAGGGCGAGTCCGAGGACCTGCCGGGTCTCCAACGGGTCGATGACGCCGTCGTCCCAGAGCCGCGCGGTCGCGTAGTAGGCGTTGCCCTGGCTGTCGTACTGCTCGCGGATCGGGGCCTTGAAGGCCTCCTCGTCCTCCGCGCTCCACCCGTCGCCGAGCTGGTCGCGCTTGACGGTCGCGAGGACGGACGCGGCCTGCTCGCCGCCCATGACCGAGATCTTGGCGTTCGGCCACATCCACAGGAAGCGCGGCGAGTACGCCCGGCCGCACATCGAGTAGTTGCCCGCGCCGTACGAACCGCCGACGACGACCGTCAGCTTCGGGACCCGGGTGGTGGCCACGGCCGTCACCATCTTGGCGCCGTGCTTGGCGATGCCGCCGTGCTCGTACGCCTTGCCGACCATGAAGCCGGTGATGTTCTGCAGGAAGACCAGCGGGATGCCGCGCTGGTCGCACAGCTCGATGAAGTGCGCGCCCTTCTGGGCGGACTCGGCGAACAGGATGCCGTTGTTGGCGACGATGCCGACCGGGTGCCCGTGGATCCGGGCGAAGCCGGTGATCAGCGTCTGTCCGTACTCGGACTTGAACTCCTGGAAGCGGGAGCCGTCCACCACCCGGGCGATGACCTCGCGCACGTCGTACGGGGTACGGGAGTCCACCGGCACCGCCCCGTACAGCCCGGCCGGATCCACCTTCGGCTCCTCGACCGGCTCGACCGACCAGGGCAGCGGGCCGCGCTCGGGGAGCGTCGCGACGATGTTCCGCACGATCCGCAGCGCGTGGGCGTCGTCCTCGGCGAGGTGGTCGGTGACGCCGGAGATCCGCGAGTGGACCTCGCCGCCGCCCAGCTCCTCCGCCGTCACGACCTCACCGGTCGCCGCCTTCACCAGCGGCGGACCGCCCAGGAAGATCGTGCCCTGGTTCCGTACGATCACGGCCTCGTCGCTCATCGCCGGCACGTACGCGCCACCGGCCGTGCACGAACCGAGGACCGCCGCGATCTGCGGGATGCCCGCGCCGGACATCCGGGCCTGGTTGTAGAAGATCCGGCCGAAGTGCTCCCGGTCGGGGAAGACCTCGTCCTGCATCGGCAGGAACGCACCGCCCGAGTCGACCAGGTAGAGGCAGGGGAGGCGGTTCTCCAGCGCCACCTCCTGGGCCCGGAGGTGCTTCTTCACCGTCATCGGGTAGTACGTGCCGCCCTTGACCGTCGCGTCGTTGGCGACGATCACGCACTCGCGGCCCGAGACCCGGCCGATGCCCGCGATGACTCCCGCCGCGGGGGCCGCGTCGCCGTACATCCCGTTCGCCGCGAGCGGCGCCAGCTCCAGGAAGGGGGAGCCGGGGTCCAGCAGGGTGTCCACCCGGTCCCTCGGCAGCAGCTTCCCGCGCGCGGTGTGCCGGGCCCGGGACTTCTCACCGCCGCCCAGCGCCGCCGCCGCGAGCTTGGCGCGCAGGACGGCCGCCAGCTCGTGGTGCGCCGCCTCGTTCGCCTGCCAGGCCGGCGAGGCGGGATCCGCCGTACTCGCCAGCACAGGTGCCTGCTGCATCCCTCGAGCTCCCTTGCTCGGTTAATGAGCGTTAACGTATGTCGTTCAGGTTAACGACCGCTAACCGGGTTGTCTAGAATCGAATCCATGACCACGACCTCGGCCACGACTCCGGCCACGACCCGGACCGCCACCGGCAGGACCGACGCCCCGACGCGGCGCCAGCAGATCCTCAAGGAGGCCGCCCGCCTCTTCGCCGAGCGCGGCTTCCACGGCGTGGGCGTGGACGAGATAGGAGCCGCCGTCGGCATCAGCGGCCCCGGCCTCTACCGCCACTTCCCCGGCAAGGACGCGATGCTCGCCGAGCTCCTCGTCGGCATCAGCGAGCGACTCCTCGACGGCGGCCGGCTGCGGGTCGGCGAGACCACCGGCGACCCCGAGGCCCTGCTCGGCGCCCTCATCGACGGTCACATCGACTTCGCCCTCGACGACCGGCCGCTGATCACCCTCCACGACCGCGAGCTGGACCGCCTCAAGGACGAGGACCGCAAGCGGGTACGGCAGCTCCAGCGGCAGTACGTGGAGCTGTGGGTGACGGTGGTGCGGGAGCTGTACCCGGCCGCGGGGGAGTCGGAATCGCGGACGGCGGTCCACGCGGTGTTCGGCCTGCTCAACTCGACGCCGCACCTCGACGCGGTGGGGCGCCGGTCCATGGAGGACCTGCTCCGGCGCCTGGCCCACGGGGCCTTCGGGGCGCTCGAAGGCTGAGCGGTGTCCGGCCCCGGGCGGGTCCACGGGACGGAACGATTGCCCACAACGGCAGGCCGTCGTCCAGAATGAGCCCCATGCCGATACTCAGCCGCCCCGCCCTTGTCGAGCACCTCGTCCGCACCCGGATCGCGGGAGACGTCGCCACCCCGCGCGACAACAACCTCTCCCACTACCGCAAGCTCGCCAACGGCGACCGGCACTACTGGCTCGGCCTGGAGCTCGGCGACCGCTGGACCGACGAGCAGGACGTGCTCGCCGTGATGGCCGAACGCTGCGGTGTCATCGACGACCCGGCCCACCGGGCCGGCCAGGACACCATCGACCCCGAGCTCACCGTGGACGGCCTGGAGCGGATGGCCGCCCGGCTGCGCAAGGCCGCCGCCGGCAAGGAGCGGGTCCTCTTCGCGACCGGCCACCCCGGCGCGCTGATCGACGTGCACAGCCGGGTCGCGGCCGGGCTGCGCGCCCAGGGCTGCGACATCGTGAAGATCCCCGGTGGGCTCGTCGCCGACGAGGGGTACGTCGTGCAGTTCGCCGACGTCGCGGTCTTCGAGCGGGGCGCGAGCCTCTGGCACACGCACTCCCCGGAGCCGATGAACGCGATCCTCGACGCGCTCGGCGAGGACGGACGGCCCGATCTGGTGATCGCGGACCACGGGTGGGCCGCGATCACCAGATCGGGCCGTCCGGCCTCCGTC